>NZ_JAZDVY010000001.1:0-505383 GCF_036350695.1 Tenacibaculum sp. FZY0031
GTACTGCCACTGGTGGGAGAGTAGGTCGTTGCCTTTCTTTAACAAACCTCAATCTTTGATTAGATTGAGGTTTTTTTTATGCCTTTTTTTAAGGAAAAGTTATAGTGCAACAGTTTTTCTTATTGTAAAGCCTTAGAAGGCAAATAAAAGTGGAACCTACTAATATATTTATACTTTTTAATCGTTGTTATACGTCCCTTACATAGGGATGAGACCTTATTTTTGTTTTAAAATTTTTAAAGACCAAGTAATCTTATTTAAAGGTAGATTTATTGATAGCATATATAACTGTAAAAAAAAGACTAGCATAAAGTATGCTAGTCTTTTTCTATTATATCTGAAATGATTTTATTTTTTATAGCTCAATTTACCTGTTTCAATACCAATAGCTGTTTTAGCTAGGATAGTGAAAATGAGCGCTCCTAAAGCCCAAATACCTAAAGTAACACCTATTTCTATGCCCGTGGGGGTATATTCAGCAATTTTTCCATAAGGGCCAGGGATAAAACCAGGAACTATTAATCCGAAGCCTTTTTCAATCCATATGGCTATAAATAATATAAAACAAGCAAAGTACAATACTTTTAAGTTGTTACGAAGCTTATGGAATGTTAAAATAACTGTGGCTAAAACATTTAGAGAGATAGCAGTCCATATCCAAGGTAATAAAGCTGTTTTTCCGTCTAAACCGAAGAATAAATAATAAGCACTTTCACTATGGTGTGTTGGAGCGTAAAATTCCTTAAACAATTCAGAGACTAGCATGATAATATTTATTTGAGCAGCGACAGTAACCACCATTGCTATTTTCTTGATAGTCTTATCTTCAATTTTAAATGCTGTAAAGGTTCTGATGATTGCTAAAACTAAAATAATTAAAGCTGGACCAGCTGCGAATGCAGAGGCTAAAAATCGAGGTCCTAACAGCGCATTATTCCAAAAAGGACGCGCTTGTAAACCTTGATACAGAAAGGCGGTTACTAAGTGAATACCTACCGCCCAAAAAACAGATAATATAGCTCCCGGTACATACACACTTGCTTTTGCTTCTTTTCCTTGATAATGTCTGAATAAGATATAAAACGGAATGGTGATGTTTAGAAACAAATATCCATTTAATACAATTACATCCCAGGTAAGCATAGAGTTTGGGAAGTTAAAAACACCAAAACCGGGAATCATGTGCCATAAAACAGAAGGGCCTCCCATATCGGCAACAACAAAGGCTAAACACATAATTAGTGCAGCAACAGCTAAACCTTCCCCAATTAAAACGGCTTGTTTAAAGTCAATATCTTTTAATACATAGGTAGGCATTACTAACATAACGGCAGCAGCTGCAACTCCTACTAAAAACGTAAAGTTAGAGATATATAATCCCCAACTCACTCTATCCGTCATTCCTGTAACGCTTAATCCGTGTTCTAACTGAATTGAATAGCAATACATGCCTACGAGGATGACTAGGGTTAAAAAAGCCATCCAGAGGTGATATTTTTTGGAACCTTTAGTAATAATATCTAAACTGTCTTTAACTAAACTTGTCAAAACTTTAAGTCTTCTCATTGTATATTTTTTAATCCATGAAGTACCAAAACTTTGGTTCGGTGCCTAAATCTTCTTTTAATCTGAATACTTTTTTGTTTTCTAATACCCATCGAATAGTACTACTAGGGTCGAGCAAGTTTCCGAAAATACGAGCTCCGGTAGGGCAGGCTTCCACACAAGCTGGATTTTTACCTGCTCTTGAGCGTTGAACACAGAAAGTACACTTTTCCATGACTCCCTTTTTTCGCATTCGATTTCCTAAATAATGTTGATTATGGTTCATTTCTTCTTCTGGAACTTCTGGTTTACTCCAGTTGAATCGACGACCATCGTAAGGGCAGGCTGCCATACAATAACGACAACCCACACACCAATCGTAATCAACTACTACCAATCCGTCTTTTTCTCGCCAAGTAGCTTGTACGGGGCACACTTCTACGCAGGGTGGGTTATCGCAATGAAAGCATTGGGTTCCCATATAAAAATGCCCTTCCGCAGGCACTTCGTGGTAATAATTATCATCAGCCTCATTAAAATTAAACCCTTTACCATCTTTCATCTCGTGAATTCGAATGTACTGCATTTGTGAATTTCTGTCTTGGTTGTTTTCTTCAACACAGGCACTTACGCAATCCATATACCCTTGACACTTAGAGATATTAAAAGCATAACCAAACAATACATCTTCTTCAGCATTTTTCGAAGACATATTAATTGTTTTTCCTGTACGTAACTGATAGGAACGAACCAATCTATTTACAGTAGCTTCTTTTTCCTCATCCGTCATTAATTTGTAGTTTCCTTTAAATTGTTCTTCCCAGTCTATCTGCGCTTTTTCTTTAGATTCGTCACTAGAAGTAATACTGGTACAAGAAGACATAGCTCCAGCTCCAATTAATAAACTAGCGGTTAGTTTTTTAAAGGCAGATCTACGATCCATTTTTACATCAAAGACTTGATCGAAACCGTCTTTGTGTCTTTCTTCGCCTATGGAAGCACTTACTGCTTTTTCAAAAAAATCTTTTTCACTTAACTCATCGTTTGTAGCATGTGAATTGCATCTTTCGGGTGTTTTTCCACAACCACAAGAACTATGCTGCTGTTGATGCCTATTTAGGTTTAGCGTAAACCATTTTTTGTTATTGTTGCTCATGCCTAAATTTATTTACGTTCTTTTATTTTTTGAGTATTAAATCGTGCGGGCCATTTGGTATCAAAACTCGGAGCATGTGGATTATGACAGTTAACACAGGTCATAGAAGCTCTAGGTGAAGCCCAGCTTTCAATCCGTTTCCCATGCGCACCTCCTGTCCAATCTTTGTATTGTTTTTGATGACATTGGCTGCATAGTTTGTAACTCGTATTTAAATCGATAGCATGCCCTGTTATACTTTTTAAATTATCCATGTTATTACCATCATGGCAGGTAATACAGTTCATGGTATTTAATGAAGCATGTTCTAATTTAACATTCCAATGCGCCTTTTTAATATCTTTGGTTTGCATTTTAGCTAAAGGTTGCGTGTGGCACTCCGTACATTTGTACGATTTGATTTTATCTTTTCTAGTAGGAATTAAAAATGTGATTTCATTTTCTGTAATTTCCATCATTTTCATTCCTTCTAAATACTTTTTAGAAGAGATAGAAATACCTTTATAATTGTTACTTTCAGCTTCTATTTTATCGGTAATGCTATGGTATTCATGTTCTTTATGTTTACAAGAAACAGTTATAATCACGAACAAAACAGCATAACAAACGAATTTTATATACGTATGAATTCTCATTTAGTTTTCAATTTTTCTAATAAAATTACCAATGTCTTCAGTTACTTTATGATTAGGAACATGGCATTGTCTACAATTTACTCTTTCAGGATGTGTAACTCTAATCTCTTTAGGAGCGCTTGGTCCTGCATGACAAGCCAAACAATTTTCTCTTAGTTGCAATTGATGCGGAATTACAGGAGGACTTCCTGCTAAAGCATTATTTGTACCCACTACAGGAATAGTTCCTCTTGTAAAGTTAGTTTCCTTAAACAGTGCTTGTGTTTTTTGAGGAACATGACACTGACGACAGTTAATTTTTTCTGGATGAGGAGTAATAGGCGTATATGCGTTGAACTTTTCTACATACCCACCATTTTCATGACATTTTAAACAATTATTTTCACCCATACTACGTTCACCACTACTTACTTCATGAGGAATGCTTGGAGGTGCTCCATGAAAAGCTCTATTATCATAATAGTTCTTCATCGTTCGTTGATGTATTTCGTCAACTGGCATTTTCGTATAATCTAAAGCGTATTTTGATCGTTCAAAAACCCCAGCTTCAGAAGGAATGATAGGTGTGGGTTGGTTATTTTCAATGGGTATGTATGCCTCTTCTTGACCTTGATAATAACTATAATTCCACACCGTAATAAAGGCGATAAATAGAATGATAAAAAGCGATATGATACCTAAACGTTTTTTCATAATATTAAGCTTTTTCTACGTTAACGGCACATTTTTTATAGTCTGGTTCTTTTGATATTGGACAAAAAGAATCTAGTGTTATTTCGTTAATTAACATGTTTTCATCAAAGAAAGGAACAAACACTTGCATAGGTGCTGGTACACCGCGTTCATTCACAGAAGCTGGTAAGGTTATGTGTCCACGACGCGTGGTTAGCTTTACCATGTCTCCTGTTTTAATTTGCATGCGTTTCGCATCGTCTGGATTGAGTTCGACATATGAATGTGGCATGGCTCTATGCAATACAGGAATACGTCTTGTCATAGAACCCGTATGCCAATGTTCAACAACACGACCTGTGTTTAACCAGTATGGATATTCAGCATCTGGTTCTTCAGCAGCGGGTTCGTAAGGACGTTGCCAAATAACCGCTTTACCATCTGGTTTTCCGTAGAAATGAAAATCTTCTCCGTTGCTACAAGCAGGGTCATATTTTGAATTAAAACGCCATTGAGTAGGCTTTCCTTCAACATAAGGCCATTGCATTCCTGGGTTTTCTTTTAAAACTTCTAACGGAGCCATATTATGCTTTTTATTATCGTGGTGTTTACGATATTCAGCATAAATTTCTTCGATATGAGAATCTTCTTTATAATAGAATTGTTTTTCGTATCCTAACCTTTTTGCAACCTCCACTAATTGCCAGGTATCACTCATGGCTTCTCCTGGTGGCTGTACCATTTGCTCAAAGTATTGTGTTCTACGTTCAGAATTACCATACATACCTTCACGTTCTACCCACATGGCAGAAGGTAAAATAACATCGGCAATATCAGTAGTTGGAGTAGGGTAAATGTCTGATACCACAATAAAGCGACCTTCTTTTTGAGCAGCATCTCTGTAACGTTTTAACTTAGGCATGGTAACCATTGGATTGGTTACCTGAATCCACATAAAACGAATATCACCTCTGTCTAAGGCTCTAAACATTTCTACAGTATGATAGGTTGGTTTTGGATCGATATTTTCTACTGGTACCTCCCAAATTTTAGCGGCAAATTCACGGTGTTTTTTGTTCATTACCACGCCATGAGGCAGTTTATGGGTTAAGGTTCCAACTTCTCTAACGGTACCACAAGCCGATGGTTGTCCTGTTAATGAAAAAGGACTATTGCCTGGAGTAGAAATTTTTCCTGTGAGTAAATGAATATTATAAATTAAGTTATTCATCCAAGTACCTCTACTGTGTTGGTTAGGTCCCATACACCAAAGCGACATTACTTTTTTGTTAGGATCACCGTAATAGGCAGCCATATATTTAATATCTTTAGCAGATACACCTGATATTTTCTCTACTTTTTCGGGAGTATAGTCTTCTAAAAACTTTTTGTATTCTTTAAAGCTAATTTTTTCGGGCTTGTCTTTGAACTTATAGTTATCCTCTAAACCATAGCCCATATTAGTTATGCCCTTATTAAAATTACAGTGCTTTTCAACAAAAGAGGTATTTACCCAACCATTGTTTATAATTTCATAACAAATAGCGTTGGCAACTGCTAAATCGGTTTGAGGTAAAAACAGAATAGATTTATCTGCCGCCATACTGGTACGAGTTGTACGCGTAGCAAAGTCGATAATTTTCACCCCTCTTTTTAAACGTTGATCTAGTAATCTTGAAAATAAAACAGGATGCATTTCTGCCATATTATTTCCCCATAAAACAAAAACATCAGCATGATCAATATCTTCATAGCACCCCATTGGTTCATCAATTCCGAAAGAAGTTAAAAAACCAGTAACAGCACTCGCCATACATAAACGTGCATTGGCCTCCACATTATTTGTTCCGATACACCCTTTGAAAAGTTTTGAAGCGACATATCCGTCAGGAATGGTCCACTGACCTGAACCATAAATAGATACAGCATCTTTACCATACTCTTTAATGGTTTCTTTCATTTTAGAAGCAATTAAATCTAATGCTTCTTTCATGGAGGTTTCTACATATTTACCCTTCTTTTTAACGAGCGGTTTTGTCAAACGGTCTTTACCGTACATTGCCATTACGGAATGGTATCCCTTTACACAGCATAGGCCTTTATTAACGGGAGATTTAGGATCACCCTTTACAGCGACGGCTTTACCATTTTCAACACCAATCATTACTCCACACCCTACACCACAAAACCGGCAAGGTGCTTTTTTCCAATCTAAATTTCCTCCTTTGGGTAATTGTTCTTCTTGTTCGCCAGCAAACATAATTCCTGGAAACATCGTAGCTGCTGCTGTCATGGCAGATAACACCGCCATCTTTTTTATAAAACTTCGTCTGTTTGTTGTTGAAGTGTACATGGGCTAATTCTTTAGGGGTGTATTAAATCCTGATACCATTGCTAATAATTTTAAACTGCTAATCATTTCTAGTTTTTGTTTTAAAATTTCTTCTGCTGCTTTGGTTGCTGTTTCAGTAACTACAACTAAGACATCTTTATTTTCAGCAGGTATTACTTCACATTCATTTAAGGATGATAAGGCGTTGATAAGTTCTTCTTTTTTACCATCGTGTGGATGGGCTAAATAACTTTTTATAGGCATAGAATCATTGTTAATTGTCTTTAACAAATTAATAAATATTTCCATATAATAAACATGATATTTATCATAACTTATAGTTTTTCAAGGTGTTATGTTTTTGTGGAAATAACGAAAAGCTTTGAAAGTGAAGCGAATAAAGAGTTTTTTGTCTTTTTTAAAAAAGAAAAGAAAAGGTAATTTATAATTATTTTAAATAATGTTTCCTTTTATGATTAGCCTCATAATTAAAGAAAAGATTGGGCATTAATTTTGAGTTCTAGTTTAATTTACAATTTATGTCATATAAAATTAAAAGCAGGATATGGATAGAAGTAGATAACACTACTTTTTTAGGAGAAGGAAGAGTTCGGTTGTTAAAATCGATCAAAGAGACGAAATCATTATCAAAGTCGGCAAGAGATTTGGGAATGTCTTATAAAAAGGCATGGAATTTAATAGATTCGGTAAATACAAAGGCTGATAAACCAGTTGTGGTAAAAACAGCCGGAGGTTTAGGAGGAGGTGGAACAACATTAACAGAATATGGCTTAGAACTTATTAAAATATATGAGACTGTAAACACTAATTGTTGGGTGTATTTAGACAAACAACTTAAAAAATATTTATTAGACTAACTGCAAATAGTGAAAAGAGGAAGTAGAAAGCATGATGAATATCATATTTTAAGTTTTACCACCCAAGTATTTTCGCACTAAGAATTAGTATAGATATGACATTAAAAGATAAGATTACGCGTTTAAAGTCGGAAAAAAATGCGATTATACTCGCTCATTATTATCAAGATACGGCAATACAAGATGTAGCAGATTACGTAGGGGATAGTTTAGGATTGTCGCAAAAAGCAGCGGAGACAGATGCGGATTTAATTGTGTTTGCAGGAGTGCACTTTATGGCAGAAACAGCAAAGATTTTAAACCCTACAAAAACTGTTGTGCTACCTGATATAAATGCCGGTTGTTCTTTGGCAGCCTCATGTCCGCCCAAAGAGTTTGAAAAATTTATAAAAGAGCACCCTAATCATACAGTAGTAACTTATGTGAATTGTAGCGCAGAAGTTAAAGCATTGACAGATATTGTGTGTACTTCTTCAAATGCATTAAAAATAGTAGCTTCTATCCCCAAAGAAACTCCAATTATTTTTGCTCCTGATAGAAATTTAGGAAAATATATTATAAAACAAACTGGAAGAGATATGCTCCTGTGGGATGGTAGTTGTGTAGTTCACGAAGCTTTTTCTATAGATAAACTGATAGAATTGCATAAAAAATATCCTGACTATAAAATAATTGCACACCCTGAATCTGAAGAACATATTTTAAAAACAGCAACGTATATTGGTTCTACAGCTGGAATGATTAAGTATGTAAAAGAACATTCTCATCAAAAGTTTATCGTAGCAACAGAAGCAGGAATTTTACATAAAATGCAACAAGAAGTGCCAAATACAGAATTAATTCCTGCGCCGGCTAAAGAAGACAATACCTGTGCGTGTAGTGAATGTGCGTATATGAAAGTGAACACCCTACAAAAGTTATACGACTGTTTGTTAAATGAAAGCCCCAAAATTGAAGTGCCAAAAAATATTAGAGAAAAGGCATTGGTACCAATTCAACGTATGTTAGCTCTGTCGAAATAAATGATAACAACTGATTATTTAGTAATAGGGTCAGGTGTGGCAGGACTTACTTTTGCGGTTAAGATGGGAGAAAAATTTCCTAATAAAACAGTAACCATTATAACCAAGGGAGATGAAGATGAATCAAACACCAAGTATGCACAAGGAGGTGTTGCAGTTGTTTTAAATAAAGAAGAAGATTCTTTTCAAAAACATATTCAAGACACATTAATAGCTGGTGATGGTTTGTGTGATGAAGCAGTTGTTGAAATGGTGGTTAATGAAGGTCCAAGACGGTTTAATGAATTGATTACTTGGGGAGCTAATTTTGATACAAATACAGCAGGAAAATTTGATTTAGGTAAAGAAGGAGGTCATTCAGCAAATCGGGTGGTGCATCATAAAGATATTACAGGATACGAGATTGAAAGAGCTTTGTTACAACGCATTCATCAATTAAAAAATACAAAACTCTTACCGCATCACTTTTCTATCGATTTGATTACCGAACACCAAGTAAGGTCAATAAAAAAGAAACAAACAAGGTGTTATGGTGCTTATGTATTGGATGAGAAAACAGGAACAATTCTTACAGTAAGATCGAACAATACGATTCTTGCTTCTGGTGGAATAGGAAAAGTGTACGGACATACCACAAACCCTATAATTGCCACTGGAGATGGTATTGCCATGGCATACAGAGCCAAAGCACTCACAAAAGATATGGAGTTTGTTCAGTTTCATCCAACTGTATTGTATAACAAAGAAGAAGGTTCTTCTTTTTTAATATCAGAAGCAGTTAGAGGTTTTGGAGCTTATTTAAGGGATGAAAAAGGACATCGCTTTATGCTTGATTATGATACTAGGGCAGAACTGGCATCAAGAGATATCGTTTCTCAGTCTATAGACAAAGAACTGAAGAAATCGGGAGACTCTTGTGTGTTTTTAGATTGTACCCATCTAGATATGATCGCTTTTCAAAAGCATTTCCCTACCATTTATCAAAAATGTAAAAACTTCGGTATTGATGTCGCAAAAGATTGGATACCAGTAGTACCTGCTGCTCATTATGTATGCGGTGGCATTGTGGTTGATACATATGGAAAAACAACCGTTCAAAATTTATTTTGTTGTGGAGAAACTTCAAGAACAGGGTTACATGGAGCGAACAGATTAGCCTCTAATTCCTTGTTAGAAGCCTTGGTGTATGCACACAATATTTTTAAGTTTTTGTCCGAGAATAATCCGCCTTACTTAGCCGTTGAGATACCTGAATGGGATGATGAGGGAGTTTTTTTACATAATGAACCTGAAGTAATTGATAACTGCTTAAAAGAGTTACAAGCTTTAATGCGAGATTACGTGGGAATAGTTAGAAGTAACTCACGGTTAAACATAGCAGCTACTAAACTTGAAATACTTTATGCTAAAGTAGAGCAATTATACAAAGTATCTAAAGTAACAACTGCCCTCTGTGAGTTAAGAAATATGATTACTATAGCATATTTAATTATTCATCAATCCATAGAAAGAAAGGAAAATAGAGGAGGTTTTTTTAATGTTGATAATCCAAAATAGTCAGCAGAGGTAGATTGTTTTAATCTCATGATTTTTATCATTAATTAAACAGGCCATTCTTACGATTTTTGTGTTGGTAAAATAAAAAATAAGATGTCAGAAAAATTAAAGATTGTAACTGCTGAAGAAGCGGTAGCTATTGTAAAATCAAACCATAAAATATTTTTCCAAGGAGCTGCAATGACTCCTAATTTATTAATAGATACTTTGTGTGAACGTTACCAAGAGGTAAGCAATGTGGAGATTATTCAAATTCATACCCATGGTAAAGCTAAGTATTTAGAAGAACCTTATAGTAAATCGTTCAAATTGATAAGCTGTTTTGTTGGGGATAACGTAAGGAAAGGTGTAAATATGAATAATGGAGACTATATTCCTATTTTTTTAAGTGAAATACATTGGTTATTCCGTCGTAATATTTATCCGTTAGATGTAGCTTTTATTCAGGTTTCTCCACCTGATAAACACGGATACTGTTCTTTAGGAACTTCGATAGATATTACCTTACCAGCTATACAAACTGCTAAAATAGTAATAGCGCAAGTAAACCCTAATGTTCCTAGAACTCATGGAGATGGTATTATCCACATAAACAATATTGATTATGCGGTAAAAGTCAACTCACCAATTCATGAATCGATTACAGGAACCCCTTCGGAAATAGAAACGAGAATAGGGGAAAATGTAGCAGGATTGATTGAAGATGGAGCAACACTACAAATGGGAATAGGAAACATTCCTAATGCTGTATTGCACAACTTAACCAACCATCAACGGCTAGGAATACATACAGAAATGTTTTCTGATGGAGTATTACCTCTAATAGAAAAAGGAGTGATTACTGGGGAAGAAAAAGAAATAAAAACAGGGAAAATTGTTACTTGTTTTGCTGTGGGGTCTCAAAAGCTGTATGATTTTATTGATGATAATCCGCTAGTACACTTTAAAGAAGCAGGGTATACGAATGACACATCTATCATTAAACTCAATCCGAAAGTAACTGCTATAAACAGTGCTATTGAAATTGACTTAACGGGACAGGTTTGTGCTGATACGATTGGAAAATATCAATATTCAGGAGTAGGAGGGCAAATGGATTTTATTAGAGGTGCCTCATTATCAAAAGGAGGGAAAGCTATTATTGCAATGCCTTCGATAACAGCTAAAGGAGTTTCTAAAATTACTCCGTTTTTAAAAGAAGGAGCAGGGGTTACCACGACAAGAGCCCATGTACATTACGTAGCAACAGAATATGGAGTAGTTAATTTGTTTGGAAAAAGCTTGAAAGAACGGGCAAAAGCCTTAATTTCTATTGCTCATCCTAATTTTAGAGCAGAACTAGAACGAGAAGCCTTTAATCGGTTTATCAAGTTATAAAATACAAAAGGAGTCGTTAATTAACGACTCCTTTTGTATTAAGATATTCTCTTTTCTAAAAGAACTGCTTTTGGATGCAAAATATTATTTTCGAGATGGATGTGTTTGTGTAAATCTTGTTCAAACTCTTCTAGCTTAGCATACAACGCTCTAAAAGTATTACAGGCTCCTTCTGGAGGAGTATAGTGGTTAGATAGCCTAGATATTTCCTTAAAAATATTTCCAGCACTTTCATGTTCGTGCTCCATCATTTGTATAGGGTTATTTACTGTTCCAAAAGGAGGCGTTGTATTTTTTATTCCTTCTTTTTCTGCTTGAATTAATTGTTTTATAAAGGGAAATAATATCTTTTCTTCCTTTTGCATGTGTGATAGTAACTCATTAGCAACTTCGTGAAATAACTGATTTATTTCTACAACTTCAGCATAATGGTGTCCATGTACTTTAGCTACTTTATTAACATATTGAGAAATGATAGGCAGGCTTTCTCTTACATAGGTATGATGTACATTTTCAATATAAATCATTAAAAAATCCAATTCCCATTTATCATAGTCTTCAATAATATCTTTTATTACATCAACCTCAGCTAGTTCTTTTTCAAGAGTTGCTTGATCTACATTATTTTTTGCACAAGCTTTTTCAACCGATATTCCTCCACCACAGCAAAAATCAATCCCATATTTCTTAAAAATATGTGCTGTTTTTATATTTTCTGTAACATAATCAGCTACAGTTTTGTTACTTGTTACTACCATAATTACTAGTTTTTAGATGTAAATAAAGTAGGCTTTATAGTTACCATAACCCATGCCCAATTATTTGTGTTGTTATCTGCATTACCTTTTAAAATTTCCATTCCTTCAGAAGGAAATAAATGAGAGTACCCAGCTTTAAAACTGATGTCTTTTGTAAACTTATATCCGTATACAAGATCCACTTCAGTTCCTAATTCATTAGAAACAGTATCATTAATATCTGCCGCAGCTGAAAAATGATGAATAAAAGCAGTTAAACCAGATTTAGAGTTCAATTTAAAATTAGCTTTCGCATATAAATCTAGCAAACCAACACTGTTTATGTGATTACCCACATAGAAATAATCCATAAAACCGTTAAATTTATGGTTAGTTCCATAGAAAGGAGTAAAAGCATTGTTTTTATCAGCAGGCGTATTGTAGTCATTACCACTTTGTAATTCAACACCCAAACCAACCTTTGTTTTTTCAGAAGCTTTGAACATAGCCTCTAAACCAAGTAAATAAGCACTCAACTCTCTATCTAAAGCATCGTTTCCAAATTGATAATATAAATTAGCAGTAATATTAAATTTATCCTTTTTGGCAGTTAAATGAGTTCCTATAGTTTGACTGTACGTAAGTCCGTTAGGAGCTTGCATTCCGTTGTTTAAAAACAAAAAACTACCAGAAAAGTTACTCCAATCTTTATGTAACCAGGCATATTGCATTGCTTTATACGTATTTGGAGTAGTCAAATTTGTGCCTGTTAGGTTTTCTTTCGATTGGTTAAAAGCCAAACCAATATCAAATTTAAAAGCATCTTTTTGATACTTCAACATGGCCATGTCATGACTACGAGCCTGTTGCGCCCAATCTACATTCCCAAAAATCCTGCTATCATCGTATATAACTTCTTGACGTCCCAATTTTACAGAGAACTTAGCATCTAAAAATAGTTCTCCCCATGCTTGGTGAACACTTAAACCGCTGTTATCAGCAGTATTTAATTGCGGAACATCTCCCCAAACTCTTACATCTTGAAAACTAACATAAAAGTTTAATTTTTCAGTTTTATAGGTAGTATTCAATCGGGTTCTTTGTGAAACAAAAAGAGCAGGGTTGGTATGATCTGGAAATAAAGTTTTAAATCCATGCCTATATTCAGCACGCGGACGTAGTTCAGCATCAATGGTTAACTGAGCAAAAGCTGTAGTGGTAGCAAAAAAGAGTAATGCTATTATAATTTTTGATGTTTTCATGATTTTTTTAAATTAATAATATCCCCAAATTTCTAGATAAATGCTAGGTTAAAACATGATAAAAATCAGGCAGGTAAAAAAAAGGATAAAAATATCTTTTATAATAACAAAATTAAAATGAATATAGTTGATAATGAATTGTAGTTTTGTAAGTAAAATAGAAAAGAAACTACTAAGAAGTTACATAAAATAAATGTGTGAAATGAATGACAAAATTTTAACTTGGAAAGACGTAATCAATTTTGCGGTAAAGGGAAATCCAATACCCGATAAAAGGGTGGAAAAAACGGCAGCAGAGTGGCAAGAGCTTTTAACACCTGAACAATTTAGAGTAACCAGACAGAAAGGGACAGAAAGACCAAACTCAGGAGCATTGTGTAGTGTATATGATGCTGGCAAATATAAATGTGTATGTTGTGGCACACCTTTGTTCGATTCAACAATAAAGTTTAGTTCAGGAACAGGTTGGCCCAGTTTTACACAACCTATCAAAGAGAATGCTATTCAATATGAAAAAGATACTACCTTTGGTATGGTTCGCGTAGAAGTGATGTGTAATACTTGTGATGCGCATTTGGGACATGTATTCCCTGACGGACCAGAACCTAGCGGATTACGTTATTGCATTAACTCGGCTTCAATGATTTTAGATACTGAATAAAGAAAGGAGAGAAATGACAAATAATAAATTAGAAGTAATAACCGTTGGTGGCGGTTGCTTTTGGTGTGTAGAAGCTGTTTTAAATCAAATAAAAGGAGTAGAAGAAGTAGTATCTGGTTACATGGGCGGTACTGTACCAGGAACACCAACTTATAGAGAAATTTGTTCAGGTTTAACAGGACATGCAGAAGTAGTACAAGCAATGTTTAATCCTGAAATTATAAGCTATGAAGAGTTGTTGGTAATGTTTATGACAAGTCACGACCCAACAACGTTAAACAGGCAAGGAGCAGATGTAGGAACCCAATACCGTTCTGTAATTTTTTATCATACTCAAGAACAACAACAAATTGCTGAAAAAGTAGTAAAAAAGTTGGCTCCTTATTATGAAAGTGAAATTGTAACAGAAATAAGTGCTGCTTCAACCTTTCACATAGCAGAAGAATACCATCAAAATTATTACGAGAATAATAGAGAACAAATGTATTGTTCAGTTGTAATTTCGCCAAAATTGGCTAAATTGAAAAAACTGTACGCAAGCAAACTAAAAGAAGAATAGAACGTGTTGAAATTCAATATACAAAATACCTTTACAAACGAATTACCGGCAGATCCAATCCAAGAAAACTCTAGAAGACAGGTAACAGAAGCTTGTTTTTCGTATGTAACACCTAAAAAAACATCTAATCCGAAAATTTTGCATGTTTCAGATGACATGGCAAAAGAATTAGGACTTTCGGAAGCAGCAATAACTTCAGAGGAATTTAAGAACATTTTTACAGGGAATGATGTATATAAAAATACACAACCATATGCCATGTGTTATGGAGGACACCAGTTTGGGCATTGGGCAGGGCAATTAGGAGATGGTAGAGCGATTAACTTGTTTGAAGCAGTTTATGACAAAAAATGGGCATTGCAGTTAAAAGGAGCAGGAGAAACACCATATTCTCGAACTGCAGACGGATTAGCAGTGTTGCGTTCCTCTATTCGGGAGTATTTGTGTAGTGAAGCCATGCATCATTTAGGGGTACCTACAACAAGAGCTCTGTCATTAGCATTATCGGGAGATGAAGTATTAAGAGATGTACTATACGACGGAAACGCTGCGTATGAAAAAGGAGCAATCGTTTGTAGAACAGCCGAGTCTTTTTTACGCTTTGGAAATTATCAAATATTCACAGCTAGAGGAGAGGTAAAAACATTGAAAACATTGGTTGATTATACCATTAAATACCATTTTGCTCATCTAGGAAAACCATCAAAAGAAAGCTATGTATCTTTTTTTAAAGAAGTAGCAGAGCGTAGTTTAGAAATGGTAATTCATTGGCAACGTGTAGGTTTTGTACATGGAGTAATGAATACTGATAATATGTCGATTCTTGGTTTAACCATTGATTATGGACCTTATGGATGGTTAGAAGGTTACGACCATGGATGGACGCCAAATACAACGGATAATACTCATAAACGTTACCGATACGGTGCGCAACCAGAAGTCGTTTTATGGAATTTATATCAGCTGGCAAATGCGCTATATCCTTTAATTGAAGAAGCAGAACCTTTAGAAGCAGTTTTGGAAAGTTATCAAGAAAAATTTCCTGAAAAGTACATGCATATGATGCGAGAAAAATTAGGGTTGTTTTTGGTAAAAGAATCAGATGGAACATTAGTTTCAGATCTTGAAGAAGTACTTCAAAAAATAGAAACTGATATGACCATTTTTTTCCGATTATTGTCTGGTATTTCAAAAAATGATAGCATAGAGGAGGCAATCAAAAAAATAGAAAAAGCATTTTATACGCCTTCAGAAGTTGTAGATGAAATAAAAAAATCTTGGGAAAACTGGTTTCAAAATTATATAGGTAGGTTACAAAATGAAACTGTTTTGGATGAAGAAAGAAAAACAAAAATGAATGTTGTAAATCCGAAATATGTACTCAGAAATTACATGGCACAATTAGCGATTGATGCTGCCAATAAAAATGATTTTGTATTGTTAAATGAGTTATATTTATTGCTCAAAAATCCCTACGATGAACAACCAAAAAACGAAAAATGGTTTGCAAAACGACCAGAATGGGCTCGAAATAAAGTAGGATGCTCTATGTTATCTTGTAGTTCTTAAGATAAAAACAACTATTATATTTTGGTTTAAGCAACGTGTTTTAAATTATTGGTTTTTAGTGTTTTAGATATTGTGTTTAAAAATAATTCAACACTCTTTTTTAAACAAAAATCAAAATAAATTTGGAAAATCCATTTTTATAATTGAATATTTGTGCTCGTAAAAGTTCAAACACTTATTGACGATGTTATCAAGAAAGGTGGAGGGATTAGACCCTATGAAACCTTAGCAACCCTTTGTGCAAACAAAGAAGGTGCTAAATTCTACCAGAGTGTACAAACTCGTGGATAGATAACCCAAAGAAGTTTCTTTAATATCTACAAGAAGCTTCTTATAATTTCTTAATAACATTTTTCTAGTAAGCAACATCTAAAAATAGATGTGTTTTGGCTTTTGGTTTAATTTTTTATTAACTCAAAAACAAGAAAAATGAGTACACAAAAATTCGCAACAAACGCGTTGCACGCAGGTCACGATGTAACACAAAACGGAGGAACAAGAGCAGTTCCTATTTATCAAACTACTTCGTATGTTTTTAATGATTCAGAACATGCAGCAAACCTATTTTCTTTAAAAGAGTTGGGATTTATTTACACCCGATTAAATAATCCCACCAATCAAATTTTACAAGATCGTTTAGCTGCTTTAGAAGGTGGTATTGGAGCTGTAGTGTTTGCTTCGGGTACGGCAGCCATTTCAACAGGTTTACTAACCCTACTAAAAGCAGGAGATCATATCGTAGCTTCGAGTAGTTTGTACGGAGGAACCTATAATTTGTTAAACGTTACTTTACCAAGATTAGGCATTACTACTACGTTTGTAGATGCATCTAACCCAGATAGTTTTGCAGAAGCTGTACAAGAGCATACCAGAGCTTTCTTTGTAGAGTCTTTAGGAAATCCGAAATTAGATGTCTTGGATTTAAAAGCGATATCTGCACATGCAAAAAAAGCAGAAGTGCCTTTTATTGTAGATAATACAGTAGCTACGCCAGCTTTATTAAACCCAATAGAGCATGGAGCAAATATTGTAATTCACTCCTTAACAAAGTACATTGGAGGACAAGGAAACTCGTTAGGAGGAGCCATTATTGATGCTGGAACTTTTAACTGGGCAAATGGTAAGTTTCCCGAATTTACAGAACCTTCGGCAGGATATCACGGATTGATATACCATGAAACTTTAGGAGCAGCATCGTACACATTTAAGCTAATTTTAGAGGGGTTACGTGATTTTGGAGGTGCCTTGAGCCCTACCAACGCTTTTAATATCATTCAAGGATTGGAAACCTTAGAAATACGAATTCAAAAACACAGTGAAACTGCCTTGTCTATTGCCAAATGGTTACAAGAACAAGAAGAAGTTGCTTGGGTAAACTATCCAGGGTTGGAAGGGAATACATACAAAACTTTAGCTGATGAATACCTACCAAAAGGTCAAAGCGGATTGGTAACTTTTGGAGTAAAAGGAGGTTACGAAGCCGCTAAAACCATTGCAGACAACACAAAACTCTTTTCATTACTAGCCAATATTGGAGATACTAAATCTTTAATTATCCATCCAGCAAGTACCACACACCAACAATTAAGTGATGAAGCACAAGAAAGTACGGGAGTAACGAAAGACTTAATTCGTTTATCAGTTGGTTTGGAAAATATTGAAGATTTAAAAACCGATTTACAAGAAGCATTTGCTCAAATTCCTAAAGAAGTATTGGCTTAAAATAAACTGCGTTAGGGATTGAAGTGGCATCCTTTTGTTGTCAGTTCGAGCTTGCGAAGCAAGTATCGAGGATCAACAAAAGATATAACGGAAAGCCCGACCCTTTAGGGGAACGCCCATAAAAATATCAATAATGAAAAGTGATTTGAAGCATATTCATATTCTTAGTTATACCACCATAAGCGGTACACAATTCGACACCATTCCAGTAAGTTATCAAACCTTCGGAAAAGCATTAGGTACCGCTCCTGTGGTGTTGATTAATCATGCACTCACAGGCAATAGTAATGTTGCAGGAAACGATGGTTGGTGGCAAGATTTAATAGGGGAAGACAAAGTTATAGATACGAATGAATATACCATTTTGTGCTTTAACATTCCAGGAAATGGTTATGATAATTTCTTAATAGATGATTACAAGAGTTTCGTAGCACGTGATATTGCAAACATTTTTCTACAAGGGCTAGCACAACTCAACATAACACAATTATTTGCGTTGATAGGAGGGTCTTTAGGTGGTGGAATCGCTTGGGAAATGGCAGTGTTGAATCCGAATATAACACAACATTTAATTCCGATTGCAACCGACTGGAAATCGACTGATTGGTTAATAGCCAACTGTCAAATACAAGAGCAGTTTTTAACTAATTCTAGCAATCCGGTGCACGATGCGCGTATGCATGCTATGTTATGTTATCGAACGCCCGAGTCGTTTAAAAAACGTTTTCAACGCTCAAAAAACGAAGAGTTACAGATTTTTAATGTAGAAAGCTGGTTGTTACATCACGGAAAAAAATTACAAGAACGCTATCAGTTAGCCTCCTATAGATTGATGAATCAGTTATTAAAAACCATCGATGTAACCAAAGGAAGAGAAGGATTAGATGTGTTAGAAACCATTGAAGCAGAGATCCATATCGTTGGCGTAGATTCTGACTTGTTTTTTACTGCGGAAGAAAACAGAGAAACACACAAACAACTGGCATCGGCCCATGCAAATGTAACCTACAATGAAATTAATTCAGATCATGGGCATGATGCTTTCTTAATAGAATACAAACAATTAGAAAAAATGATTGAACCAATATTCAATCAAAAATCAACCCATAAAAGAATGAAAATTTTAAAGTTTGGCGGAAAATCTTTGTCGAATGAAGGCATACCAAAGGTAGTATCAATCATAGAACAAAAAATAAACGAAGGAGAAAAGATAGCAGTGGTAGTCTCAGCAAGAGGCAATGCTACAGATGAGTTAGAGGAGCTTTTAGAAAGGGCTACTAAGAATGAAGCTTTTAAAGAACAATTAGAAGCGTTTAAATACGAACAAACAAAATTAACTCCGTTAGTAGATTTTTCTACAGAATTTAATCGCTTAGAAAAGTTGTTTGAAGGAGTGAGTTTATTAGGTGACTATAGTCAAAAGATAAAAGATGAAGTACTAGCACAAGGAGAGCTATTGTCTATAAAAACAGTAACCGATTTATTACAGCAAAAAGGAATCAACGCCCTAGCTACCGATGCTAGAAGCTTATTAAAAACAGATGAAACAGTAGGAAAAGGACAATCAATAGTTGAGGTATCTAAAGAAAATGTATTAAATCACTTTAAACAATACAACGGAACAACTGTGAATGTGGTAGCTGGATTTATAGCCTCGAATTTAAAAAATGAAACGACGACTTTAGGTAGAAACGGAAGTAATTACACTGCCTCGTTGTTAGCGAACTATTTAGACGCCGAAGAACTGCAAAACTACACGCATGTAGATGGAATCTTCACTGCCAATCCTGATTTGGTAGCGGATGCTAAAAAAATAGAAGAGTTATCTTTTTCTGAGGCAAATGAATTGGCCAACTTCGGAGCTACTATTTTGCATGCGAAAACCATCATTCCGTTGTTAGAGAAGAATATCAACCTTCGAATATTAAACACCTTCAATCCTAACGATAATGGTACGTTGATTACCGCAAAATCAACTTCAAAAGGAATCAAATCCTTATCAGTATTAGACAAGGTTGCTTTGATAAACTTCGAAGGAAGAGGGTTACTAGGAAAAGTAGGAGTGGATGCACGTATTTTTAAAGCATTGAGCAATCACGGAATTAGCGTGAGCATTATTTCGCAAGGTTCTTCAGAAAGAGGAATTGGTTTGGTGGTTGATAAAAGCAATGCAGTAGCAGCGGTAAAAGCTTTGGAACAAGAGTTTGAAAATGATTTACAAACAAAAGATGTCAATCAGATTTCGATTCAAGAAGAAGTATCGGTAATTTCAATCATAGGGCAAGATTTAAGCGAGTTTCATCACCCATATAACGCTTTGATTAAAAATCAAATAGTTCCGTTGTTGTTCAACAATACCATTACAGGTAAAAATGTGAGCTTGGTAGTGAAGAAAGAGCAGTTACACAAGGCGTTGAATGTGATTCACGGTCAGGTATTTGGAGTGGCGAAAAAAATCAACATCGCTGTTTTTGGTAAAGGATTAGTTGGCGGAACCTTGATTGAACAAATTTTAGAAAATTCAAAATCGATTTTAGAAAGACGTAAAATTCACCTGAACATTTTTGCGATTGCGAACTCTAAAAAAGTGTTGTTAACAAAAAATGGAGTTGGAACTAATTGGTCGAATGAGCTTGAAAAAGCAGTAGAAGATAAGCATACCGTTGATAGTGTAATTGACTATGCTAAAGAACATCATTTAGAAAACTTAATTGCGGTAGACAATACAGCAAGTGTAGACTTTATAGAAAATTACATTCCGTTAGTCAATGCAGGGTTCGATTTGGTTTCCTCTAATAAAATAGCGAATACCGTTTCGTACGATTTTTATAAAAAACTACGTAAAACCTTAGATAAAAATAAGAAGAGTTACTTGTACGAAACCAATGTAGGGGCAGGGTTACCATTGATTGATACGATTAAACTGCTACACGATTCAGGAGAAAATATCACGAGAATTAGAGGGGTGTTTTCGGGCTCCTTAAGTTATTTGTTTAATAAATTTTCTTCGGAAGACGTGCCGTTTTCAACCGTATTACAAGAAGCAATTGACAGCGGGTTTACTGAACCCGACCCTCGTGAGGATTTATGTGGAAATGATGTTGCCAGAAAACTATTGATTTTAGCACGTGAATTGGATTTAGAAAACGAGTTTGATGATATTCAGATAGAAAACTTAATTCCAGAGGAATTTAGAGAAGTCTCTTCGGAAGAGTTTTTAGGAAACTTAGAAAAACTAGATGCTACATTTCAACAGCAAAAAGAATCACAGGAAGAGAAACACGTACTGAGATATATCGGAGATTTACACGGAGACTTACAACAATCAAAAGGAGAATTGGATGTAAAGTTAGTCTCTGTACCAGAGAGTTCGCCTTTAGGAAGTTTAAAAGGTTCTGATGCCATTTTTGAGATTTACACAGAATCTTATGGAGAACAACCTATCGTAATTCAAGGAGCAGGAGCAGGATCTAAAGTAACCGCTAGAGGCGTATTTGGAGACATCTTACGATTAGCAAAGAATAATAATTAGTAGAAAGAAACAAGAACCAAGAAAATAGAGATAAGATTTGCAAAAGCCTTTGTCAGTTCGAGTGATTTTTATGGAGTGTTAACGAAGTAAAAATTGTATCGAGAACGATTAGAATACTTCTCGATACAAAATTATTTCATTTCAATAATTTTATTCGAAGTGACATCAGAAAAAAAGGAATAGAAAACTTAGAAACAAGAATCTCAAAAATAGAGCAGAGCAAAAAGATACAAGAATTAAGACCCATAAATCTTGATTCTTTTATCTGACAGCGAAGCGGTCAAACATCTAAAAAAACAACATGAGCAAAAATTTTGAAACCCAAGCCATACGAACGCAAACACAACGTTCACAATTTTCAGAACATTCTACACCTTTATACTTAACTTCAAGTTTTGTATTTGACGATGCTGAAGATATGAGAGCGTCGTTTGCTGAAGAAAAGCAACGAAACCTATACAGTCGATTTTCAAACCCGAATACCACAGAATTTGTCGATAAAATAGTGACTATGGAAGGTGCCGAAGCAGGATATGCATTTGCAACCGGTATGGCAGCGGTGTTTTCAACTTTTGGCGCTCTGTTAAATGCGGGAGATCATATAGTATCGTGTCGCTCTGTTTTTGGTTCAACACATAGTTTGTTTACCAAATATTTACCTAAGTGGAATATTGAAACGAGTTATTTTAAAATTACCGAAGTTGATAAAATCGAGAGCTTAATTCAACCAAATACCAAAATATTGTATGCTGAAACTCCAACCAATCCGGCCGTAGATATTTTAGATTTAGAGTTGTTAGGAAGTATAGCAAAGAAGCACAATTTATTGTTGGTGATAGATAATTGCTTTGCAACACCTTATTTACAGAATCCCATTAAATTCGGTGCCGATTTGGTTATTCACTCAGCTACAAAACTCATAGACGGTCAAGGACGTGTTTTAGGAGGCGTAACCGTAGGAAAAGAGGACTTGATAAGAGAAATCTATTTATTTTCAAGAAATACAGGTCCTGCAATGTCACCATTCAATGCTTGGGTGTTGTCTAAGAGTTTAGAAACCTTAGCAATCAGGGTAGAAAAACATTGTGAAAACGCCTTGAAAGTAGCGCAGTTTTTAGAAGAACATCCAAAGGTAAATTTGGTAAAGTATCCGTTTTTAACATCGCATCCGCAGCATGAAATAGCTAAAAAACAAATGCGACTAGGAGGAAATATTGTTGCTTTTGAAATCCAAGGAGGTATCGAAGCAGGACGTAAATTTTTGAATAGTATTCAACTATGCTCATTATCAGCAAATTTAGGAGACACCAGAACCATTGTAACACATCCAGCATCAACCACACATAGTAAGTTAAGTGAAGAAGATCGATTAGAGGTAGGAATTACTGATGGTTTAGTACGATGTTCGGTGGGATTAGAAAACGTAGAAGATGTAATTAACGATTTAAATCAAGCATTAAATAATTAAGAAGTAAAGCATATATTTGTAATATGCTTTCTAAGAAAACAAAATACGGAATTAAGGCGCTTACTTTTATTGCAAAACAAGAAAAGGGTACTATGGTACAAATAGCTACCATTTCAGAAAACGAAAATATTTCGCACAAGTTTTTAGAAAGCATATTACTTACCTTACGAAAATCAGGAGTTTTAGGAGCCAAAAAAGGAAAGGGTGGAGGCTATTATTTGCTAAAACCAGCCAATGAAATTAAAATGACTGATGTTATTAGAACACTAGAAGGACCTATTGCTATGGTACCCTGTGTTAGTTTGAATTATTACGAAAAATGTGATGACTGCCCTGATGAAGAAGCATGTTCAGTACACAAACTAATGATTCAAGTAAGAGATAATACGCTACAAGTACTTCGTAACAACACACTTGCAGATTTAGTGTAGTATTAACAAATTGTAAAATTCAAATATTTTTTTGATTTCTCCTTGGATAATTAAAAAGCATCTGTATATTTGTCGACTTAAAACCTAGTATTCCGATAGGGTAATGGTATTTTAAAAATGATTGTAGAACAAGTAGTAGAAAATAAAGCAAATTATAAAGAAGATAAGCTTTCTGAAAAACCACTAAGAAGCATTGTAAAATCAATAAGTTGGAGAGTTGTTGGTACCATAGATACCATCTTAATATCATGGGTAATTACAGGACAAGTAAAGACAGCTTTTTCAATTGGAGCTGTAGAATTAGTAACAAAAATGCTATTGTATTTTTTTCACGAAAGAGTTTGGAACAGTATTAAATGGGGCAAAAAATGAGTATAGAAACAATGAATTTAGAAGCAGTAAACGCAGCGTTAAAAAACAAATCTCCAAAAGAGATTATTGTTTGGGCATTACTACAAGCAAATAAAGCCGTAGTAACCACAAACTTTCGTCCCTATGAAGGAGCCATTTTACATGCAGTAGTATTAGTAAAAAACAGTATAGATGTTATTTGGTGTGATACAGGATATAATACTCCACAAACCTATAAACATGCAGAAGAGTTAATTGAAAAACTACAGTTAAACATTCAGTTGTATGTACCTAAACAAACGGTAGCACACAGAAACATCACTTTAGGTTTACCAACAGTTGATGACCCAAAACATGCGGTATTTACTGAGCAAGTGAAGTTAGAGCCTTTTAAAAGAGCAATGAATGAGCATAAGCCAGATGTTTGGTTTACCAATTTAAGAAAAGGACAAACAGCCTTTAGAGATAGTATTGATATTGTTTCAAGAAGTAAAGATGGAGTATTAAAAGTGAGTCCGTTTTACCATTGGTCAGATGAGGAGTTAGATACTTATTTAAAAGAACATCAATTACCTAACGAGTTTAAGTACTTCGATCCCACAAAAGTAGAAAGTAACAGAGAATGTGGTTTACATATTTAAAAATAGGATTATGAATACAGAAACGATACAAGTAGGAGCTTTAGAAAGTGAAGCCATATATATATTAAGAGAAGTAGTCGCGCAATTTGAAAAACCAGTGTTACTGTTTTCGGGGGGCAAAGATAGCATAACACTGGTGCGACTTGCTCAAAAAGCATTTTATCCAGCAAAAATTCCGTTCCCTTTATTACATATTGATACTGGGCATAATTTTCCTGAAACGATTGAATTTAGAGACCGTTTGGTAGAAGAATTAGGTGTTGAGTTAATTGTACGTCAAGTACAAGACAATATTGATGCTGGTAAAGTAAAAGAAGAAACGGGAAAGTACGCGAGCCGAAACATGTTACAAACCGAAACGTTATTAGATGCCATTGAAGAATTCGGTTTCGACGCATGTATCGGTGGAGCGCGTAGAGATGAAGAAAAAGCAAGAGCTAAAGAGCGAATTTTCTCAGTACGAGATGATTTTGGGCAATGGGATGAAAAGAATCAACGTCCAGAGTTGTTTGATATGCTAAATGGAAGAATTGATTTAGGTCAGAATGTACGTGTTTTTCCAATTTCTAACTGGACAGAATTAGATGTTTGGTCGTATATACAACAAGAACAAATTGAAATTCCATCTATTTATTTTGCTCACAAAAGAGCCACTTTTATCAGAGACGGGTTAATCTGGTCTGCAAACGATGAGGTGGTGTATAGAGAAGAGGAAGAAGAAGTAGAAGAGCGTATGGTACGATTTAGAACCGTAGGAGATATGAGTTGTACGGCAGCGGTTTTATCAGATGCAATAGATATTGATACAGTAGTAGACGAAATTAGAGAATCAACGATATCAGAAAGAGGAGCAAGGATAGACGATAAACGCTCAGAAGCAGCGATGGAAAAACGTAAACAACAAGGATATTTTTAAAAAAGGTTTTTGCTATTAGCTCTTGGCTGTTAGCAATATGAAAATTAATAACAAAATAAAACTAGGCAAGTGCTAAAGGCTAATAGCCAAGAGCCAAGAGCTAAAAGCTAAAAGCTAATGGCCAATCGCCAACAACATAAAATATGAACGTAGTAAAAATAGCAACAGCAGGAAGTGTAGATGACGGAAAGAGTACACTAATCGGGCGAATTTTATACGATACACAATCATTAACCCAAGATAAATTAGAAGCGATAGAAGAAAAAAGTAAACAACGTGGATTTGATTACTTAGATTTTTCTTTAGCTACTGACGGATTGGTAGCAGAACGTGAACAAGGAATTACTATTGATGTAGCTCACATATATTTCTCAACACCAAAAACAAGCTTTATCATAGCTGATACTCCAGGTCATATAGAGTATACTAGGAACATGGTTACAGGAGCTTCAAATTCTCAAGCTTCTATCATTTTAGTAGATGCTAGAAATGGGGTAGTAGAGCAAACCTATCGTCATTTCTTTATCAATAATTTATTAAGAGTAAAAGATGTAATAGTAGCCGTAAATAAAATGGATTTGGTAGACTTTTCAGAAGAAAAATTCAATCAGATTAAAGGAGAAATAGAGTATTTAGCTAAGAAGAGCGACTATCAAAATCAAAATATCACATTCATACCTCTTTCAGCTTTAAAAGGAGATAATGTTGTGAAGTCTTCAGAAAACACCCCTTGGTATAAAGGAGAAACTTTACTGAATCACCTTGAAAACTTGGGGTCTGAAGATACACAAGAAGTATCAAAAGCACGTTTCCCTGTGCAAACAGTTATTCGCCCTAAAACAGACGAATATCACGATTTCAGAGGATATGCAGGAAAACTGTATGGAGGTGATCTAGCAGTAGGAGATAGCGTAACGGTATTGCCATCAGCAACAAAATCTACCATAAAAAGTATTCAGTTTTTTGATAAAGAATATGCAAGAGCAAAAAGAGGAAGCGCTGTAAGCATCACCTTAGAAGATGATGTAAATGTAAGTAGAGGAGATATGTTGGTAAAAACAGGAGAAGAACCTTCTGTGGTAAAACAGATAGAAGCTACTATTTGTTGGATGGATAAAGCACCATTACAAGCTTCTCAGAAATATTACATCAAGCATGGAGTAAACGATGCGCAAGCAAAAATAACAGAGCTTACTGCGTTAATCCGTACCGATTTTTCTGGAAAATCAGCAACTCCATCTCAATTATCACTAAACGAAATAGGAGAAGTGAGTTTAAAAGTAAGCAAACCATTGTTTGTTGATTCATATGCCAAAAACAAAGCAAACGGAGCGTTTATAATCATCAATCCAAAAACCAATACCACATCAGGAGTTGGTTTTATCAAGTAAATAATAAAAAGTTATGGCAATAATCATTACAGATGAGTGCATTAACTGTGGGGCTTGTGAACCAGAATGCCCAAATACAGCTATTTATGAAGGAGCAAGTGACTGGAAGTATAATGAAGGAACCTCATTACAAGGAAATGTAACCTTATTGGATGGAACTTCGGTAAATGCAGACGAAGACAATGAGCCAGTATCAGACGAGTACTATTTTATAGTGCCTGATAAATGTACTGAGTGTAAAGGATTTCACGAAGAACCGCAATGTGCAGCAGTATGCCCGGTAGATTGTTGTGTGCCAGATGATGCACATGTAGAAACAGAAGAACAATTGTTTGCAAAACAAGAGTTCTTACATAACGAATAACAACGCTTTTACAAGCAAACAACTAGTAAACCACATGCAAAGTTTTAGATCAGAAATAGAAAACCCTTTAGTAGAAAAGGATATCCTAGAGTTAGAGCGTAAAATACGTTTGTTTAACGAAGGAAAAATAGATGAAGAACGTTTTAGAAGCTTACGTTTAGCCAGAGGAATTTACGGGCAACGTCAGTTTGGGGTACAAATGATTCGTATCAAATTACCCTATGGTAAAGTTACAAGTGAACAATTACACAGAATAGCAGATGTTTCTGATGAGTATTCAAGAGGGCGTTTACACATTACGACACGTCAAGATATTCAAATTCACCACGTAAGTTTAGACAGAACCCCTGAATTATGGGCACAGTTAGAGAAAGACGATATTACGTTGCGTGAAGCTTGTGGTAATGCGGTACGAAATGTTACGGCTTCAGAAACTGCGGGAATCGATCCGAAAGAATCGTTTGATGTAACACCGTACGCACACGCTACTTTCCAGTTTTTCTTACGCAACCCAATCTGTCAGGAAATGGGGAGAAAGTTCAAAATGTCTTTTTCTGCTACAGAAGAAGATACGGCGTTGAGTTTTATTCACGATTTAGGATTCATTGCTAAAACGAAAACAGTTGAGGGTAAAGAAGTAAAAGGATTCAAAGTGTTGTTAGCAGGAGGATTAGGATCACAACCACGTCATGCAGATGTAATTTATGAGTTTTTAGAGGCAGAATTACTAATTCCTACTATTGAAGGAGTGTTACGTGTGTTTGATCGTTACGGAGAACGTGCTAAAAGAGCCAAAGCCCGTTTAAAATTCTTAGTAAAAGATTTAGGTGTAGATGCTTTCTTAGAATTAGTAGCTGAAGAAAGAGCAGCATTAGCGTATAAAACCTATCCAATTGACACCGCTGATTTTGAGCAGGATATTGTTTTTGAAACTAACGAGGTTCCATCTGTAGTACTAAAAGATGAAGAAGCTTATCAAAACTGGAAAACAACCAATGTTTTCAAACAAAAGCAAGCTGGATTATATGCGATAGGTATCAAAGTACATTTAGGAGATTTTTATACCGATAAAGCACGGTTGTTAGCTGATTTAATCAAGAAATATGGAGCAAATGAGTTACGCTTTACGCTACGTCAAAATATTTTGATTCGTCACGTAAGAGAGGAGTTTTTACCATTTTTCTATGCGGAACTACAAAAGTTAGGTTTTGCAGAGGTAGGATATAACAGTTTGAATGATATTACTGCATGTCCGGGAACCGACACATGTAATCTAGGTATTGCCAGCAGTACAGGAATTGCAGCAGCGTTAGAGCGTGTATTAAAAGCAGAATATCCACAGTATGTAAATAATAAAGACATCACTATTAAAATTAGTGGGTGTATGAATGCTTGTGGACAACACAACATGGCGCACATTGGTTTTCAAGGAATGTCTATAAAAGTAGGAAAGTTATTAGCACCTGCTTTACAAGTATTAGTTGGAGGAGGAGTTTTAGGTGGCGGAAATGGACGTTTTGCTGATAAGTTGATTAAAATCCCAAGTAAAAGAGGACCAGAATCTTTACGAATCCTATTAAACGACTTCGAAAGCCATAAGCAACCCAATGAAGACTTCTTAAACTATTACGATAGACAAGGAAAAACATATTTCTATGAGCTGTTAAAAGAGTTGTCAGACACCACCAATTTAACGGAAGACGATTTTATTGATTGGGGACACGATAAAAATTATGTAAAAGCCATAGGAGTTGGGGAATGTGCAGGAGTGGTAATCGACTTAGTAGCAACCTTACTGTTTGAAAGTGAAGAAAAGCTAGAAAATGCTTCACAGGCCTTGAAGAATCAACAATGGTCAGATAGTATTTACCACGCTTATGCAGCTATGGTAAACACTGCTAAAGCCTTGTTAACAGCAGAAGGAGCAAAAACCAATACACAAGCAGGAATCATTACCAATTTTGATGAACTGTTTGTAGCAACAAATAAAATAGAAGTATCAAGTTCATTTGCAGCATTGATTTATCAAATCAATAAAAATGAACCTACGGAAGCTTTTGCAAAAAAGTATGTAGAAGAAGCAGCATCATTTTACAAAACAGTTGATGCCTACCGAAAAGTAGCCGTAGAAAGTTAAAAAAGGAGAGTCCAATGAAAAATCAACCGAAATTAACCGTAGTAGGAGCAGGACCAGGAGATATTGATTTAATCACCTTAAAAGCCATTAAAGCATTAGAGCAAGCCGATGTGGTATTGTATGATGCATTGGTGAATAACGAACTGTTAGGATATGTGAATCCGAATGCAGAAGTCATTTTTGTAGGAAAACGCAGAGGATGCTATCGATATCAACAAGAACAAATCAATGAATTGATTGTTGCGAGAGGATTGTCTCACGGACATGTAGTGCGTTTAAAAGGAGGTGACCCTTTTATTTTTGGTAGAGGAGCAGAAGAAATGGAATATGCCGCCAAACACGGATTGGAGGTTGCTGTAGTGCCAGGGATTTCTTCATCCTTAGCGGTACCAGCGTATCAGAATATCCCGTTGACCAAAAGAGGAAGCTCAGAAAGCTTTTGGGTCATTACAGGAACTACCAAACAGCATCAATTATCAAATGATGTTGCTTTAGCAGCAAAATCCAGTGCAACGGTTGTTATTTTAATGGGAATGGGGAAACTTTCAGAAATCATTCAGCTTTTTAAGCAAGAAGGAAAGAACGAATTACCAGTAGCCATTATTCAAAATGGAACAACTCCTGAAGAAAAAATAGGAATCGGTACTGTAGATACGATAGAAGAAGTAGTTGCTAAAAACAACTTGAGTAATCCTGCTATTATTCTGTTAGGGGATGTGGTAAATCACAGACAGCAATTATTACAAGTACAACAAGAAGTAGCTTTAAAAGAGGTGGTATAATGGAAGAAAGAAATAATCTATATCCTATCTTTTTAAAAACAGCAAGCTTGGAAGTCCTCATAGTTGGAGGAGGTTTTGTGGCAGAAGAAAAGCTACGATTTTTATTAAAATCGAGTCCAGACGCTAAGGTAACTATGGTAGCTCCTTTTTTTAGAGAAGAAACCATTGCCATAGCTCAAAAAGGTAAGGTAAATAGGATAACAGATAGCTATAGTGATACCTATTTGCAGGGAAAACATTTGGTGATTGCGACAACCGATGTTCCTGAAGTAAATATACAGGTGTATAAAGATTGTAGGAGCCAAAATAAACTGGTGAATGTAGCAGATAATCCACCATACTGTGATTTTTATATGGGTGGAATTGTAACCAAAGGAAACGTAAAAGTAGCCATTTCAACCAATGGAAAGTCGCCAACAACCGCTAAAAGATTGCGTCAGTTTTTTGAAGAAGTAATTCCAGAAGACATCAATCAATTAGTACAAAACCTAAATAGTTATAGAAAAACCATCAAAGGAAACTTTGAACATAAAGTAGAAACATTAAATAAACTGACAGAGAGTTTAGTGAAATAGAGTAGAAATGATACAAACAGATATATTAATTATTGGAGCAGGTCCTACAGGGCTATTCACCGTTTTTGAAGCAGGATTGTTAAAATTACGTTGTCATTTAATTGATGCCTTACCACAACCAGGAGGGCAGTGTTCAGAAATTTATCCGAAGAAACCTATTTACGATATTCCAGCATATCCAGAGATCTTAGCAGGAGATTTAACAAAGAACTTACTAGAGCAAATCAAGCAATTTGAACCTGGATTTACTTTAGGGGAACGTGCTGACACCATCGAAAAACAAGATGACGGAACGTTTATCGTAACCACCAATAAAGGAACCAAACACCAAGCACCTGTAGTAGCTATTGCAGGAGGACTGGGAAGTTTTGAACCTCGTAAGCCACCGATTCCTAACATTGCTGATTTTGAAGACAAAGGAGTTGAGTACATGATTAAAGAACCAGAACTGTATCGTGATAAAGATGTAGTAATTGCTGGAGGAGGAGATTCTGCTTTAGATTGGTCTATTTTCTTAACAGATGTAGCAAAATCGGTAACCTTAATTCACCGAAGAAATGAATTTAGAGGAGCGTTAGACTCTGTAGAAAAAGTTCAAGAGTTAAAGAATTTAGGTAAGATAAACTTAATTACACCTGCTGAGGTAAAAGCAGTATTAGGAGAAAATCATGTAACAGGAGTAGTGGTAGAAGAAAAAGGGAAAGAACCTTATATGATAGATACCGATCATTTTATTCCATTATTTGGATTAGCGCCTAAATTAGGTCCTATTGCCAACTGGGGATTAGAAATTGAAAAGAATGCTATTAAAGTAAACAATGCCTTAGATTACCAAACGAATGTGGAAGGTATTTATGCTATTGGAGATGTGAATACCTATCCAGGGAAGCTAAAATTGATTTTGTGTGGATTTCACGAAGCAACACTGATGTGTCAAAGTGCATATAAACGCATCCATCCAGATAAAAAATATGTAATGAAATATACCACTGTTGGCGGTGTAGACGGTTTCGACGGAACAAGAAAAGAAGCACCAAAAGCGGTAGTAAAAGCAATTCAATAATTGGGGATTAGGATGAAAGTAGTTAGGAGTTGAGCGGATAAGTTTGTTGAAATTACAAGTTTTAAGTAAAAACTCCTTCACCAACCAAACTAAAATAGCCTACCTAACTACTGATTCCTTTAAGAAATTGTTACAAATGGATAATCAAGACATCAATATAAAAATAACAGACCGTGATGGTGTAATGCATGAGGTAGTTGCTCCGACAGATATGGCAATGAACTTAATGGAAGTAGTTCGGTCATACGAATTAGCTCCTGAAGGAACTATTGGAATCTGTGGAGGAATGGCCATGTGTGCCTCGTGTCAATGTTATGTGAAATCGAGCCATGAATTGCCAGAAATGAATGATGATGAAGATGCAATGCTAGCAGAAGCATTTCATGTAGAAGAAAATAGCCGATTGGGATGCCAGATTCAAATGACACCTGAATTAGAAGGACTTGAAGTTGAGCTAGCTCCTGAAAGTTAGTTATTTTTGTAAAAAAAATAGTAAATGCAATTCAAACAATACGATTTATCATTAAAAGATGATGTAGCAAACTTTACAAAGCAATTATTTTATGCATTGTTTAATGATGTATGTCAAGAAAAAGCAAATCATTTAAAAGAAAAGTTTGTGAAAATTTTAAACGGGTTAGCTGTTGAAAATGCTTCGGAAGCATGGGCTGTATACCAACAAACATTTTGTGGAATACGAGAAAAGTTAGATTTAGATGCCAAAGCATTTGAAAAAACAGATCCCGCCTGTAAAAGCTTAGGGGAAGTGTATTTAGCCTATCCGGGGTTTCATGCGATTGCGGTATATCGATTGAGTCATGAATTGTATACAATGGAAATTCCGATTTTACCAAGAATGATGAGTGAATATGCACACGGATTAACGGGAACGGACATCCATCCCGGAGCAACTATTGGCGATTCGTTTTTTATAGATCATGCAACAGGAATTGTGATTGGAGAGACCACCATTATTAAAGAAAACGTAAAAATATATCAAGGAGTTACCCTAGGAGGAATTCAAGTAAAAAAAGAATTAGCATCCACAAAAAGACATCCAACGATTGAAAATAATGTAACCATTTATGCCAACGCAACTATCTTAGGGGGCGATGTAGTAATAGGCAGCGATAGCGTAATAGGCGCAAATGTTTGCGTAACGACCTCTGTACCCAAAGGATCTATTGTAACCTATGAGTCAGAAAATAAAATAACCACTAGAAAATCCTATGTTAAATGATGTAGGTACAAAATCAACCATGAAAACTAAAACAATTATAGATAGTATAGGGAATACACCACTCATAGAAGTTTCAAACATTCTTCAAAAAGAAGGCGTAAAACTATTATTAAAACTGGAGGGAAATAACCCAGGCGGAAGTGTAAAAGATAGAGCGGCTTTTAATATGATTGCTGAAGCTATTAAAAGGAAAAATATCCGTCCAGGAGACTATTTAGTAGAAGCAACTAGTGGAAACACAGGAATTGCGTTAGCACTCATGGCAAAAGTATTAGGCGTAAATATGGTATTGGTGATGCCAGAAAACTCTACAGAAGAACGTGTAAAAACGATGCGTGCTTACGGAGCTGAGGTTATTTTAACGGATGCAGAAAAAGGTATTGAAGGTTCTAGAGATGTCGCCTTAGAATTACGTTATAAAAAAGGGTATTTTATGCTAAATCAGTTTGAAAATACCGATAACTGGAAAGCACACTATAAAACTACAGGTCCAGAAATTTGGAATGATACAGAGGGAGCAATAACTCATTTTGTATCGGCGATGGGAACCACAGGAACCATTATGGGAGTTTCTACCTATTTAAAAGAACAAAACCCTGAAGTACAAATTATAGGAGCACAGCCTAAAGATGGAGCTAGAATACCAGGTATTCGTAAGTGGACACCAGCCTACCAACCAAAATTCTTTAATAAAAGTAAGGTAGATCAAGTGGTTGAACTAGATGAAAACGATGCGAAAAATATGACGAGAAGGCTAGCACAAGAAGAAGGTGTTTTTGCAGGAATGAGTAGTGGAGGAGCGGTACATGCAGCGTTAGAAATAGCCCAAACGATTGATAAAGGCGTAATTGTAGCGGTGATTTGCGACAGAGGAGATCGTTATTTATCTTCGGATTTGTTTCAGTAGATAATCTTATTATAATATAGAAATTCCCGCTTAGGCGGGAGTTTTTATTCATACAAATACTTCTTTAAAAAAATATATTTAATTAAGCTTTATTGTAGCACCTAGCTTTTTATGCTCATTCGAAATTTCAATAGCAGCTAATGAAGCATTAGAACTTTTTATGTTCTCAAAAGAAATCTTATCAAAATCTTCTCCTTCTATCTTCATATCAGTAACACCTTTTAATTTTTTATCCTTGAAATCATTTAATTCAAATTCAATTGCTGTTCCAAAGGGTATTTGGCTAGATTCAGTGTGCACAATTCCCTTTAATTTTTTATTTAAGAAAGATAATTGACTATAATAAATGATAATTAGAATAGAAGGTATTATGTAGAATATGTTAAAGGCAAAACCTATTTTACCTATTGACATATAAATATTTGAAGATAAAGATATCAGAAAATTAATGTTCACAGCTTCATTGATAAAAGAAGCGGATAAGTACCAAATTAATATCAGTAAAATTAAGTTCTCTTTATAATATTTTGATATAGCACAAACTACGATTCCAAATACACTTAAACCGATACTTATATAATCATAGTCATTACTAGAAAATGAACTTAATAAAGTAAGAATACAGGTTACTATACAGTAATAAATAATAAAGTTAAATAGTTTCATATGGTTTTTTAAGTAATAGGGACAGTCTTGTATAACTGCTATTTAGTGAAGAAAGTTATTAATTTTTGGTTATATATTGTTATGTGAAGATTTTTAATAGGTTTTAACTTCCATAAACTAACCAATTCATATTTATTTTTTCATTGTCGTTAAAAATTTTGACTTTTCAATAATTGAATGCCTGTGAGCTACCCCCACACATAAAAACAGCTTTTTCAAACTGATTATTTTTAGAATATGAATATTTGTTTTAGATCATTGAATTTTCATAAGTTTCAATACTTGCATCAAAAGCATCACATCTTCTAAACATGATAAACTGCTTGTGTCCTAAAAACTCTCCATTATCTTTCCAGGTTTTTGCATAATTTTCTAAAAGGTAATATCCTTCCTCCCAAACTTCATTATTTAACAGACATTCACCAGAAATTGTTCCATCTGGTTGACGAGAAATATAGAGTTTCAACCAGTTTAATTTTTTGTCAGAAAGCTTGTTTTTCAATTGACTTTCTACAATTGAATATAAATTTATTTCGGTGTGAGTTTCAATCCATTTTCCTTGAAATGAATTTTCACTCATTTTTGGATGCCAAAGTATTTCTCTGCCTGCCGAGCTAGATTTGAAATCAAATTCTTCCAAGTGACTATCTGTAAAGCTATCTAAAATTGGAAGAAATATGTTTGATAAATAATTTTCTATAGCAGATTTAACTTTTTGCTCAGTAGTATTTCCTAACCCTACTATGCTAGATTCAATTCCATTAGGAAAATATTCTTTGTTAATAGTTATTATTAATAAAGGTAACAATGAAGGATGAAAATCTCCAGGTATAATTGCTGTTGCTATTTCAATCTCCGAATTAACTATTATAGCAGCATATTGAGTTGAAAACTCTACGGTATTTCCTTTTTCTTCAATGCTTTTTTTTAACTCATGTAATAGATAAGTATTTATATCTATCTGTTTTTCTATCTTTTTTGGTTTTAAAAAGTCAAATATTCCCATTCAGTTTCTTTAATTGGTTATAATGGTTAAGTTTACTTTGTTTTTCAGTTTAACACTTATGTTAGCAATTTCGAGTGAATTTTAAAGCAGTCGAACCCGCCGTAATTGCGGTTATACATTGTTGTGCACAGTACTTTTTATTTCTTTATGTTCCTTGAAAAGCCATAATTACATTTTCGATTTTTTTCTTTTCTAAATTTTCAGGTTCAATTCCAAAATACATTACTGCATTTCCACCAAATTTACTTAAATCTGAATTTCTATCATTGCAGTCGAGTTGTAATAAAATTCTATAGTTTTTTGAAATTTTCTCGATTTCTACTTTTTTTGACTCGTAATCTTCAATAGTTTTAATTTCCATTTTTTTAGTTGCGAAGTCAAAAACAACACTTGATTGAATAGACCTGTCTTCTCCAAGAATTTGATGAAAATTATCGGTTTCTTGATTTGTCAAATTATCAATAAACTCGGTTACAGTTTCATAGAAATAATCAAAGTCATCATATTTCAATCCGTATTTTTTTATTTTATGGTTTTCGTCATCGGGTAATGTGTAATATTCAAAGTATTTGATTTGAGCTGGTTTAAATTTACCTTCTAAAAAGTACTCTTTTGGAAATTCAGTTCTTTCAATATTTTCCTTGTTTTCAAGGTAAATTAGTCTATAACTTGATTTCTTATTCATAAACCCTGGGTAATTTTTGTCTATATATACAAATACATAAATAATTCCATTTTCAGGTAGCTTATTTTGTAAATCGTATTTACTTAATTCGCTTAAATTGTATTGAGCGCAAAAGGTCAAATATTCATTTTCAAATTTTGGCCATTCAAAACCTTTTGGCAAATCTGGATTACCTCCAATTTTAGACATTCCAATTCCTATTTCATTGTCAATTTTCGATTCGGTTTTTATCCCAATTGCAGGTTTTATTAAATCAAGTATTTCTAATTTATCTGAACTTTCAATATCATAAGTAGATTTGATAATATACTTTTTAATTTTTTCAAATTTATTTTGACCGAAGCCAAATAGTGAAGATAAAATAGTCATTAAAATTAGATGTTTTTTCATTGTATTCCCACGTCCTGCGTATTGTGTACAACGGTCTAGTATAAGAACAGTAGCGGATTTATACGCACTAACTTTTCAGTTTAACACCGACCTTTTTTATATTCATTAGCTTTCGTTTTAGCGATTAAACCGCTATTATTTTTATACATTGTTAGGCACTGGCATTTTCTATTATATATTCTATTTCCTCATTATTAACTTCTATTAAAGGAAATTCATAAGTGTCTTTTCCATTTATTCTTCCAAAAACCTGAGGATTTGGTTCAACTGGCTTTTCGGTAAATACAAAAGTTATAGAAAATTGAGATTCAGGAACTTCTCCCTTGTGTACCTCAGATTTATCAATTATATACAATTCTCCTTGAGAAATTTTATTTTTCTTCAGAGGTATTAAATTAAATTTTTCATCAGTTTTTTCTAAAATTCTTTTTCCGTTTTTATCGTAGGAACCTTGATATAAAGTATGAGTAAATGGTTCATTTTCCGTTACATCGTAAATTGTATTATAAACGTATCCCTTGAACACAAAACTTATAACATTGTAGTAATGATTATGAATGTCCATTAATGGAATAATTCGATTTCCTTTGTCTGACCATATGTGAATACGGATTTTTTCTCCATTACTAAAATCAAAAACATTACAATAATAAAAACCAAGAGGATGAAGAATTAAATCCTGTTTATTAAGATGGGTTATTATTGAATTACAATAACTGGATATTTCCTTGACGTTTCTTTTAATATAACTATCTCTAAAGCTTTCAAAGAAATTGTTAGTAAATTGATTTTTTATCATTTAGAATTTCTGTTATTTTTTTGATTGAATCTTCTTCTAATTTTAAATTATATAAATCAGAAATTTCTTTAACAATTTCTACCTTTATTTCCTTAAGATTAACGTTATCAAGTATTTTGTGGATATTAAACTTTGTTGATTGTTTAGCTATTTGAAATATTTCTTCTTTGAATGTATTATATAAGAAAGTTTTATTAAGGCACGCTAATGCCAAGTCTCTTTTATCTTCTTTGGTAATTATGCAGTTCAATTCATTTATATCAATTCGAGTAGTAGTAAAATATTTTTTCAAATAGATATCTATTTCGAGCATAGGATATACTGACTTATAAAGTATAGCCTGTACAATTGTTGCATATATTTGATTTTTAAGAAAATCTGTATCCCAATTTATTTTAGATTCTTTTGATGATTTTAGTGATTTTTTATAATTCACATAATTCTCGCAAAGTTCTGACTCCATTGGATTGATTAGATTTAACCTGATATTTTTACTAGAATTGTTTGAATTAGAAAGTTCAGCCAATTTGGGAATAGTGACATTTCTAGTGTATCGTCCAGCACCACCAGAAAAATACCAAAAACTTGTATTCAACCTTCCATTTTCAAAGTAGTCGGAAATTCTGATTGGCTCTATTATTTCAAGTTTTCCTTGTTGCTCAGGGACTTCTATTTTAAATAAAAACCAGCCCAAAAAAAGAGAGACAATAAGTGATACAGAAACTTTGTCAAGAACTGATTTTATATAAATCAAGCTTTCATTAGTGCTATTGGGAAAATGAGCTGGAATTACATAAACTCGAATAAGAAAAATTATAAGTAGAATTACTCCTACAATTTTTAGAAAGTAATTCCTTTTAGATTTGTGTTGTAAAATAGCATTCATTTCTTCTGCTTGTGCCTAACTTGTTTATATAGATGTAAATACATTGTTATACAACCAATAAGGAGGTATAACACGTCTTTATTGTTTTTTATTCTGTTGCTATATTCCTTGTTTAGGAAAATAAGAAAAAGGAAATGGTAGCAATTTTATTCTTAATGTTTCAAGCATCCAATATAAAACAAAATAAGAAACCGTACAAAAAATGTACGGTTATACTATTGTATTTCAAGAGTTGTAATTACTTATACTCTATAAAAAGACTTTCTATAGGTTTCCTCACTTTGCATGTGTGTTGAGAGCTATCTTCTTCTGAGCGATAACCAACAGGAGCAACTACAGCAGCATTTAACCCTAATTTATCCAAGTCTAATATTTTGTTATAAGCTTCGGCGTCAAAACCTTCCATAGGACAAGCATCTATTTTAAGTTCAGAGCAAGCATTAAGCAAATTTCCCAAAGTAATGTAAACTTGGTTAGAAGTCCATTGGTTCTTTTCAACTAAAGTTCTGTTCATAACATCAGACTTAATAAAATCAGCATACCCTTTAAAATTAGAAATGTCTACCTGTTCTATTTCATATTTTAAAGAAAAATAAGCATCTATATGGTCATTGGTAACCTTTGAATAATTACAAAACACAAATAAATGCGAAGCATCCGTAATTTGACTCTGTCCGTAAGAAACAGCTTTTAACTGGTCTTTTATTGCACTGTCTTCTATAATCAAAATGGTATACAATTGCAGACCATAAGAAGAAGGAGCTAATTGAATTGCTCTTTTAAAAGTTCTATATGCTGTGCTGAAACTTTTTTAGAAGCATCAAATTTTTTAGTGGCGTATCGCCATTCAAGGTTGTCTATTAAAGTCATAGTATAATTTTTTAAGAATACGACAAAAGTGGAAGGGATGATAAAAATCTACGGAGTAAGCAAACTTTTTCTGAAATCCCAAAAGAAACAAAAAAACTATTTAATATCACCGATATTATTACTCCTAGTACTGGAGGTTAAAATGTATTTAAAACACAACTAGGATAAAAAATAAAGTTTGAATTGTTCGTTTTTATAACTCATTAATTCTTTAATAAAATCCCTTTTAGACAAGACCTATACCAAGTAGCCTAAAACTCTAACTTGTTCAGTACTATTCTGGGCTAAAAAATAATAGAATAAATAATAAGTAATAATAGAGGTAGCTTTTTCATCATATTTGAATATGGAAAAATATAATAACATTGTTAATTTAAATATCTGTGTATGTTTGAATTAACAATGATTTAACAGTGGTTTTTATGAATTCTTGCCGATGGATGACAGGGGGATAAGTATAATGAAATAAATATAAATTTGTTTTTATTTGGAATGGTTTGTTATATGTAAAACATTAGCAATCAGGTAAAAAAAATATATAGCTTTTTAATTTTTTTTACATTTGCGGACTACAATTATTTTTTTTTAATGAAAATAAAATACAGTTTTTTTATTTGTTTTTTTTATTCACTTTCTACTTTTTCACAATTATTATTTGATTATTCGATAGAAGAAATTAAAGTTAAAAATAGAGGACAAGCTTATCAGACATATAGTAATACTATATTTGATAATGATGGAGTCGTTTGGTATACTAATCACAACGCTTTTGTAGAAGATTTTGGTAATAATGAAGTTTATCATGAATTAAATATCGATAAAAAAAATAATGAAAAAATTCAAATAGTTGATTTTTTGCAGAAAAGAAATGGAGTAATCTACGCATCAATAGAAAAAGGGGGAGTCTATATCTTTAATCCGCTAACGGGGTATGGGGAGTTAAAAAAAGAATACATTAATGGAAAAATTATCAAGCCCTTTCAATTGAGTTTAGATAGTGATGAAAATGTTTGGATGATTACGGAACAAGATGTAATTCTAAAATATAATGCTCAAGGGGAAGTAACAAGATACCCGATTGCATATGATGACCCTAAAAATAGATTAAACAGGTGGTTAAAAGTTTTTTTTATAAAAAAGGATGTAATTATTAAGGAGAGGGGCAAAATTTATTTATTGGATAAAGAGAAAAATAAATTTTCGTTAATATATAAACCAAAATTAAATATAAAAGGTACTTCAGTAGTATATGAAAATGGAACAATTTTTACAAAAAATACTTCAGGAAAATATGCGATTGATAATTATAATCAACAATATGATTATTTATCAAAATTAAATGCTCAGGTAATTAATGTACCAGGAGATTTAGTTATAAGTGTTGATAAAGAAAATAATTACTTAAAAAACTATAAAATTGATTTTATTTCAGCTAAAGGCAGTACGTTGTCTATATATAGCTGGTTAAAAAAAGGGAAACAACTTAAAAAGATAACTACAATTAATTTTACTAGAAATATTAATCAAATAAAACTTAATGAAAATATTTTATTAGTTGCTACAGCTGGAAGGCTACATAAAGTTATATTTAAAAGAAATAAGTTTAAGAACTTTATGCAGTCAAGAGAAAGGGAAAGAAGTACGAGAGGCATAACAGTTGATAAGGATAAAAATGTTTATGTAATCGATAACCTCAAGGTTTTAAAAATAAAAGATAATCAAGAAGAGGTACTATTTGAAAAAAAAGAATCAGGTCCTTTCTTTTGGAATTTAATAAAGGAAAAAGACTCTTTATTGTGGTTTTCTGGAGTAAATAATAAAATTTTCAGTTATAACATTAATAACCAAAAGTTAGACACTTATGATATCCCTTATAAACAAAAGAAAGGTAAGTTGTTTATATGTCAAGCATTATTAGATTATAACAGAAATGAAATGTTATTAGGAGGGAACTTTGGGTTGCTACTTTTTAATAAAGTAACACATAAATTTAAAAAATACAATGCAAAGTTTAACATACAAGAATACTTTATTAAAGATATCCTTATTCATAAGAACACATTGTGGATTGCAACTGAATATAATGGGGTTTTTTCTTTTAACGAAAAAACGGGAGAGCAAAGACATTACAGTTCAAAAAATATTACATATAAATTAACAGAAGATAGGATATATGATATACACTTAAGTAATAAAAATGATATATGGATTGGTTCTGTAAATGGTGTAGATATATTAAACACTAAAACAAGTAAGATAACACACTACGGTGTAGAAAATGGATTACCAGATAAAAGAATAGTAAGTATTATAGAGACGGATCAAGATTTTTGGTTAGGGACTTTCAATGGATTGGCAAGGTTTAACAAACAGACTAAAAAAGTATCTTGTTATTCTACTAATGATGGATTACCGAGTAATGAATTTAATCAAAAGTCATTTTATAAACACAATGATTCTCTTTTGGTTTTTGGCGGATTAAATGGAATTACAATATTCAATCCTAATGAGATTAAAAGGAAAAAAAAGAAATCTAAAGTTAAATTAATAAAAGCATTTTTTTATAATAAAACTTTAGATAGTATGATTTGTAATCAATATAACTTAGAAAAAATAAAAAATATAGATATTCCATATAATAAAAATTATATTTCTTTAACTTTTGGGAGTATTAATGGAGGTAAAATTATGTATAAAATACCAGAATTACATACTAATTGGTTTTTTGCAAGTGATATGGGGGAGATAAATTTAATCGCATTGCCAGAGGGAAAATATAACTTAATAGTTAGAAGTGAAAATCCTAATGGTGAGGGAGAAAAAAGTTTAAGATATAATATAAATATAAGGAGAGCTTTTTACCAAAAACCTTTTGTAAATACCACCTTAATTTTAATGATAATTCTAATAGTAACACGATATTATTATTTAATCAAAAATAAAAAAAGTATTATACTTATAAAATAAGACAATTACACGATAAAGCATATAGAGCTCAAATGAACCCTCATTTTATATTCAATGTAATAAATAATATTCAAAGTGTCTTATTTTTAAAAGGAGAAGAAGTTGTAAATGAATACATTAGTTCTTTTTCAAGGTTGCTTAGAATTACTTTGCAAAATAGTGATAGAGAAAGAATAACACTTAAAGAGGAAATTGAATATTTAAAAACGTATTTAAAACTTACTGAATTAAAAAATGAAATTAAAATAAACGTAATTTTTAATATTGATGAAGAGTTATTAATTGATACGGTTAGAATTCCTCCTATGTTGTTTCAACCCATAGTAGAAAATGCTATAATACATGGGTTAAAAAATAAAAAAGGGGAAAAAAAAATAGAAATTAATTTTAAACAAACTAATAATATTCTTCTAGGTGTAATAAAAGATAATGGTATAGGTATAGAAGCAGCTAAAAAAATAGCAACAAAAGGAAAGTACAGGTCTTATGGTAATAAAATTCTGAATGAACGAATTAAAATATTGAATGAGATGCATACTTTAAAAATAGTATTAAAAGTAAGAGAAAAAAGAACTAAAGGAACAGAGGTTGTGTTAATGATACCTTTATATAAAAAAACACCAAGAAAACACCAAAAGAACAAATAAATATGGAATTGTTTAAAGTTTTAATAGTCGATGATGAAACTCATTGTGCAAAGTTATTGAGTTATCTCTTGAAAAAGTATTGTCCGAACTTGTTGGTGAGTGGCGTAGCTACGAATGTAAACGAAGCTGAGATATTATTAAATGAAATTAACCCAGATATTGTTTTTTTTGATATTCTTATGAATAATGAACTTATTTTTAAGCTGATTGACAGCATTGAAACAATCAATTTTCAAATAATCTTTACAACAGCTTTTGACCAATATGCTTTAAAGTCTATAAAAGTGAATGCGGTAGATTATCTTTTAAAACCAATAAATATACATGATTTAAAGAACTCAGTAAACAAAGCAATCTTAAATTGCCAAAACAAGGTAAACTTTAATGAAACTGCTTTAAATGAGTTAAAAAATTATGTAAAACTACAAGTTTGTAAAGAGCAGAAATTCATAGCAATTTCTTCTAAAACAGATGCGATTTTAATAAGAGAAGATAATATTGTTTATTGTAAATCTCAAGGGATATATACAATATTTATTTTAAGAAATGGAGAAGAATATGTGTCAAGTAAAAACGTTGGGGAATATGAAAAAAAATTAACATCTTCTATGTTTTTTAGAATTCATCATTCTTATATTATAAATCTAAATTACTTAATTAAAGTAAAAGGTTTTTATTGTGAATTAATAGATGGGACTACGTTACCATTAGCAAAGAGAAGAAGTAAAGGATTAAGAGAGATAATTAAATTTTAAAACGTATATACATAAAGTATAGTTATTACGTTCTTGATTTTAAAATATAAGTCTGTAAAAATTTATTTTTTGTATAGCTTTAAATTAAATAATTATTACTACAAGTAAGCTCATTTTTAAAACCTTAACTATTCATTAATATTTTCTATTTAATAATTCAAGTTGATTATTCAATTCTAACCTTCTATCTAAGTACGTTAAAATATAAACTTTCTTAGACAGATGTTCAATAGTTGTATACTCTAAATTATTAGGTTTATGGTACTAGTTAATTCATTTTAATAAGCTTATATGCTTCGAATTATTGAGTTAAATAAAAATATTTTTGATGTAATTTTTAATACTTTGAAAAACTTTTTTAGTAGTTAAATTTGTTTAATTACTACCCTTATCACTTTTTTTTACTCATAACTTTAGTCTATAAAAAGATAACAAATGTTATTATTCTATACTATGGTTTTTAGTTTTGATAAATGAACTTTTTCAAATACTTAAAATACGCTTAAATAATATAAAACCTTTACCTTTTTGAAAAAAATATAGCACCAGTTCAAAGGCATTTTCTTAGTTAGATATTTTTCAAAAAAATAAAATTATTTCATTTTTTTAATTTAAAATTAGACAGTTATTAGTCATATGTATTCAGCTGTTTTGTTTTATAGAACAGTTATTTGTTTCCTTTTTATTGTTCCTTCTTTAATAAAGATATTTACGTAATATTTACAAATAGAACTATTATGAAATTAAAATTACTGTTTATTGTTCTAATTACTTTAGTTTGTGAGGTCAAGGCTCAGGTAGGAATTGGAACGGTGATGCCAAATCCATCATCTCAATTAGAAATTGTCTCTAGTAATAGAGGAGTTTTGATTCCTAAAGTTCCATTAACAAGTACTTTAGATACAACAACCATAACAAATGGTAATGTTGAAGGCCTTTTGGTATATTGTACAGAAACAAAATCAGATATAACACCAGGTTATTACTACTGGCATGATGGAAGGTGGAGAAAGATTTCTAGTATACAAACAGGAAATGGCAATCCAAGCACAACAGGAGTAACAGGAGTAGCTGGCGATGTTTATGTAGATGAGAGTACGGGAGGCATTTATACATTTGACGGAACAAACTGGGTACAACAAGGACAAGAGACCGTAACGACGTTAATTCAGACCAATGGATTGGTAACTTATAGTTCAGAGGATGGAACAACCACAACGTTAAAGATCACTCAAACAGGCAATGGCGATCCAACCACGACAGGAGTAACAGGAGTAGCAGGCGATGTTTATGTAGATGAGAGTACGGGGGATTTATATACATTTAACGGAATAAGTTGGTCCACTCAAGCAGGTGCAGTAGGTCCGCAAGGTCCACAAGGTCCTGCAGGAGCAGATGGAGCAGTAGGTCCACAAGGTCCCGCAGGAGCAGACGGTGCAGATGGAGCAGTAGGTCCACAAGGTCCACAAGGTCCCGCAGGCGCAGACGGTGCAGTAGGTCCGCAAGGTCCCCAAGGTCCCGCAGGCGCAGACGGTGCAGTAGGTCCACAAGGTCCACAAGGTCCCGCAGGCGCAGACGGTGCAGTAGGCGCGCAAGGCCCACAAGGTCCCGCAGGAGCAGACGGAGCAGTAGGTGCGCAAGGCCCACAAGGTCCCGCAGGTGCAGATGGAGCAGTAGGTGCGCAAGGTCCACAAGGTCCTGCAGGTGCAGATGGAGCAGTAGGTCCACAAGGTCCACAAGGTCCTGCAGGAGCAGATGGAGCAGTAGGTCCACAAGGTCCCGCAGGCGCAGATGGAGCAGTAGGTCCGCAAGGCCCACAAGGTCCCGCAGGAGCAGACGGTGCAGACGGTGCAGTGGGTGCGCAAGGTCCACAAGGTCCCGCAGGCGCAGACGGTGCAGTAGGTCCACAAGGTCCCGCAGGCGCAGACGGTGCAGTGGGTGCGCAAGGTCCACAAGGTCCCGCAGGCGCAGATGGAGCAGTAGGTCCACAAGGCCCACAAGGTCCCGCAGGAGCAGACGGTGCAGTAGGTCCACAAGGTCCCGCAGGAGCAGACGGTGCAGTAGGCGCGCAAGGTCCACAAGGTCCCGCAGGCGCAGACGGTGCAGTAGGTCCGCAAGGCCCACAAGGTCCCGCAGGAGCAGATGGCGCAGTAGGTCCACAAGGTCCCGCAGGCGCAGACGGTGCAGTAGGTGCGCAAGGTCCACAAGGTCCTGCAGGCGCAGATGGTGCAGTAGGTGCGCAAGGTCCACAAGGTCCTGCAGGCGCAGATGGCGCAGATGGTGCAGTAGGTGCGCAAGGTCCACAAGGTCCCGCAGGCGCAGACGGTGCAGTAGGTCCGCAAGGCCCACAAGGTCCCGCAGGCGCAGACGGTGCAGTAGGTGCGCAAGGCCCACAAGGTCCCGCAGGAGCAGATGGCGCAGACGGTGCAGTAGGTGCGCAAGGTCCACAAGGTCCCGCAGGCGCAGATGGTGCAGTAGGCCCACAAGGCCCACAAGGTCCCGCAGGCGCAGACGGTGTCAGTGTAATAAACGCTGGAACAAACATCACAATATCAGGGGACGGTTCCTCGGGAAATCCTTATATTATCAATTCCGATACTGATGGTGATGCATGGGCCGTTACCGGTGAAGATCAAACTTCTGCAATTACACGCACAGGCAATGTAGGAATAGGCATTTCACCAACTTCCAAATTTGAGGTTTCAGAAGTAGCCCGTACCGGGACACATTCACCTCCTGCAAGTTTTTATGTTACAGGAAATATTGGTCAACGTAGCAACGGTGCCGAGTTTGTACATACTAACGGAACCCAAGGCGTTGGTATAGGCTGGGAGGGCATTTATAAAACAGGTTCTAATACAGATAGCTCTTTATCCCTTAGTTCCAAAGGGACAGGAAGTGTACATATGATTACCAATAATAATCAAAGAATGACCGTAGATGGTGACGGGGAAGTAGGTATTGGCACTACGAATCCTACTAATAAACTGGAAATAAATAGTGGGACTGCCAACACTTCAGGAGTAAGACTAACCAATTTAACAAATGTAATTCCGGTTGCTGCTTACGATGAGGAGGCAAAGCTTATTGGAGTTAGTAGTTCTGGAGATATAGTACCTAGTCCTATAGGTCAAGTAATGGCTGATGTATGTATTGGAGGGACACAATTAACAGAAGCAAATACAGGAGAAATTAAAACAGTAGAATATAATGTAGAAAAGGCTGATCCATATAATGCATGGGATAATGTTAATTATAATTTTACGGCACCTTTTACTGGTTTATACTATGTTTCAGCTACCTATGCACAAAGGAATTGTGGGGCAAATTTTTTATATAGATTAGGAATTTCTAAACCTAATGAAGCTCAACCAGGAGGTAATTCAAGTTTGGGTAAAACAACATTTTATACACATGATACCGGTTGTAGTGTTCCTGGAATAGTTAGTGTACATGATATGGTATTTTTGAATGCTGGGCAAACAATATTTTTTCAAGCTAGAAACCAAAATGCACCATATGATATCTCTCCTTGGAATTATGATAATGCTTCTCAAAATAGAGCAGTTATAGTTTATATGTCGGGAGGACAATAGAAATTAAATTTTATACAAACAAATGAAAAAGTATAAAACAATTAGGTTTTTGGTACTTTTCTTTAGTTGTTTTTTTAAGACAAGTACCTAAGAGTTATTGATAACTGGGGTGAGTTATCAGCAGCTCCCAATACGGTAATAAGTGTTCACTTTGCTTTCTAAATACCGATGACAGTGATGTACATATTACACAGGATTTCACTAAATAATGGTTAATGAGTTTAGTGTTTTTTGAAGACAATGAATACCATAATGGGGTTTACGGTGGTATCATATATATGGATGTAATAATTTTATTTTTCCTGTAGAGGGGACAAAGGCTGTTTTAAATATGCTGGTTTCAGTTTTTAATCAGATTTTGTAAGTGCTAGCAGATTTTATGGAGGAGTAGTGATACCAGATGCTAATGCTATGAAGTCTTTTATAACAATATTATTTTATAATAAATAAAAAATAAATATATGGGTATAAAAATTATAAATTTAATATTAATGATTAGTTTGATTGGTAATTTGACAGCACAAACAACTAATGTAGGAATGTTTGTGGTAAATACTAATACAACATTTTCTACTCTAGAAGACTTAAATAATACTACAACGGGTCAATTTTATAATGATGGTGATAGTTATATATATGCTAACTTTAATAATGATGGTACAGTAGATTTTTTTAATAGAGGATTAACTCGTTTTGTTAGTTTTAATACTGTGCAAAATATTACTGGAAATAGTGTAAGTTATTTGTATAATGTACTGTTTAGCAATAGTGTTAGTGAGTCCCCATTTAATCTATATGGTACTATTAGTATAGCTAATGAAAGCAATTATAATCTAGGTATTGTAAATAATGATGATTATGGGGGTAAGTTTATTTTTGAGCAAGACGGCTATCATATTAATACATCGAACAGTAGTCATGTAGATGGTACTGTATTGAAAGAAGGGAATACGGACTTTGTTTTTCCTATAGGAGATAAAGGTTACTTTAGGCATGCTAGCATAAGTGCACCTCAGTTACTAACAGATAGCTATGATGGCAAATACTTTTTAGAGAATTCTAATAATCTTTATCCTCATATTAATAAACAAAGCCATATTGGAATTATTGATAACAAAGAGTACTGGGTTATAAATAGAACTTTAGGAAATTCAGATGTACTCGTAACCTTATCTTGGAGTGAAGAAACCACACCTGAAGAAATAATAGCTTTACCACAAGAAGACATGATACACATAGTAAGATGGGATGAAGTAACTAATAATTGGGTAGACGAAGGAGGAGTTGTTGATACAGCTAACAAAACTGTAACAACGGCTATATCAGGATATGGTATATATACTTTGGCTAGAGTTACTAAGATAGCCCCACCTTGTGAGTTAACTATATTTAATGCAGTATCAGCCAATGAAGATGGAGAAAACGATTATTTTTCAATTAAAAACCTTAGCTCTGGTTGCGTTGATAAAAACATTAAAGTTAAAATATTCAACCGCTGGGGAGTTAAGGTTTATGAATCAGGTAATTATGGGGTTGGAAATAATTTTTTTAGAGGATACTCTGAAGGGCGTTTAACAGTTGGTAAAGAAGATAACAAATTACCAACAGGAACTTATTATTACATTTTAGAGCTTAATTATATCGATGAGAATAACAATGTCAGACCATATAAAAAATCTGGATATTTATATTTAACAAGTGATAAAAATTAAAAATAGGCAATGGGTATAAGCATAAAAAATAGCATGAAACATATTTGGCTTTTAATATGTATTTTAAATATTGTATTTAATAGTTATAGTCAACAAGACTCACAGTATACACAATACATGTACAATACTCAAGTAATAAATCCAGCTTATGTAGGTAGTAGAGAAATGCTCTCCATAAATGCATTACATCGCTCACAATGGATAGGGTTAGATGGAGCTCCAAAAACTTATAGTCTTTCGGCAAATTTTCCTTTGGGAGATAGAGGAATTGGTATGGGGTTATCTTTTATTAGAGATGAAATAGGACCATCAACAGAAAATAATATTTCAGTGGACCTTTCTTATACAATACCAGTTTCTGAGTATTCAAAATTATCTTTTGGCCTTAAAGGTGGTTTTAATATGTTAAATATAGATTTCAGTAAACTAACCATTGAACAAATTAATGATCCAGATTTTAGAAATAATATTAATAATAAGACCTCACCAATGGTTGGAGTAGGTTTTTATTGGCATAACGAAAACAATTGGTATATAGGCTTATCTACACCTAATTTGTTACAAACAAAACATTATGAGAATAATAAGGTTTCTAATGTTACAGAACAAATTCATGTTTATCTTATAGGTGGATATGTATTTGATTTAAGTGAAATGGTTGAGTTTAAACCTGCTTTTTTAGCTAAAGCTGTTGTAGGCGCTCCACTGTCTATAGATGTATCAGCAAACTTTAGATTTAACGAAAAATTTACACTTGGTGCAGCTTATAGATTGGATGCGTCAATTAGCGGTTTAATGGCATTACAAGCTAGTGATAAAATAATGGTTGGATATGCTTATGACTATGATACAACAGAGTTAGGTGATTATAATTCAGGATCCCATGAAATATTTTTGAGATTTGAATTATTTACCAAAGTAAGATCAACTGTTTGCCCAAGATTCTTTTAAAAAACAAATATATGATAAATAAAAAACTACTTTTTTTATTGATAACATTTTTTCTTTTTTATTCATATAGTTTCTGTCAAGAAAAAAAAATAGATAAGGCAAATAAAAAGTATAACGAAATAGCATTTATAGAAGCCATAGATATTTATAAAAAGGTTGCAGAATCTGGTTATAGATCAGTAGAGCTTTTCGAGCGCTTGGCAAATTCGTACTATTTTAACGCCAGGTATGATGAAGCCTCAAAATGGTATAAAGAACTCTTTTTAGAAAAAAATACACCAAAAGCCATTACCTATTTAAGATATTCACAATGTTTACAATCCATTGGAGAACAAGAAAAAGCTAAAAAATTGTATGAGCAATTTTTAATTATGACAGGAAATTATAATGATAATAACACTGTAAATAATCAAAAAAAACTGATAGAAGTTTCAGGAAGATACGAGTTAAAACCTTTAAAAATTAACTCTTCAGGAATTGATTTTGGTAATGCAGTAACTAACAATAAATTAGTCTTTGCTTCTACAAGAGATACTATTTCAATGTTTAAAAGAATAGATGCTTGGAGTGGTTTAAATTTTATGGATTTATATGAAGCAAAAATTGTAGCAGGTAATGTTGTGGGAAAGCCAGTTAAATTAAAAGGTAAGGTAAACTCTAAATACCATGAAACTTCCCCAACTTTTACCAAAGATGGAAAAACCATGTATTTTACGAGAAACAATAAAACAGCCCATTCTAAGTCAAATACTAAATATGTAAGATTAAAAATATATCGTGCCCATCTAAAGAATGGAAAGTGGACAGATATAGAGGATTTAACAATTAATAGTGATCATTTTTCTACAGCACATCCAGCATTAACTAAAAATAATACAAGATTATATTTTGTGTCTGACAGACCTGGATCTATAGGGCAAACAGATATTTTTTATGTCCCCATACATAGCGACGGAACTTTAGGTAAGGTAGAAGCTATAAAAAATATAAACACACCAGGAAGGGAATCATTCCCTTTTATAACAGAAAATGATGAATTATACTTTTCTTCTGATGGACACTATGGATTTGGCGGATATGATGTGTTTTACTCTAAAATTTATAAAGATGATTTTGGAAAACCAATTAATGTAGGATCTCCAATAAACACAGCCTATGACGATATTTCTTTTGCTATAAAGAATCATAAAGGTTATATCAGTTCAAATAGACCTAATGGGTTGGGGTATGATGATATTTATAGTTTTGTAGAAAACAAGGATATTAACGATTTATTTAAAGGTATAATTTATGGCACAGTGACAAATAGCGACACAAAAGAAGTTATTCCTAATGCACAAGTAATAATTAGAGACCTTACCCATAAGGAACAATACAAAACAAAGACAAATGAGCATGGGTATTATGAAGCTGAAGTAGATATAAAAACTAACTATGTTATAGAAGCTGTAAAACAAAATTTTGATGGTGATAATGCTTTTTCTAAAGCAGGTAAGAAAAATCGTGAGCACAATTTAAAACTAACTACTAATAGCAAAGATGTTGTTTCGGGAGAAGATATAGCTAAATTATTAAATATTACTATTTATTTTGATTTTAATAAGTCAAATATTAGACCTGATGCTGTAGTAGAATTAGAAAAAATAGTAGAGGTTTTGAAAAAGTATCCAAGAGTAGTAATTAGAATAGAATCTCATACGGATAGTCGAGGATTAAGAGATTATAATAGAATATTATCTGATAAAAGAGCAAAGGCTACTAGAAATTATATTTTATCGAGAGGTGTTGGTGCAAATAGAATAGAAAGTGCTATAGGTTACGGAGAAGATAAATCGTTAAACAAATGTGTTGATGGTAAGAGGTGTTCAGAAAGAGATTATCAAGTTAATAGGAGGTCTCACTTTTTTATAGTGGAGAAGTAAATACATTTTTTTTAGCATAGAACAAACTTCTTGTTTTTATTTGAAAGCGTACTCTGGGGGCGATAGAGTTAGCAAAATAATAAATTCAATGTTCTATGCTTTTTTGTAATAAATTTTAAAGAAGTAAAAGAGTAACAAGAAAGTTAATAATTAAGTTTTAAGTTTTTAAGATTAAAAGAAATCAATGATGACTTTGTTTACAATTACAGGTCTTATTAGAGGAATAGTTATTATATCCTCAAAATTATATAAAGAGCCTTTATTTTGTGTATGTTTCAGTTATGTATTGAGTGGTGAGAAGCTAATATTGGAAAGGAAAAGGATGGGAAAATTTAAGTGAAATAAGAAAAACAAATGTATTAATTTAAGCATAAAACACTCCCAATTGTTTTTATTGGAAAAACTTGCTCTAGGGGACAAAGAGTAGTAGTAGAGTAAGTAAATGATAAATTCAATGTTTTATGCTTTTCTTTTAAATAAAATTTTAAGAAAGTGACATACATGTTATTTATTGATAATCTCTCCATCAGTAGAGGAAAAAGTCTATTGAGTTTTTCTTAAAGTTTGACAGGATTATCGTCTCTTCTATGGAATATTGGAATAATCGTCTAGAAGAATATCAAAAAAAACACTACATAAAAAAAACGGTTTGAATAGAAACTCAAACCGCTGTTGTCTGAAGGCCTAGTGTTGTTTAGTATTTACTAGACTTTTTAATTTTTTTAAAATGTTTGACCATTTTTCCAAAATCTTTCTCCTTTTTCCTTTTTTCAGCAATACTAGCTTCAAAATGTTCTTCTTCTTTCTTCATTTTTAAATAGTTATTATAAGAAGATTCATCAATTTTTCCAATTTCAACAGCTTCAATAACCGAACATCCAATTTCTATAGTATGCGTACAGTCTTTAAACTTACAATGTTTAGAATGTTCAAAAATTGTTTCAAATGTTTTTTCTAGACCATGCGATGTATCTGTTATTCCAACTTCTCTTATTCCTGGATTGTCAATTAAAATGCCACCGTTATCAAGAAGTATGAGTTCTCGATGTGTAGTTGTATGCTTCCCTCTTTTAGAAAAGCTACTAACATTTTTAGTATCCATCAATTCTTTGTTTGCAAGTGTGTTAACGAGGGTTGATTTCCCAACACCAGAGGAACCTAAAAGACAATATGTTTTACCTTTTACTATACCCTCTTTTAGCTCCTTATAACCTTGTTTAGAGGTATTACTAATTGCAATTACAGGTACCTTGTTAATCCTCTTTTTTAAGGTAGCTATCAATTCATTTAGCAGAACTTCGCTTATCAAATCAATTTTAGTAAGAATAATAAAAGGCTGAATGTTTGAAGTATGACAAATGGTAAGGTACCTTTCAATTCTATTGATACTAAAATCTCTATCAACCGCCTGCATAATAAAGGCGTAATCAATATTTGTCGCAATTATTTGTAAATCGCCAAAACGACCAACTGCTTTTCTTGAAATTATTGAATTTCGAGGAAGTACCTTATGAATTATAGTATTATAAGAATCATATATTATCAACGCAACCCAATCTCCCACAGCAGGAAAATCTTCACGGGTATTTGCAGTATATCTTAAGTTTCCTGTAATTTCTGCGTCAAATTCGCCTTTTTCTGTTGTAACAACATACCGTTCCTTATGCTCCGAAATAATTCTTCCAATTTCAAAGCCTTCTAAGTGATGTTCAATCTTTAGTTTTTCTATCTTATCGTTATATCCGAAATCTTCTAGTTTCATATTTTAAGTATTTTAAAATAGAGCAAACACTTATGTTATTCATAAACGAAATGAATATAAGCGCTCACAATTAATGTGTTTATATGTAAAATGTTAATACATAGGAATGCTCCAGATGAGTATCTGAAGTATAAAGTGGTGATAGTCTTAAGAAAACTGACTATCTATTTTACAATATCCGAATACGATACAGATGTAATAGACATAAAATTATATTAGGGGACAAAGTTATAAAAAATATCTTTTTGAAGTTTAGAGAAAAAGAAGGGATTACGCTGTTGCTTTAAGAATTTTTAAATACATGGTAAGTATTAATGTAAGTTGCTGAAAATGCTCCATACCTTAATTGAAATAGCATATTTTTTTAATTATGAATACAAAAGTCTTAGTTAGATGAATCTTTGGCATACATATTGAAAAGCTCTAAGAAAATTATTTTATTATGAGAACAATTTCAGGGCAAATCACCAAATTATTTTTAATAACATTCCTAACCATTACTTCTATGGTAGTAGGGCAAACATCTTTAAAGAAAGTAGATGCATCAATATATCCTAAACCAGAGAAAGGGGTTAAACAAATGGTTATAGAAGTTCCTCATTCAGCTAATGATAGTAATAAAAAAATAGAATTTGTTATTGGAAAATGGATGGAAGTAGATACTTGTAATAAACACGGACTTGTAGGAAGTATAGAGAAAAAGGATCTTAAAGGATGGGGATATTCGTATTATAATTTTACTACTGATGGCGGAGTTATATCTACCAGAAAAGCTTGTTTTGAAAGTAGTACAGTCAGAAAGTTTGTTGCCTGTCAACCAACAACAGTAAGGTACAACGGGAAATTACCAATTGTGATTTATGTACCAGAAGGGTATGAGGTTCAATTTAAGATTTTTAAAGCAGAAGATGATGTGTATCACGCTAGTGAGGTAAAACAAAAATAAACGTAAAAGCACTGTGATTTATTACAGTTTTATATAAGAAAAGGAGCAAATAGTATTTGCTGCTTTTCCTTTTTATAGAATTACTACACTACTTTTTTTCTTTAATAGTCACTGCTTTATATGAAATTTTATCTATGGGCTATTTTTCCGAAAGCTCTTTAAGTTTATTTAAGGCTTTATCCCAAGTTGAGTTAAAATAATCAAGGTATTCTTCCGCTGTATCACATTCTACTGTTACCGTTGTAACTCCGTTCTGCTCATGGAATGAATAATTTTCTAGTGAGCCTGCCCATTTTTCAATCTCAGGACCTTCGGTAATTTCATTTTCACCGTCTAACATCCCGTAATGGCGAATGGAAACAAACTGAAAAGGAATATTATCTGCAATTTCAGAGACCATTCCACCTTTTTTACCATTTTCATCCGTTCCTACAAAATAGATTTTAGATCCCTTTTCCCAGCTTCCTTCATAGGTTGAAGTTGGATTAAATTCAGCTGTCCATTGCTCATAGGTTTCAATATTGCTAATTCCAAGCATTGCATTGTATACCTTTTCAGCAGATGCGTTAATGTCTTTTTTAAATTGTAGCTTTTTCATGATGATTATAATAATATAAGTGTTTTTTAAAAAGCAAATCAACGTTATTGTGTATGATTTCGTTGCGTGTTTAAGCACTAAAGTTAGTAAATAAATCACAGATAGAAATTCCGAAGCAATGAAGCTTATACGTTGTTAGGGGCTGGCATTTTATCATTTAGTATTTCTCAGATAGTTCATTAGTTTCAATATCAAACCATTGATAATAAATAGATATTCCTATTTTATCTCTCAAGTGTTTAAAATAAGATTTAACATCTTCTAAATTATTATGCTTTTGAGTTATTATAATAAGTTGTTCAGCATTATCTGTATTTGGCCAAAATGAATATTCAAATAATTGTCCTAGAGCTTCTCTAATACTTGATTTTACTGAGTTGTATGTTTTTATTTCATAAAATATGAGACCTTCTGTTTCTGAGTTAACAACAATATCTATTCTGTTAGAATCAACTCCAATAGGATGTTCTGCCTTAACTCTTGAATTCCCATATTCTTTCTTTAGCACTTTGGTTAATTGATTACTTATTGCTTTATGTAAATATGTTATTTCAATTGTTTTTGGTTCTCTTTTATGTTTTGTTTTTTTTATTCCTTCAGACTCTTCATCGTTTTTGTCTTCTTCGTCAGCAATAAAGGAAAAAGCTTTCTTGTTTTTATTTTCGGTGATAGTGTTAAAATCATTTCTAAAATGTGAAAAATTATATCTAGACAATTTAGTTACAGGATGATTTGAAGAGAGTTTATAATAAGGGTCATTTACAATTAAGTTTTTTGGTTTAAATCTTACATTAAATAAATCAACTCCTTTCCAATCTGAAAATCCTGTATTATTTCCACCTGACTGTACTATCTGTTCCTCCATTTCTTTTAGCCAACCATTTTTCTTGTAAACTGATTTAATTGAATTTGCTTTTTCTTGATTAATAACTTCAATATTCGAGATTTCTCCAACCCAATATCGACTTTTGCTAACTCCATCAATTGTATAAAGCCATACATCATATGTATTGCCAGAATAAGCATCTTGCTGTTTTCGAATAGGTTCTAAAAAGCCATAGTGATATCCATCAATAATTTTGCTAATATCAAATAACCATTCTTCGTGTCCATATCCATAATTTGCTTCGTGAGATTCTTTATGATTACTTTTTCCATATGAGCCAGATGGCATAATCCAACCATTAGAATTAAAAGCTAATCTAGAAATTCTTTTCTCATTTATTTTACATTTTGAATCTAATCCTATTAAAGATTTTATTTTCTTTAAGTAAGAATCTTTATTTAATGATTCGAATTTTAATTTGTATTCCACTCTTGAATTTCTGTTAACTACATCAGGATATCCTTTACGATTGGAATAAAAACCATCGTATTCATCTCTAAGCCTTCTAAATGAAGAAGCTTTGATGTTTAATACAGAACTTAAAAAGTTATGTGTTTCTGTAAGATTTCCAATACCTAATAATTCGTAAGAATCTTCATGTTTTGCTAAAAAATTTGCAATAAAATGAGATTCTTCAGAAATAGTATTTTTCATAATTATTGATGATTGTGGTATTTTATTAGAGTTGTTTCTTTCTGCTTGCCCCTAACTTGTTATAAGAGAACTAAAACTTCTTTTATCCGTGCATTTAAATGTGATAAGTAGAGTTTTTAGCAATTTTATTCTTCTTGTTTAAAACACCCAATATAAAACAAAATTATGTTGTTACCTAGCTGCAAAAGCGGTCTTTTTACTTTTATCTATTTTTAGTTTTGGTAACTAAAAAATAATACTATAACTTTGCCCCGTTCATTAACGTATTGATGTTATCAAGAAAGGTGGAGGGAATAGACCCTTTGAAACCTTAGCAACCCTTTGTGCAAACAAAGAAGGTGCTACATTCTACTGCTTCGGCAGAGAGATAACGAAAAGAATTTTACTTCCTCTTTTCCTGATAACAGCACACTAAATATCAGGAATGTCAAACATTTATCAAGAAATACAAAAACGAATCCTCGTGCTCGATGGTGCTATGGGAACCATGCTTCAGGAATATAAATTTACTGAAGAAGATTTTCGCGGAGAACGTTTTAAAGACTACCCAACACCGTTGCAAGGAAACAACGATTTGTTATCCATTACACAACCCGAAGCCGTAAAAGAAGTACACAGAAAATACTTTGCGGCAGGAGCAGACATTGTAGAAACCAACACTTTTTCAGGAACTACCATTGCCATGGCAGATTACCAACTAGAAGAGTTGGTATACGAGTTAAATTACCAATCTGCCAAAATAGCCAAAGAAGTAGCGGAGGAATTTACCGCAAAAGAACCGCACAAACCTCGTTTTGTGGCGGGTTCTATTGGACCTACCAACCGTACGGCAAGCATGTCTCCAGACGTAAACGATCCAGGATATAGAGCGGTAACTTTCGACGAGTTACGCATTGCGTATAAACAACAAGTAGAAGCTTTAATAGATGGTGGCTCAGATATTTTATTGGTAGAAACCGTATTTGATACCCTAAATGCCAAAGCTGCTTTATTTGCCATTGAAGAGGTAAAAGCGGAACGAAATATCAAAATTCCTATCATGGTTTCAGGAACCATTACCGATGCTTCAGGTAGAACATTATCTGGACAAACAGCCGAGGCTTTTCTGATTTCTATTTCTCATATTCCGTTGCTGTCGGTAGGATTCAACTGCGCTTTAGGGGCTAATTTATTACAACCTCACTTAGAGGCGATAGCCTCTAAAACGGAGTTTGCTATTTCTGCACATCCAAATGCAGGACTACCCAATGCCTTTGGAGAATATGACGAAACTCCAGAAGAAACAGCGGAGCAAATAGAAGAATATTTAAAGAAAAACTTAATCAACATTATAGGAGGGTGCTGTGGTACCACACCTAAACATATTTCAGCTATCGCAGCTATCGCAGCGAAGTACAAACCACGAAAAGCTGAATTTGTTGCAGCAGTACAAAATAGTTAGTAGATGAGTGAGGAAAGAAGATACATGAAGTTATCGGGGTTAGAACCGTTAATTATAACACCCGAAAGTAATTTTATCAATGTAGGGGAGCGCACAAACGTAGCAGGATCACGTAAATTTCTTCGATTGATTAAAGAAGAAAAGTTCGATGAAGCCTTGGCAATTGCGCGTCATCAAGTGGATGGAGGAGCGCAAATCATCGATATTAATATGGATGATGGTTTAATTGAAGGAAAAGAAGCGATGGTACGTTTCTTAAACTTAATAGCTTCTGAACCTGATATTGCCAGAGTTCCTATTATGATTGACAGTTCTAAATGGGAGATTATTGAAGCTGGATTACAGGTAGTACAAGGAAAATCGGTAGTAAATTCCATTTCTTTAAAAGAAGGAGAAGAAAAGTTTATTTGGGAAGCTACGCAGATAAAACGATACGGAGCTGCAGTAATTATCATGGCTTTTGATGAAGTAGGACAAGCAGATACTTACGAACGAAGAATCAAAATTGCAGAGCGTTCGTATAATATATTAACCGACACTGTCGGTTTTCCGCCAGAAGATATCATTTTCGATTTAAATATTTTCCCAGTGGCAACTGGAATGGAAGAGCACCGAAAAAACGCATTGGATTTTATTGAAGCTACCCGATGGGTGCGCGAAAATTTACCGCATGTAAGTGTGAGTGGTGGAGTAAGTAACGTATCATTTTCTTTTAGAGGAAATAATGTCGTTCGTGAAGCCATGCATTCGGTATTCTTATACTATGCCATTAAAGCAGGAATGAATATGGGAATTGTGAATCCGACGATGTTAGAAGTCTACGATGATATTCCGAAGGATTTATTAGAACATATTGAAGATGTTGTTTTAGATAGAAGAGACGATGCTACTGAACGTTTATTAGAGTTTGCGGAAACGGTAAAAGGAACTAAAAAAGAAAGCAGTGAGCAAGTTTTAGAATGGAGAAGTTTACCACTACAAGACCGTATTACACATTCTTTAGTAAAAGGAATAGATGCTTTTATAGAAGAAGATGCTGAAGAAGCTCGTTTGAGTGTAGCAAAACCACTACATGTAATTGAGGGACATTTAATGACGGGAATGAATGTAGTAGGAGATTTATTTGGTGCAGGAAAAATGTTTTTACCGCAAGTAGTAAAATCTGCCCGAGTGATGAAGAAAGCCGTAGCCTATTTGAATCCGTTTATTGAAGCAGAGAAAAGCGAGGAGCAAAAAGCTATTGGAAAAATATTAATGGCAACCGTAAAAGGAGATGTGCACGATATTGGTAAAAACATCGTATCTGTAGTGTTAGGCTGTAACAATTATGAAATTGTCGATTTAGGGGTGATGGTTCCACCAGAAAAAATCATAGAAACCGCTAAAAAAGAGAACGTAGATGCGATTGGTTTAAGCGGATTGATAACACCTTCGTTAGATGAAATGGTGTATTTAGCCAAAGAAATGGAACGCCAAAACTTGGAGATTCCTTTATTGATTGGTGGAGCAACAACCTCGAAAGCACATACGGCTGTAAAAATAGATACGCAGTATAAAAACGCGGTGGTGCATGTAAACGATGCATCAAGAGCAGTAACGGTAGTAGGAGATTTATTGAATAAAGAAACTTCAAACGAGTATGTGGCTAAGTTGAAGAAAGATTACGAGGAATTTCGTGATAAATTCTTAAAACGAGGAAAACAGAAGCACTACATACCTATTGAGGAAGCTAGAGAGCGAAAATTCAAAATAGATTGGGATACTACGAATATTACCAAGCCTAGAGAGCTAGGCGTACAAAAACTAGAACAAGTAAGTTTAAAAGATTTGGTACCTTATTTTGACTGGAGTCCGTTTTTTCGCTCGTGGGATTTACATGGAAAGTTCCCTGATATTTTAGAAGATGAAGTAGTAGGAGTAGAGGCAACCAATTTGTTTGCAGATGCTCAAAAGATGTTGCAACAAATTATAGAAAAGCAAGCGTTAAAGCCCAAAGCTATTTTTGGTTTGTTTGAGGCAAACTCTATGAACGACGATGATATTTCAGTTCAAAAGAAAGGAAAAGAAGTCGCCATATTTAGAACCTTACGTCAGCAATTAAAAAAGCGTGAAGGAAAACCAAGTTTTGCGTTGGCAGATTTTATTGCGCCTAAAGAAACTGAAAGAACGGATTATATAGGAGCTTTCTGTACCGCCATTTTTGGAGCAGATGAATTAGCACTGCAATACAAAGAAAAGCACGATGATTACAATGCTATTATGGCACAAGCCCTTGCCGATCGTTTTGCTGAAGCCTTTGCCGAATACTTACATCATAAGGTAAGAACCAAGCACTGGGGCTATGCTTCTGAAGAAAACTTAACCAATGATGAATTAATAAAAGAAGATTATAAAGGAATTCGTCCTGCACCCGGGTATCCTGCATGTCCAGATCATTTAGAAAAAGAAACGATTTGGGAGCTTTTACAAGTTGAAGAAAATATAGGGGTAAGCTTAACAGAAAGTTTAGCCATGTGGCCAGCAGCAGCCGTTTCAGGATACTATTTTGCCAATGAAGAAGCCAAGTATTTCGGTTTAGGTAAAATAACAGACGATCAGGTAAGAGATTTTGCAGAGCGGAAAAATATTCCCTTAGAAAAAGCCAGAAAATGGTTACATCCAAACATATCAGACAATTAAAAATAATTTAAAAATAAACAAACAAGAGAGCGTATTTAATTAACAATAAGTTTTAAGTTAGGTAAACTAAAAACTACAAAACAGTAGTAATATTGCCATATAAAAAATCAATAAAATTAGACAAATGAAAAAGTATAATTTAGAGATTCGATTTGCAATACAGCTACTGGTAATGGCAGTCGTATCGTTGTTGGCAGCTTCATTGGTATAGTTAAATACGCCTTTATAAGATAGACTTATGAAGGTAATAGAACACTTAGAAAAAGCAAATGGAACCTCGTTGTTTTCGTTTGAAATACTTCCACCGTTAAAGGGAGATACAATCGAGTCAATATTCAAAAATATTGATCCGTTAATGGAGTTCAATCCGCCGTTTATAGACGTAACCTATCACCGTGAGGAATACGTGTATAAAGAGTTAGGAGACGGACTTTTAAAAAAGCAAGTAGTAAAAAAGCGTCCGGGTACTGTTGGTATTTGTGCGGCGATTCAAAATAAATACCAAGTAGATGCCATTCCGCATATTTTATGTGGAGGGTTTACCAAAGAAGACACCGAGAACTTCTTAATTGACCTCGATTTTTTAGGAATTGATAACGTTGTTGCATTGCGTGGAGATGCAGTAAAAAGCGAAACTTATTTTAAGCCAGAAAATGACGGACATGCATACGCAAGTGAGTTAGTTACGCAAATAGAGAACTTAAATAAAGGAAGGTATTTAGATGATGATTTGCAAAACTCATCAAAAACCGATTTCTGTATTGGAGTAGCTGGATATCCTGAAAAGCACATGGAGGCACCAAGTTTAGATTCTGATATTCACTTTTTAAAGAAGAAAATTAAAAACGGAGCAAACTATGTGGTAACGCAAATGTTTTTCGACAATCAAAAGTATTTTGAGTTTGTAAAAAAATGTAGAGAAGAGGGAATTACGGTTCCTATTATTCCGGGGTTAAAGCCAATTTCAACTAAAAAACAATTGAATTTAATTCCGCATCGTTTTAAAGTTGATTTACCAGATGCGTTGGTAAAAGAGGTTGTGAACTGTAAGAGTAACGCAGAGGTACGACAAGTAGGAGTAGAGTGGTGCATTGCTCAAAGTAAGGAATTACAACAAAAAGGAGTGCCTATTTTACATTATTACTCAATGGGAAGATCAACTAATATTCAACAAATAGCTGAAGCAGTTTTTTAATCGCAGGTCGATAGCCAAAGGTTTGATTCTTTGAGGAAGTTAATCACTAATTGTCATTTTGAACAGAGTGAAGTAGTCTGTATGTCGACAAACAGGTTATTTTGTCGTATCCTCCTCGTAATGACTTCTTGTCATTCCGAACGGAAGAGTGGAATCTCATCTAATTAGAGCAAGAAATAATCTTAGAGGTTCAGCTTACATTATTATAAAGAAATAATGAATGATTACCGTTAACACTAATTAACATAACTTGTTGATAGCGCTAAGTTGAAAGTAATATATTTACATGTTAAATAAAGAAAATATGGAAGAAAAATTAGCTAAAGCAATAGCGCTAAGAAGTGATAAAAAGTATTCTGAAGCTGAAATATTATTAAAAGAGTTAATTGAAGACTATCCTAATGAGGCTAAAGTATACTATCATTATGCATGGCTTTGTGATAATATGGAACGAGAAACTGAAGCTAGACCAAAATATGAAAAAGCACTTGAATTAGGGTTAGAAGGAGAAGATGTAATTGGTTGTTATCTAGGGCTTGGAAGTACTTACAGATGTATTGGTGAATATGAAAAGTCAATCGCTCTTTTGGATAAAGCAATTAAAGAATATCCATCAAATAAAGAGTACAAAGTTTTTAAAGCTATGGCTTTATATAATGTGAATGAGCATAAGGAAGCAATGAATTTATTATTGAATGTTATTGCTAGTACAAGTTCAGATAAAGGAGTTCAAGAATATCAAAAAGCGATTGAGTATTATTCTGATAAACTAGAAAAAACGTTTAAATAGAAATGAAATTACCATTATATCAAATAGATGCTTTTACAGATAAAGTATTTGGAGGAAATCCAGCCTGTGTTGTTCCGTTACAAAATTGGCTTCCTGATGATGTTCTTTTAAAAATAGCTAAGGAAAATGCGGTGGCAGAAACAGCTTTTTTTGTTGATAAGGGAGAGAAAATTCATTTAAGATGGTTTACTCCAGAAATTGAAATGGATTTATGCGGGCATGCAACACTTGCCACTGCTCACTGTTTACACTCAATTTTAAACTATTCTCATAACAAAATAGTATTCGAAACGTTGAGTGGTGATTTAATCATTACGATTGAAAAGGACTTTTATTCGATGGATTTGCCTTCTCGAATGCCTGTTGCTTCTGAGTTACCTGAAATTATTCAGAAGTCTTTAAATTTAGTACCTAAAGAGGTTTTAAAGTCGAGAGATTATGTATTAGTATATGATTCTGAAGAGGAAATAAAGAATGTGAAAGTAGACAGACAAACCTTTGATCAAATAAATCTAGATCCAGGAGGGGTAGTAATTACTGCTATAGGAGATAACTGTGATTTTGTATCAAGATATTTTACGCCACAATCCTCTATTTTAGAAGACCCTGTTACTGGTTCTTCTCATTGTTCATTGGTACCATTTTGGAGCTCTCGATTGAATAAAGATAATCTTGATGCAATACAAGTTTCTGAAAGAGTAGGAGTACTAAAGTGCCAAAATAAAAAGGATAGGGTCATAATAAGTGGTAAAGCCAAGACGTATTCAGAAGGAAACTTGTGGATAGAATAACTAGTGTTTAAGAAGTCGTCATTCCGAGCGAGGTACGAGGAGGAATCTCATTAAAACGAATAACTCATTTTCATGAGATTTCTCACACTTCGTTTTACTCGGTTCGAAATGACAATAAGCAATCTGTTTATTTAGAACTCAAAATATAAAGATTGCTTCACTCTTGTTCGCAATGACGTACTTATCTTCTTATAAGTAATTATTAATTGCTTTTAGCCTTTATAAAATCAGAAATTAAATAGCTGATATACTTTCCTACCTGTCCGTTAGCTATTTCATCTTTAACTACAGCAGGAGCCCCCTCACAAATATGTAAATAAGAAGCATTTCGTAGCTTTCCAAAGTAATGTGTAAATCTACGTGCTTGTTGTGGGGTAAATCCGCTAGGTGTCATAGCACTACTTGGAAAGTGTTGCACACAATCCAAATCGATTTCAATTCCGAAAGGAGTGTTTTCTATAAAACTTTCAGCACGTTGTAATTCTCCATCAAAAGAAGTAGACTGATACACTTCTAATTCTTCAAAAGTATTGTATTCTAGGTTTAAACTATCGTGAATCATTTCAAAAATATACTGAGGTGTATAGTTCTCATGCAACCCGAACATAAAGTAATTTTGAATAAAACCTTCTTGTAAGGCATACGAAAATCCGTTACCACTATGACGTTCTTCTAAACGACGTAAATCGGTATGCGCATCTAAGTTAATCACATTTACAGGTTGGTTTTTTCCTTTAGAAAGTCCTTTAATATTTCCGTAAGCATTGTTATGTCCACCACCAATAATAATAGGAATTTTACCACTTTCAACAATTGTTTTGATAAGTTTAGAAAGCTCTTTATCTATCGCTTTTACTAATAAATCACCTTTTTCTCTATCAGAAGCATCAAAACTATAAACCTCATCCAAACAATCTAAATATCCTAAAACTAGGATGTTATTTCCGTCAATAAACTGATTCTGCTGTGTATTTAAAAATGCTTTTAAAGCAGGAATAAAAGCCGTATGTGCGCCTCCATTTCCGCCATTCATACGAACACCAATATCTTCTGGAACTCCTAAAATAACAAAAGTTGCAGTTGAGTTTTCAAGAGCTAATTGTAGTTCTTTTTTAGAGTCGATTACAGCAACGCACTGTCCTAATTTTGTTTCGCCTTCACGAGGGGTTACAAACTCTTGTATGTCTTTTTCGTTGAATATTGTTAGCATATTATTGTATTGTCATTCCTGCGTAGGCAGGATTTTTTTTGTTAGTTATACCAGTTTTTAGCTAAATCTTCCCAATTAGGCTTCTCTTTAATTACTAAATTTATTTTCCAAGCTCTTTTCCATTTTTTCATATTTTTCTCTCTTTTTATAGCTTCCTCAATAAATTGGTACTCTTCAAAGTAAATCAATTTATCTAGGTTGTATTTAGAAGAAAAACCTTTTACAAGTTTGTTTTTATGTTCAAAGATTCTTCTTTCAAGATTGTTAGTAACACCAATATATAAAACACCTTCTTTTTTGTTTGTAACGATATAAATATAATATTGATGATTGGTTTTATACATCTTAATATCCTCTAAGAGATTCCTGCCTACGCAGGAATGACAAGCTTTGTTAAAACGTCATTTCGAACTGAAGTATAACGAAAGGAGAAATCTTAATGTAGAGTAGAGTTAAATTCATTATTCACCTTAATTAGATTTAGCTTTGCTGAACTTTACGGTTTCTCGTTATCACTCGGAATGACAGTTTACACATAGTTTAGTTTATGAAACCTCTTTTCCGTTGATGAACACTGAATCTATTAAATTACTTCCGAAGGAATACGGTAAAAATCCATACGAAGGAATTTCTTTTGTTAGGATTAAATTTGCTTTTTTTCCTTTGGTAATACTTCCAACCTCATCCGATAAGTTCATTGCATAGGCTCCGTTAATGGTTGCTGCATTAATCGCTTCTTCTGGGGTCATTTTCATTTTAATACAAGCCGTTGCTACCACAAAATTCATATTTCCTGATGGAGTAGACCCTGGGTTGTAATCGGTTGCTAGTGCTAACGGTAATCCTGCATTTATAATATCACGAGCTGGCGTGTACGGAATACTTAAAAAGTACGAACACGACGGTAAGGCAACAGGCATGGTTTGCGTTCCTTTCAACGCTTCAATGTCTTCTGTGTTCATTACTTCTAGGTGATCTACCGATAAGGCATTGTGTTTTATACTCACTTGCACACCGCCAATAGTTGTAAACTGATTTACGTGTACTTTTGGTGTTAATCCGTATTGTTGCGCAGCAGTTAAAATTCTGTCGGTATCTTCTACTGAGAAATATCCCGTTTCACAGAAAGCATCTACAAAATCCGCTAGTTTTTCTTCGGCAACTTTAGGTAACATTTCCTCAATAATTAAATTGATGTATCCTTCATTGTTGTTTTTATATTCGGTAGGGAAGGCATGTGCTCCTAAAAAAGTAGCTTTGATAGGAATGTTGTAGTTTTCGCGTAGCTTTTTAATTACACGTAACATTTTTAATTCAGCGTCTACGGTTAAACCATATCCTGATTTTATTTCAACTGCTCCCGTACCTAAAGCAATCACTTCCTCTAATCGTTTTGCCGATTGTTGGTATAGCTCTTCTTCTGACGTTTCTTGTAACTTCTTTGCCGAATTTACAATACCACCACCACGATTGGCAATTTCTTCATAACTCAATCCGTTAATTCTATCCACAAACTCTTGTTCACGATTGCCAGCATATACAATGTGTGTATGCGAATCGCACCAAGTAGGTAACATCATTTTACCAGTACAATCCACCGTTTTATCAGCAGAAGCAGGAACTTTTTTCATGCTTCCATAGTCAGTAATAATACCATTTTCAACCAATAAAAAAGCGTTTTTTATGGTAGGTAAAATGTTCATCGAAGCTCCTGATACTTTTTGGGTACTTGTTTCTCTAATTTGGATTAATTCTTTGATGTTTATGAATAAAGTTGTCATGTTGAATGCTTAAATTTGTTAGACAAACTTACGGTAAAAACTACAATTTATGGTACATTTTTTAGGAGTGATTTGTGTTTTAATTCTCTTTTTTATCTCGTTAATTCACGTTTATTGGGCTTTTGGAGGAACTTTATGGGTAAATGCTGTCATACCAACCAGAACAGCCAATGAAAAGGCAATGAATCCGCCTAAACTACTAACGTTTGTAGTGGCTATGGTTATCAGCGGTTTTGCTGTTGTGTATGCAGAAAAAATACAGTTATTTACGTTAGGTTCAATACCCACATGGTTACAAGAGTATGGACTTTATGTGGTAGCCAGCATTTTTCTCATTAGAGCTATAGGTGATTTTAAGTATGTAGGCTTTTTTAAGAAAGTTAAAGCAACAGAGTTTGCTATAAACGATACCAAGTATTTTTCTCCACTATGCTTGTTTTTAGGAGTAGTTGGGTTGTTGATAGTATTTTTAAGGTAGGAGTGAACAAGTGGTTGTTTATAGCTATTGTTGGGTGCAGTTATACGTTTTTCAATTTAGTTCTATTCATTCGGTTTACAATATAGAAACCAATTATAGCTAAAGGGATTCCAATTCGGAAATGCTTTCCGCTATAAATACCGTTAAAACCCTCGTAAAAAAGGTTAAGCTCAATTCCAATTCCGATTAAAGTTAAAATTGAGTAAACTATAAGCAATGTCTTTCCGCTTTTATTTGTTTTATTCCATACAATAAAACTGAAAATCAGATAACATAAATATCCGAGAATTGCCGAGTTAAGATAGGTTTCCATTGACGTGTTCAACGCGATATCAATTATAGAAAATTTTAATTGAACGTTTAGAAATTCAATTCCGTTTTCAATTCGAAATATGACTAAAAAGACTGAAAATATCAATCCTAAAATCAAAAGTATGTTTTCAGCTTTCATTTTTCAAAATTATTAGCAATGTTCTAGCATGACCGTAAGTTACGGGTTTATATATGTTAATTTTCAGGTTAGTTATCGAAGTTTGTAATTATTAAGGGTTGGGACGTAGTCAAATCCGCTGTAATTGCGGTTATACATTGTCTGGGACAGTTATTTTTATCCGCTCAATATTTTCAAAAGGTTCTTTTTCCTCAATATATTCCAATAGGTCAAAAACGATTCCAGTTTTGCCTTTTTCAATTTCAGCGTTTACAATTCGCTCCAGTTTTTTTATACCAATAGCATCAACTCCATAGTAATCTATAAGAATAGAACTATTATTTTCAAAGAGAGCTTTTATGATTAAGGCTTTTCGATTGATGAATCCAATCTCTTCAAACTTATCTTTTAATTTAACTCCTATTTCGTCTGCAATTCTTATGGCGCTTTGCTTGTCAATTTTCTTTTTCTTAACTAAATATTTCTCAATTGTAAAAGGAAATAATTTTGCCAAAATTGAATTTTGAGAGTAATTCTTTGCCCAAGGTAAATTAGTATTCTCTCTTTGAAAACGTTTTATTAATTCAATTGTTAGGTCAAATCCAATAATTTTTACACTAGGAATATAAAGTCGAATTAGTTTTCCTTTTTTTAATTCAAATTCGGGTACAGAAATTCCGTTTAATTCAAATTCTTTGTTATGGAAAATGCAGTTTGCCATAATTGTAACTAACAGTTTTATATAAAATTAATGACGTGTTTAAACACTTAATTTAGCTAATACAAACCGAATAGAAAATCTGCAAGGATTTTCGTAAGTAGGCTAGAACTAGCAATGGATTATATACGGTGTTGTACTTAGTTATTTTTCAATTCCAAATTTGTTTTACTTTATTCCACCAACTTTTGTTTTCAGTTGTTGTATTTAATCCAGATTTACTGGGCTTTTTTTTAAATTCAATTCCGATAATAGGAAAAGACACTTCTTTGATGTAATCCATAATCCAATTATCGGCTTGTTTTACTAATTCAATTCGATTTTTTAATTCCGATGATACTGTTTTAACAATTTCCAATTTTTCTTTCTCATTTTCATTTGTATTGTCGTAAATCATTACACAAAGAGCTTCGATTAAAGTATTTCGTTTTCCAATATCAATACTTTCTTTGTCTATAAATTTTAAATACAAATGAATATTATCGTACTCTTGGGCAAGTAGCAAGTCTTCATCTTGTGACGAAAAATATAACTCGGTATTTTCAGTCCATTCTTTAAGTAATTCTTCGTCTATTTTGGGTTTGTTTGAACTCATAGAAGAAAAGCCTTTTTTTCCACACTTTTTACATTCCAAACCGTACACAAAACTATCCTTTAATTCAAATGCAGATTCTCTCTTACTAACCTCAATTGAGATAGTATTTCCGCAGTCACAAGTTTTATTATATTGGTAGGTCATAATTAAGCACAACTTGTTTATATATGTATAAAATACGCCGTTATACAACCAAAAAGTAAAGTATAAGAGTACCTTTATTGTTCTTTCATTTTGTTGCTATTCTCCATGTAAGGGAAATTAAAAAAGGAAGCCATAGCAATTTCACTCTCCCAAATATAAAAAAATAAACACAAGAAAGGATGCCACTTTTATAGGTACAACATCTTGTATCTAAGAAGAGTAACACCAAACAAGTAAAGGGATACGAATAGGTGCGTGTGTAGAATAATGTTTGTTAGCATAGTATGTCGTATGCTTTTAAAGGTATTGCACATCAGTTAGTTATGTGTTTTTCTTTTATACATGTAATACGTGTATTCGTGATTGATTATCAGTCGTTTACTACCTTTTTTTTATAATGTGTTTATCAATTTCTCAACTTTATAATAACAAATGACATAAAATAATAAGTGCAGTAGGGGGACTTAAAAAACTGCATTCGTACTCAGGTAAAGCCTAAAGGATTGTTAGTTATATAACGTATTTGATTAGGTTTTTAATCTGCTGTCGAAAATAACTTAGTAAACATTAAATACAATATATTATGAAAAATTCTCAATTCCCCTACGGCATTAACGCTTGGATCTTTTTAAATGAAGATGAACCACCAAAGACGAACTACAATAGTCCTGATAGCTGTTTTCAATCGCTTATTACATACAAAGTATATGACAGTGTAACCTCACTTGGAATTGCTTTTTTTGAAGTGGTTCCCGCCACCAAAGGATCAACCATTAAAATGGGAGACTCATCACACCCAGGTGGGCTTACGAATCAAGATTATTTAAACTATGTACTTAGGGATGCTCGCCAAGTGAATCCGAATATTAAGTTTTTAGCAACGATGGTATATTCGGGAGATAATACACTGGCGTCTATTTTTTCACCTGGTGGAAACGAACAAGAAGAGGCAACTAATTTTGCTAATAATTTGGTAGCTTATTTAAAAGAGACTGGAATGAACGGACTGGATGTTGACTGGGAAGGTAATGTGTCTACACGCATGACTCAATCTCAATTTAAAACGTTGTTTTCTACGATTCGCTCAGTGTTTGATAAGCAGCCAGTAAAATATTACTTGTCGTTCACTCCTGCATGGCCAACTAATTCGATTGATTATCCAACGGTAAATAACGCATTTGATTTTGTATCACCGCAGTTTTATGATGGCATGCCTTTATCTGAATTTATAAGTGCTGGAATATCGCCAGAGAAAATTGGTTATGGTGCGCAATTTGAACCTGGAAATGCAGCACCTAACTCTAGTGCTCAACAAGTTTGGAATCGAGTTTCTGATGGATTTACTAATAAAGGTGCTACTTATGAGTATCAAGATATTTTTATGTGGCGTTTTAACTCTGGAAACTTCCAGTTTGAGCAAGCCCAATTTATGATTCTTAATCAGTTAGCAAATCCATTACCAAATAATACATTTGATGATACTCCGATAGTTGGAGCGGCTGGGAATCCAAATATTACGCAAATGACGATTCGTTCGGGCGATGTACTTGATGCTATCCAAACAGTAAATACTGGAACTGGACCTTATAATACGGGGACTCAGGGTAATAATACAGGTGTGTTTACGTTGCTACAGCATGGAGGAAATAGTGGAGTGGCTAAAACGATAGATATTCCTCAAAACGATCCAATCGTAACTGTTTCTGGTTATACAGGTGTGTGGTATGGTTGGCAATGTGTATTACAAATAACTTTAACAGGTAAAAGCGGCGCTTCTTATGGTCCTTTCGGAACTATGAATGGTTCAGCTATGCAAACACCTTTTAAACAGTCTGCTGAAGCAGGACAAAGTTTAGTAGCATTTAAAGGTGCTACCGTAAGCGTTCCGTTGGCTAATGGTAGTCACACAGAAATTATAGCTAGCTTAAATGCTGTTTTTGCGAAGCCTTTTGTAGCTCAGAAATTAACCGAAAAGACACTTTCTCTTTAAGTTTTAGTATAATAGAAAGTATATAAGATACTTTTAAAATAGCATAGGCTATGTGTCATTAAAGTGGCACATAGCCTTACTATTATTTATTCTCTAAAAAATAAGTAAATATTGTCTTGATTTATTGGTTTCCAGTTTTTAGCATGGAAACTGTTTTCTCCCCAGTAAATTATAAGATTTATATGGTCTATTTTTACAGAATCGGTTGTTTGTGTTAATAGGTTTAAAGTGTATTTACTTTTTACAATTTAATAAACTTAAAGAGAAGAATGTAATTAGTAATATGTTTTTCATTTTATATCTTTTTCTTTGACACTTCGTTTCCTAAATATAGGAATAGTACGGGGTTAAAAGGGACTCATTTTTTGGTTTAGCATTTAGCTAATTTTATAATTTTGCCTCTGTTTTAAACAGTTTACCCAAAAAAAATGTATAAAAACCCAAAATTTCTACTATTAAGTTTATGGTGAGCTTTATGAAATGTATTTGTTGTGAAAATAAATAAGAAAGGATTATAGATGTTTCTATTTAAATGTGTGATTAAACCATTAGCCATAATTATTTTTCTATAAAGCTCATAGGGGTTGGATACCAGTCTTTTACTTTCTTTTTAGCTTTCTTATAATTCCAAGGTAAAACATATAATGTATCAATATTATCCCATCTATCTTTTACTTTATTTGCTTTAAAATCAATTGATGTTTCAGTAAAATTGTATGTATATACTTTTTCAAATTCGTGTCTTATTTTTTCATATTCTAGCCCAAGTTTTCTGTGTTTTTCCGATTTTTCGTTTGGTCTGAGAAAAGTTAGAACCGCAGAAAATAAGGCAGCAACTGCAGAGAAAATTGCTGTAAAAAACTCTTGTCTGAAAATTAAATAGAGATTATTATAATCTTCGGTTGAGATTTCTGGAAAAGTATAAGATGATGCTATTACCGAAGTAATCGCTATTATACTAATACTTAAAATAGTATAAATCCAACTATACATCGTAGATTCAAAATAATGGGCATATTCTAACTGATGTACCTTTCTAGTCCAATCTAATAGCATTAACTCTCTTTTAGTCATTTGAAATTTGTCTTGAAATTTGATTTATAAGATTAGTTGGGTCAATTATTTTTTTTCGGTTTACCTCTGATTCTTTAATATTCTTTGGACCGACAACTATAGACTTTGCAAGACCGTCCTTTCCAGTAAAAGAGAAAAATGTTGCTAAAATATGGCTAGAGGCCTGTTTGGATTTATGAAGTTTTCCTGCCTCTATCTCATAATTATCACCTGCTTGATAATGTTCATTTGCCGTTTTTTCTATTTCGATATCAATGTTTTTATTTATGGCCATTGAAGTGTGCCTATTTACTTGGTTTAGTGAATCGTTATATTTTACTTTGAATAATGAGTAATTTGAATTTTCGGAATTCTCTTCATAATCATATCGTTCATTGATTAACTCGCCAGTAATTACCCAACTCTTAGCAAAAAAAGTATGTGTGTGAATACTGAACATTTCACATTTTTCTAAATCCATATATTCCCATAAAGATTTATCCCAGATATGTAATCTGATAAAATCAAATTCTTCAAGAGTAGGATCAAATTTAAATAATGGGATAGATAAGAATCCTTGAGAACCTATTGATGAAATTGTATGTTTAACTGGTATTTCTAAAATAGATTTTGAAATATATTTCCAAACATCATTTATATCTAGATTTATATCATTTTCACGGGAATATCTAATTTTAGTGACGCCAATTATTCTATTCACTATTGACTTGACTTCTTTATCATCTATTTTCTTTGTATAATTTTCCAATTCGTCAATACTTATTGAATTGGAGTTTTTGAAGATATTAGAAGCTAGGTTTCTATTTTGGAATTTATTCTTGAATTTTTCATTATAACTTTTAAGGATTGCTAAATAAAAATCTTGAAAGTTTTCTTTTTTAATTGTGATCATATCTTGATTAAATAATTACGGCTAACTTGTTTATATACGTAATAAAATTACTGTTATATTCCCTTAATGATAGGATATGCGGAACTTTTAGCAATTTTTATTAACATTCCCAAATATAAAAAAAGGAAGATAAAAAAGTGTAACTTTTTTATCGGGTCAACACACGAAGCCTAATCGGGTCGACACTCCTTGCTTAAGGGGAGCAACACCAAACAACAAAAAAGATAAAAATAGGAGCGTGTGTAGAAAAATGTTTGTTAGCTGCTGTGGGGTATAAAGAGACTATAAAAAAATGCTGTTTAGATAAATGTAAACAGCATTTTGATAGTGGGTTAAATAGCTTCAATTTCTTGATATATCTTCTTTTTAGAGTTTTCAAAAATAGCTCCTCCAAACTCCTCATTATCTAAAGAAATGATGGTAATATCTTTAATCCCCATAATTCCAAAAACAAACTTTAAATAGGTTGTTTGGAAGTTCATATGTTCGTTTTTTTCATTTTCACCATAGCCAGTATCGCCCCGGCTAGATAGAATAAACATTTTTTTGTTTTTTAAAAGACCTACATAATCACCATCGGGTGTTCCTGAGCGGAATTTCCATGTTTCATTAATCCTCATAAGCTGATCGATGTAAGCTTTTAATCCGCTAGGTATAGACCAATTGTACATAGGCGTACCAAGAACATACACATCGTGTTCTTTAAATTCTTTAATTAGATCATTGCTCAAAGCAACTCCTGATTGATTTTCTGCGGTTCTTTCTTCAGGTTTCATAAACGCACTAGCAATCCATTCTTCGTCAATGTGAGGTATTTCTTTTAATCCAACCTCTCGGTACGAAAACGGATCGTCAGGATGCTTTTGTTGCCAGTTATCTACAAAAAGTTGTGTTAGTTTTCTGCTGTGCGATTTTTGGTTTCTTACACTAGCATTGATAATAAGTACTTTGTTCATATCTTAATATAGTTTACATGATATGGCAAAGGTCGTTGTATAAGAAATGAAAAAAATTGACCTAGTTTAAGATGGCTTGTGTTTTTTACGAACTCTACTTAAAAACTCAGGAGTTACACCTAAGTACGAAGCAATTAAGTATTGAGGAACTTTGTCTGCTATTTTGGGGTAGTCTTTTATAAAATCAACATACCGTTGTTCTGCATCATACACATTGTTGTGAATAATTCTTCTTTGCAAGCTACCAAGATAGTTTTCGAGTATAATTCTAAAAAAACGCTCCAATTTAGGTACTTGCTTTAGCATTTCCTGAAAAGAATCATAGCGTATTTGTAACAAGTTGGTTTTTTCTATTGCTTGAATATTGTAAATAGAAGGTTGTTGCTTTTGAAAGCTATCAATATCAGTTGCCCACCAGTTTTCTATGGCAAAGTATAATACTTCTTCAGTTCCAGTAGCAGCGTTTATATAAAAGGCTTTAAGAGTTCCGTTAATTACAAAATTATCGGTTCTACATACCTCACCGTTTCTTAGAAGGTATGCTCCTTTTTCAAAAGTCTTTTCAGTCCAAAAGCTTTTAACAATACTCTCTTCTTCTGAAGTTAACTTGATGTATTTTGAAATTGATGTGATTAAGGCTTCTTTCATAAGAAAAATGAAATTAATAGAAATAAAGTTAAGAACCAAGAAGCGGGGAGTATAGATATGAGTGTTTTTATTGATATTACTAGTTTTAGTAAGGTAACTCCTTGTTGCTTTATTTTTTTTCAATAAAAAAGAATCCCTTTGTAGTTTTTACAAAGGGATTTTTGGGTATCATAGCCCCGAGGTTTGTCTAGAGGGTATTAACTTTAATACTCAATTTTATCTTCTTTTTCAGACCATTTCTGAAAAGGTTCTAAGGCAATATCACGTCCTATTTGCTCAAACGGAATACTTCTCTTTTCGTATGGTAACGGAATTTCTTTGTATATAAACTCATCATCAAAACCAATATTAGCAGCGTCTTGCTGATTACTTCCGTAAAAAACTTTATCAGGACGCGCCCAGTAAATAGCGCCTAAACACATAGGGCAAGGTTCGCAAGAGGTATACACCACACATCCATCTAACTGAAAAGAACCTATATTTTTACAAGCATCACGAATCGCAGTTACTTCTGCGTGTGCTGTTGGGTCGTTGGTAGAGGTAACTTTGTTGTTTCCGCGTCCTATAACTTTACCATCTTTTACTACAATGCAACCAAAAGGACCTCCTTCGTTATTTTGCATTCCTTTTAAAGCTGCTTTTACAGCTTCACTCATATATTCTTCGTGTGTATTCATTGTTACATTTTTATCAAAAAAAGGGTTACAAAATTACGCCTTTTCTTTGGTTCAATTTACTAAATAAACTCCTTTTTAAGATTTGTGTATTGCGAATACTTACACTTGGTATTAAAAAACAGCTTTTTATAACTGTAATTTAAGTGTTTATGACTTCTTTTTTAACAGACACGAATAATATTCCCTAATTTGTAACTATTATCAAAAACTAATCAATCATGAAATTAACAATCAAACTTATTTTAAATACAATGCTTGTAATGAGTGTTGTATTTTTTAATTCTTGTAAAAAGAAGAAGAAAGAGAATGACACTGTAGAGGAAGTAGCAAAAGTAGCTTACAACAAAACAGCCACCGAAAGTTTATGTGAAAGTGATTGGTTCCCTCACACACAAACCCCTGCCCCTGAAGAAGGAAAAGGAAGTCCGTTTGATGTATCGAGCACAACCAATGCAATTTTTCACCAATGGTCTTGGCAAAAGTTTTTATGGCTTACAAAACCAACTGAAGAAGTTGTGTTATTACCTATCATAACACGAGGTGAGCCTACGCCGATAAAGTTAAAGGTAAAAATACCATTGTTTTTAAACCCAAAGGAAATGCATCAAGTAACGGCTCATATGCAAGATGTAAAGCAAAAAGAAGGAGCTGCTTTGGTTTTAATAGATACTGCTCAGGCAGGATCGGGAGGAACGTTAAAAACAAACCCTGCGTATAACGAAGATGGAGTTTCAGAAACCGTGTTTTACTCAATTCACGTAAGCCCTACCATGAAAGAATCATCAAGAAAGTATAGAGATTCTATAGTTAGCGGAACTTTAAGTGGAAATAACCAGGCATCTTTTCCAGTAGGCTCTTTAGAGTTAAAAGTATCATGGACGCCAGTAACTGCTATTGCTGAAGAAGAGATAGGTAATTATTATACTACAGTAGCGGCTTTAAGTAGAGATGGAGAAACATATACGAATACTGAGGTAGCTTTATTAGGAATGCATGTTGTAGGTATTGTAGAGAATCATCCAGAATTTATTTGGGCTACCTTTGAACACGACGATTTAGCACCAAACTATAACTGGAAAGATAATAAGGCATCTTCATCTGCCAATAAATTATTATTTGCTGAAGGAACTACTACAGGAATTGACGGTATTGTGTGGAGTAATGGTAGTGCAAAGTTACCGTATAAAGCGTACGATTTATTTAAGTATGGAGTTCCAAGAGATAGTGTAGGAAACTTTATGAAGACAAGTCAAGAAGAACCTGTAAACTTTGATAATATAGACAACCTTAATACTTGTGTAAAAGAAAACTTAATTGATGTATGGAAAAACTATTTTTATAATGGTTCTCTATGGATTGATACTGATGGAATGACGCCTGAACAGCAAACCGCTAAAATAAATAGTTTAGGCGGAAATATAGGAAACGCAACACCAGATAGTACTTCGGTAGCAAGAGGATCAGTAAACTGTGCTAATGTTACCATGGAAACATACACACAAACTTTTAAAAGTAGTTTAAAAGATATTGAAGCAGGCAATTTAGCAAACTGCTTTAGTTGTCATAACGCGGTAAACTTTTCAACTAATAATAAATCACCATTGTATATAAGTCATGTGTTTAACGCCTACTTATTAAGAGGAGAAGGAAAAACATTTAATGAAGTTGAAGCTATTAAAGCGAAGCAAGAAGTAGAAGACTTTATAAAAAACAGCTTAAAGTAAAGTTTTTAAGATTGACTTTACAGAAGCCTCTCTAGTTTGTTTCATTACTAGGGAGGTTTTATTTTTGTTAGTTGTTAGTTGTTAGTTGTTAGTTGTTAGTTGTTAGTTGTTAGTTGTTAGTTGTTAGTTGTTAGTATGTTTTACCTAGAAAATAACGATTGGAAACCAAAAGGTGTAGGGGAGCTAAAAACAAACAGTTAAATCTTTGTTCTAACAGCGAAGTGGGCTTTTTTCTTAGTTCTAAAATTAGGAAATTAACAGTTAATAACTACTGCGTCTTTTCCAAAAAGCAGCCTCTTTCCACCTCGTTTCAGTACTGTAGAAAAAGTTTTTATGCTTTAGATAATGATTCCAAACTTGTTGTAGTTGATTTTTATACAATCTATTGAAGTGTTCCTCCTTAGTGGAGTTCAAGTCCTTAATAAAATCATAGTTAATAAGTAGCTTTTGAAGCTGCATAGCATTCGCCATAGCATTAAACATACCTTGAGAAGAAAGTGGATCAAAACTCATAGCAGCGTCGCCTAAAGCAATCCATTGTTTGCCAGCTACCTGTTCTAAACGAGTAGAATTGGCACTTACCGTACCATGGAAGTTAACAGTAGTTTCGTTACCGTCAATTAAAGGCTGAATGAGTTTGTGTTGTTTGGCAAAGGATAAAAATGTATTTACATGCTTAAAGGTGTTTCTATCGACTAAATCAGCATCCGTTTGAAAGGCGATGACCCTTTTGTTATCGGGAACTACAGCACTATACCACCAACCTAATTCATCAGCAGCAATGGTGCTCATGACATTTTCTTGAGTATTGGGTAAGCTTATCCAGCAAGATATTAACTTATCATACGATGTACGTTGAATACCTAAGCTTTTGGTGAAATGCGATTGCCTACCAGTGGCGTCAATTACGAATTTTGCCTGAATAGTATGTGTGGTTCTGTTTTTTAAATCATCAGACTTTGTGGTAACTTTCCAGTAATTATCTTCATAAGAGCTATTAGAAAGACGTGTTCCCCAAATACAGTCAACACCTCTTTCAATAGCAACCTTTCTTAGGTAAATTTCAAACTCTTTTCTATCCAAGCTTCTAGAGAAGCCATCGGGGTTTCTTAAATGATCGACAATTTGAAGTTGATTGCTTCCCCAATAGGATTGCATTCCTAAATTATTACGAAATATGGTTTGTTTTACAGCATCCGATTCATTTTCTAGTAAATCTAACTCTTTTAAAATTCGTTGTGCAGCAGGCGCTAGCGATTCTCCAATTCTATCAACAGGTTCAAGTTGTTTATCTACTATGGTAACATTATAATAATTAACTAAAGAAATGGCGGCAATGCAACCTGCAATGCCACCACCTATAATTAGTATGTCAGTAGTACTAGTATATTCTTTCAATTCGTATATTATTTAGGAATATATCTTGAAAAACGTGTCATCTTCTCAGGAATACCAACTTCCACTCTTTTAGGAGCTGCTTCTTGATGCGAATCAGACTGTTTCATATGATGTAACTTAGCAGCAATTAAATGTATGGTTTTAATAACATTGGGTGTTGCTTTAAAGTCTTTTGCTAGTTCATCTTCCGTTAAGCTTAATAAGCTACGCTGAGCATCTTCCAATACCAACTGCTCGTTTAATAAATTATCGTGTGATAGTTTATCTACGGCTGCATCTATTGTATTTTGAACTCCTTTCTTTAACGCATGTTTAGCGGTTAAAACACCTTGTAATTCTTGTATGGTAGCGTTTAATAATGCTGCCTCTTGTTCTGGAGTAGGAGTAATACCCACTTGCATTTCTTCAGGGAAATTTGGATCATGCTGAACTCCTGGGCGCTTTTGAACCACGGCTAGCTTATCAAAATACTTAATCATGCTATTAATTTGATTCGTATAGGTTGGTGCTTCACCATCTAAGGGAAGGTTGTCTAACCAATCGGAACGGAAATTAAAGGCTTGAATTCGGGTTTCCTCTGATAAATTCGTATCCATTGTTTCTTTATAACGTTCTTCATTTAAAACGTTGTTTGGTACTCTCGCAGGCCAAAACGTAGGTAAATACGGATCGTATTCACTAGTGTATCCGTCTCTACAACTTGCCGTATCTGTTTGCCAAGGAATTGCCATCCAACGCGTGATACCCCCAGCTACTTGTCCGCCTAAAATAGGCCCTTTTGCCAATGGTAATGTATCATTATTCATCATTGGACCATAATACGTAGTATTAACAGGCGGTGTTTTAGGTGCATGTTTAATTCTAAAAGGAGCCATGTACATACCAGAAGAACGCATAGGCCACGTCATTTCACAACCTGGGTGGAAAGCATCTGCCAAACAAAACTCCATGGCAGCTTTGGTGAGCATATCTGGTTGTTCTGAAACTGGAAGTTCGTCAATGGTAGGCGGTTTAGGAACGTGGGGACATCCAGTCATATCCACATAATCAGCATCGAAATCACCTTGTACCCATTGATCTAAAAACTCTAATTGTAAGTCTGATAAGGTAGCATGTTGTCGAACAGACCCCGTAGAAGGAATGCTGATTGCATCACCATATAGCCAAGGCCATAGTTGAGGTGCTTCTGCTCCCGATACATCAAAACGACGGAAGTTGTTAGAAATCGTTCTTCGCATTTCCATATAGGCAGGCGACGGATTTCCTAATCGTTTAATCCATTCGTTTGTGGTGTAATCAAACTGACCTCCAAAACCAAAAGCTCCTGCAAAACCAGCATTTACCCACTGTAAATCAGTCATACGTTGGAAGATTGGTAATATATCTTTGGTAAAAGATGGTCTGGTAGGTCGTACTAACATTTTAGATTTTACAGCCACATCACGCATTAAATCCCACATGGTACGTACCGATTTTTGCATTGGTGCATAATCTGGTGGAGCACAAATAACCCAGGCTGGATCTACTTTTAATTTTGTTCCTTCGTATTCTACTTCCGCAGTAACAGGTCCGTCCGAAATATCATCGTGCCAACCTTCGTTATTGGCAAACGTAATGGCTATATCACCATTGATGTTTTCCGATTTTCCGTGTCCTCCTAACATCACTAAACGTCCTTTTTCATCGGTACGCATTTCACCTAAGTATACTTTTTTAGAGAAGAATTCCCCCTCAAAGAAAGGGCCTTCGGTAACATTGGTTCCGGTAATAGATTTTGCACCTCCATCAATTAATAAAGAGTTACGATCTTTTACATCAATATTGCGTAACATAGAAGGAGGCATATCAGCTGCTTCAGGAATATCTAAGGCAATGTTAAACTGATACCAAGACGATTTTTGATTAGCTAAATGACTATGCCACGTAATTTTTGCATTTTCAGCCGTTAATTCCTTTACCGCTTTTCCAGCTGCATTGAATCCGTAGATTCTAAATTGTGCTGCTTGTCTTTTTAAGGCACCAGTTTTATCACGATATGCATATGGGTCGGTTTGTGGTTCAGGATTGTCAACTAGTGGACCAATAAAGTATTCGTGTTCACTATTTCCTACACGCATGACACCAATAGGAGGATAAATCCCTGCTTTTACGATACAGTCGCTATTTTCATCGGTGTTACCTTCAAACTGTGGATTGATTTCTTTAGGTTCTTGTAGTTGTTGTCCGTTGGCTTGATGACGTGCTTCGGCACTTGCCGCATATACTACTTTTCTTGCTTGCGCAATAGATCCTAAAGGTTCGTGTTGCGGTAAGGTTCTCCAAATATTAAAGGCTAAGTTGCTTCCAAACTCGGCTTGACCAATACTAGCTACATCTTGTTGAGGTAAATGTAATTTAGCAATACATATATACGGACTTTCTTCCGTACTCCACACTACCTGTGCATCATCTAAAGGCATGGTAGCATCGTTGGTACGCAATTGTATTTCGAAACGGAAGGTTGCTTCTTTGGTTAACAAGCGTTGTTGTAAATCAATACCTAGGTAATTGGTATCGTTAAAAGGCGTTCCTTTATAAGTGTCTTCAGGAACTAAACGATATTTTACAATTTGTGAATCACCTAATTTAAAAGGAAGAATTGCCCAGTAACTAGCACTTAATACACTAGCTTCTTCTTTGGTCATCGCCTGTAAAATACTCGCTAATTCAGGGTGTTTGGCTATGTACGAGTCGTAATCACGGTCAATAACACCAGCAGTGGTGAAACTACACATCTGTTGTGCATCACGAGCAAAGAAACGGTCGATGTTTTGAAAGATAAAATCGGCATTGGTACCATCTCCTAACAGTTTAGGGCCTTCCACACCGAAGAGTTTTAAACCGACTCCTAAGGTAGAATGTAAATCGGGAGAAGTGGGGCCCGTATCACTTGAAAAACGAACAGCACATTCGTAAGCGTCACCGGCAAAAATTCCGATTTTGAATTGTTCTTCGATGTCTTTGTTTACAACAAAACGACCGTATGCAATACCGTGTTGTTTCCTAAATACCGCTCTTTCGGCAGGCTGTTGTCCGTTTTCAATGCGTGTTTTTTGTCCCATTTCCACAAACATTTCTTTTAAACGTTGTGTAACTTGGGTAATGTCTCCATCGCAGTTCCAGCATGATGAAGATTGATTTTGTGAGGGGTTTGTCATTTTTTGGTTAGTTTTAGTTTGACATTATATACCTTTAAAAATAAGGAATATAAGTTAGAGTTGGTTTTAAGAAATTCTTAAGCGTTAGGTTTTCGAGTATTAGTTGTTGGTATTGAGTATTGAGTATTGAGTATTGAGTAATGAGTAATGAGTGTTGAGTATTGGGTAGTGATATTTGAAAAAAAAGCTAAAGGTTACTAAAATAAAAATATGCTTTGATTGAGAAAGTATATTGAGAGGTAACTGAGGAGGAAGCCCTATTTAAAGAGAACAGCTATTTTTAAAATGGTTGTTATTTCGTGTAGAAAGTCAAAAAACTGTATATAAAAGAGAAATTTATTAAAAAGTAAAATTTCTTTGGATTTAAAGTTACTTGCTTAAATCTTTTTAGATTTGTGCTTTAATCTAAAAAAAATATGAAAATTAAAATTGCTGTCATTGCTATGATAAGCGTGTTTACAAGTGTGAAAGCGCAATGGGACCCAAATGGTAATAATTCTTCTACTGGAAAATTAACTTTGGATGGTAGTTATATTAACATAAATACACCTATAACTACAGGAGGCTGGGCAAGAGGTATAAATAATATGGCTACTGACAAGTCTACAAGGATAGGAGGAATAGGCCTTCTAGGATCAGGAGAAAGTACGATTAAATATTATTATATGGCTCACGGTGTATCTCCTTATAGTTCTGGATTAGGCTTGTATATTAAACCAAATGGAAATACAGGAATTGGAACAGTAAATCCTTCTGAAAAGTTGGAAGTTAATGGAAATATCACAATAACGGGAGATTTAAAAATGTCGGGCTCTGATAGTTATATATGGACAAATGGAACCGGAACAGGTTATACAGGGATATGGGATCAAAAAAATAAGAGAGTACTTTTATATACATCTGAAAGTACAGGTAACATAGGAATTGGAACAACTGATACTAAAGGGTTTAAACTTGGAGTAAATGGAAAAGTAACAGCAACAGAAGTAAAAATAGCTACTTACGCTAATTGGTCAGATTTTGTATTTGAAAAAAGCTATAAGCTACCAAGTTTAGAAAATGTAGAACAACACATCAAAGAAAAAGGACATTTAAAAGATATACCAAGTGCTGAAGAGGTAGAAAAAAATGGTTTTTACTTAGGAGAAATGGATGCAAAACTATTACAAAAGATTGAAGAGTTGACGTTGTATACGATTCAGCAAGAGAAAAAACTAAAGAAACAAAACTCTAAAATCAACAAACAACAAAAGGAGCTAGAGGAATTAAAAACTTTGGTTAAACAGTTATTAAAAACTAAAAATTAAATTAATTGAGTATGAAAACTAAAATTAAAATTGCGGTGATTGCCATAGTAGGAATATGTTTAAAGATTGACGCGCAAACTTATAAAAATCCAGCAACTAATACAGGTTATAATCATTTTATTAGAAATGGAGGTGGGGCTGCTGTATATATTAATCAGGTAGATAATGTTCAACCTATTTTAAGATTGTCAAGTGGTACAGAAACCCCAAATCAAAATGTTCAATTTACAGTAGAGAATAATGGAAATACAGGAATTGGAACTGTAAGTCCGAGTGTTAAATTAGAAATTAAAAGTAATGAAACAACGTTTGTTAAGTTTGATAGAGAAGGAGTTGCCAAAAATGGTCATATAGGGTATGGAGCAGCTAATGAAGGAGGAGTTTATTTAGGTACAGATGATAATCAATATGCTCTTTGGGTTCAACAAAATGGGAATATAGGGATAGGAACTACAAATCCTAAAGGAAAACTTAACATATCGTCTTCGTCAACAATTGGTTGGAGTAATTTAGGAGGGGCAAGTATTCTGTTAGGTTCTGAAACAAGTGGACTAGGTATAGATAAAAACGAAATAGCTTCTAAAGGAGATAATCTTTATATAGGAACTATTGATGTGAATAGAAGTATTTATTTTAGAACAGGAGGAACAAGCACGAGAATGTTTATTGATGGTTCAGGTGGAAATGTAGGTATAGGAACCACTACTACAGGTTCTCATAAACTAGCAGTAGAAGGCTCCATAGGAGCACGAGAAATTAAAGTTGAAGGAAGCGGCTGGTCAGATTTTGTGTTTGAAAAAAGCTATAAGCTACCAAGTTTAGAAAATGTAGAAAAGCACATCAAAGAAAAAGGACATTTACAAGACATTCCCAGCGCGAAAGAGGTTGAGAAAAATGGTTTCTTTTTAGGGGAGATGGATGCTAAACTATTACAAAAGATTGAAGAGTTGACATTGTATACGATTCAGCAAGAAAAAGAGATAAAAGAATTAAAGAAACAAAATTCTAAAATTAACAAACAACAAAAGGAGCTAGAGGAGTTAAAAACTTTAGTTAAAAATTTATTGAAAACTAAAAATTAAATTAATTGATTATGAAAACAAAAATTAAAATTGCGGTGATTGCCATAGTAGGAATATGTTTAAAGATTGACGCGCAAACTTATAAAAATCCAGCAACTAATACAGGTTATAATCATTTTATTAGAAATGGAGGTGGGGCTGCTGTATATATTAATCAGGTAGATAATGTTCAACCTATTTTAAGATTGTCAAGTGGTACAGAAACCCCAAATCAAAATGTTCAATTTACAGTAGAGAATAATGGAAATGTAGGAATTGGAACGACAAGTCCTTCTGAAAAACTAGAGGTAAAAGAAGGGAATATTAGAATTTATGGAGTAAACACTTCTAGATATATTCGTTTTGGAGAAGTTAATTATCAAGGTGCTTTTATTAATTATGATGGAACAAAAGATGTATTGAATATAGGTGTCAATAATATTAACACAGCAGATTTAAGTAATGATTACAATGCTATTAGTATAGTAAGAAGTACCGGTAACGTAGGAATTGGGACATCAGATACTAAAGGGTTTAAGTTAGGAGTTGATGGAAAAGTAGTAGCGACCGAGGTAAAAGTTGCTACCTATGCTAATTGGGCCGATTTTGTGTTTGAAAAAAGCTATAAATTGCCAAGTTTAGAAAATGTAGAAAAGCACATCAAAGAAAAAGGACATTTACAAGACATTCCCAGTGCGAAAGAAGTTGAGAAAAATGGTTTCTTTTTAGGGGAGATGGATGCTAAACTATTACAAAAGATTGAAGAGTTGACATTGTATACCATTCAACAAGAAAAAGAAATTAAAGAACTAAAGAAACAAAATTCTAAAATTGAAAAATTAGAGAAGGAAAATAAGTTATTAAAATCTTTGTTAGAGAGAGTCTCTAAGTTGGAAGAAAAAATAAAGTAGTTATAAAATTAAAAAATCCACAACGTTTGGTTGTGGATTTTTAATATCTATAAGTAAGTTTAGCTTATTTTAAACTTCCAATCATGTCCTCTGGTTTTACCCATTCGTCATATTGTTCTGGAGTTACATACCCTAAACGTACTGCTTCTTCTTTTAACGTAGTTCCGTTAGCATGCGCTGTATTGGCAATTTCAGCAGCTTTGTAGTATCCAATTTTAGTGTTTAACGCTGTAACTAACATTAGTGAGTTGTTTAGTAACTCAGTAATTCTTGTTTGGTTAGGCTCAATACCAGCAGCACAGTTTACATCAAACGATACACAAGCATCTCCAATTAATTGAGCCGATTGTAATACATTCGCTGCCATCATAGGTTTAAAAACGTTTAATTCGTAATGACCTTGTGTACCACCTACAGTTACCGCAACATCGTTCCCCATAACTTGTGCACAAACCATAGTCATAGCTTCTGCTTGTGTCGGGTTTACTTTTCCTGGCATGATAGAAGAACCTGGTTCGTTTGCAGGAATAATAATTTCTCCAATTCCAGAACGTGGTCCAGACGCCATTAAACGAATATCGTTAGCAATTTTATTTAATGAAACCGCTAATTGTTTTAAGGCTCCATGTGTTTCAACTAACGCATCGTGTGCAGCCAAAGCTTCAAATTTATTTTCAGCAGTTACAAAAGGTAATCCTGTAAACTCAGCAATATATTTAGCCACTAATACATCGTAACCAGCAGGCGTGTTTAACCCTGTTCCAACAGCAGTTCCTCCTAACGCTAATTGAGCTAAGTGTGCCAACGTATTTTTTAAAGCGTTTAATCCGAAGTTTAATTGTGCTACATATCCAGAAAACTCTTGACCTAAGGTTAGGGGAGTAGCATCCATTAAGTGTGTACGTCCAATTTTAACTACATCTTTAAAAGCTTCTGCTTTAGCTTGTAAGGTATCGCGTAATTGTTCTACTCCAGGAATCGTTACTTCTACAACTTTTTTGTAAGCTGCAATATGCATACCAGTAGGGAAGGTATCGTTAGACGATTGCGATTTGTTTACATCGTCGTTTGGTTGGATCGTTTTTTCTCCTTCACCAATTACATTTCCTGCAATTTCGTGCGCACGGTTCGCAATAACCTCGTTTACATTCATGTTCGACTGTGTACCAGAACCTGTTTGCCAGATTACTAACGGGAATTGGTCGTTGTGCTTTCCAGCCAAAATTTCATCACATACTTGTGCGATTAAATCACGTTTTTCAGTTGCTAATACACCCAACTCAGCGTTTGTATAAGCTGCTGCTTTTTTTAAGTACGCAAATCCGTATACCACTTCTAATGGCATAGAGGCAGCAGGACCAATTTTAAAGTTGTTACGAGAACGCTCGGTTTGTGCTCCCCAATATTTATCAGCAGGAACTTCTACTTGTCCCATCGTATCTTTTTCGATTCTGTATTTTGTCATTTTAAATGATTTAAAAGGCTATAAATTATTGATGTTCAAAATTACAAATTCTAATAGTTTTTAATAGTGATTTTTATCAGATTTTATTGGAGAAAAAGAAAAATAGTTATAATTTTGTGGCATAACAATTATTAATAAGAAACAAATGTTAGATTTTTCAGAATTCTCAGGATTGGTATTATTCATGTTTATTTTTACAGCTGGATTTTGGCTGTTAATTTTCTTATTAACATTTGTAGTTCCTTACTGGATTGGTGGAACTATCTGGGAAAACATGAAGTTAAAAAGAGAAGCAAAAAAAGCTGCAGAAGAAGGTAAATAAGCTTTTTATTATAATATATTATAGAACCACGCTAATAGGCGTGGTTTTTTTATGTTTTTATCTTGGGCGTTCCCACAAAGGAGGCGGGCTTTGCGCGTTACATGGTAACTTGCTTCAATCCCTAACGCAAAAAAGAGCACTTGTTTACATCAACAAGTGCTCTTTTTAATAATTTGTAGTATGAGACATTAAAATCCTTCACCGCCTCCGTCGAAATCACCATTACGTTCTGAACGTTCACGTTTTTTCTTTTGGTTAAAACGATACGTAAAGCTTAAGGTAATTTGGCGTTCTCTCCATTGAAATTCTTGATATGACATTACTCTTGAAGTATTTGTATAGCTTTTTCTTTTACGTTGATTAAATAAATCACTAACATTCAACACCAAGGAAGCTTTGTCTTTAAATATATCTTTGCTAAATGCTAAGTTGGTAACAAAAATACCTTCTCTACTACCTTGTGCATCATCTTGTGGTCCTCGATACATAATACGTGTTTGCCAATCTATTTTCGCAGGTAAAGTAATTCTAGAGTTAAAACGAGCAAACCAACTGCTACTATTTACTTCAGGTAAAGACTCAGTTTCGGTTACTAGATCACCATTGATAGGATTAGTATAAGAATAAGTGTAGTTGAAAGCATCTGTTCTAAACTTAAAATAGTTAAAAGTTGCTGATAAACGGGCCCATTTTGCTGGGTTATAGTTTGTTGTTAATTCAAATCCGTAACGATCTTCATCATTTAGGTTTAAGAACTGACGTACAAAAACATTTCCTTTATCTCTTGTTTCAATTCTAGAAACAGGTCTGATTAAATCAGTTGAAAATTGATAGTACAATGAAGAGTTTAAGGTTACTTTACTAACTCTTGTAGTATACCCTAGATCAAAAGAACTTGTGTAAGTCGGGTTTAAGTCTGGGTTTCCTTTAAATACATACGTATCTGAACTACGTGTTTCGAATGGGTTTAAAAACCAGTGACGTGGTCTTCGTAATCTACGAGCATACCCTAAAGTTAAGTTATCTGTTTCACTAAATTCATATCCTAAGTTCACAGTAGGGAACCATTCAGTATAGTTTTTATCAGAAAACTCACCCGTATTTAATACTGTTAAATCAACATCAGTATATTCTGCACGTAATCCTAATAGGTATGAGAATTTATCTATTTTACTACCGTATTGGGCGTAATAAGCGTAGATATATTGTTTAAAATCAATCGCATTAGATGGATCAAAATCAAAAGGCTGCCCATTTTCATCACGAACTCTAAAATCAGAAGTTAAATCTTGTAAATCTGCTTTATGACCTAATTCTAATTGACTTTTCTCTCCTAAAGGAAGTACATAGTCTATTTGTAATAACCTGTTTTTAGATTTGGTAACTTGACTATTTTGTTCAGCTAAAATGTTGTTGTTCGTAATATTAGCAAGTTCATCTTCTTCGTTTTCGCTATACTGTAAGTCAATAATTAATTTTTGACCTTTGTCATCAATATTATTGGTATAGTTTAACGAATATTGAGTGTCAATATCATCTTCGGTTTCAGTTTCTACTCTCTTTAAGCTTCTTATAGGATCGTTCGCAGGAGAAAAAACATCTGTATTGTTTGTGGCAATATCTTTACCGTCATTATTTCTATAAAAAATGGTTCCAGTAAGAGAACTCTTGTCATTCAGGTAGTATTCCATACCAAAAGAACCGTTAAAACTTTTGTTTTTTCGGTCATAGTCTCTCTTTTCAATGCTTAAACTATCTATAGCTCCATCGGTTAAATAGGTAAAGTCGCTAAATGCATTTCCAGGGCCTTTTCTGTAAGAGTATCCTAAATTAGAAAAAAGATTGAATTTTCTTGTGCGGTAATTAATGTTACTACTTAGGCTATACAAATCAGGGTTACCTACTGAAAAGTTAAGCGATCCATTAAATCCTCTTATTTTTCCTTTTCTAAGAATAATATTTAAAATACCTGCAGTACCTTCAGCATCATAACGGGCCGAAGGAGAAGTAATAACTTCAACTTTCTCAATTGCATCGGCAGGTAAGTTACGTAAAGCATCTGTACCACTTAGTCCTACCAAAGCAGAAGGCTTACCATCGATTAAAATACGCACGTTTTCGTTACCTCTCAAGCTTACAGCTCCTTCTGCATCGACATTTACTGAGGGTACATTATCTAAAACGTCAGAGGCATTTCCGCCTTTCACTGTCATATCTTTTCCAACGTTGTATATTTTTTTATCTAAACGAATTTCAACGGTAGATTTTTCAGCAATAATTTCAACTTCGTCTAATGTTTCAGCATCTTCAGATAGTAAAATAGTTCCTAGGCTTTTATTTTCTGTTAAGTTGTGGTTTCCTAAGTTCTTAGTCTTAAAGCCAATAAATTCAACTTTTATATCATAAGTACCAGAAGAAGCGTCTATTGAAAAGCTCCCATTAGCATTGGTTACTCCTCCAATAACTTGTTGAGTGCTAGTATTGGTAAGCACTAAAGTAGCATACTCTAAAGGTTGCTTAGAATTTGTTTCTAAAACTTTTCCTGTTAGGGTAACTTTAGATGGGGTACGCTGTGCTACAGCTGTAAAACTAATTAGTAAAATAATAAGTAGTGTAATTTTCTTCATTATGTTGATTTATAAAGCTTGTTTGACCGCAAATTTCCCTAAAGGTTTAATGGGGTTTAGTTAAAAGAATGTTAAATAAGATTTGTGTAGTAAAGTTTGAAAAGTGAAAAGTGAAAAATGAAAAAGTGAAAAGTGTGAAATGAAAAAGGAAGGTTTATAAAGTTTTTGGGTATTAGAGTAAAAAGTTAATTTCAATACTCAAAAGTAGAAGACAGACTGAAAAAGAAAAACCGACTTTTTTAATGTGAAAAAGTCGGTTTTTAAGATAATTTACCAAGATTGTTGGTCATTATTTTTTCTTAGCACGTTGTTGTGCAGCCTGCTGTTCTTGAGCTTGTTTCATGGCAGCGTCTAAACGCTCACGGAATTTACTCTTTTTAACAGGCTTCTTTTTATTTTCTTCAATTTTAGCATGAATTTTATCCTCATCAATTACATAGTTCTTAATAACAAACATGATAATAATGGTAAGTAAGTTCGAAATAAAGTAGTATAAACTCAATCCACTTGCATAGTTGTTAAAGAAGAATAACATCATAATAGGAGAGAAGTAAATCATCCATTTCATCATCTTACTCATGTCTGGCATTCCTTCTTGAGTAGGTGCTTGCATGTTAGCTTGCTGACTTTGGTTCATTTTCATGTAGAAGAAAATGGCTACAGAAGCTAAAATTGGGAATAAACTTACATGGTCTCCATAAAAAGGAATTTTAAACGGTAATTTAAAAATAGTATCATAAGAAGATAAGTCGTTTGCCCATAAAAAACTCTTTTGACGAAAGTCAATGTTGGTAGGGAAAAACTTAAAGAGCGCAAAGAACACAGGCATTTGCATTAAGGCAGGGATACAACCCGACATCATACTTACTCCCGCTTTTCGCTGTACTTCCATGATAGCTTGTTGGCGCTTCATTGCATTTTCTTTCCCTGGAAATTTCTTGTTAATTTCTTCCATTTCAGGGCGAATCACTTTCATTTTAGCACTTGACAAGTAAGACTTGTAAAGTACTGGAGACATGATTATACGTACTACAATTGTCATTAAAATGATAATTAATCCGTAGTTACCTATAAATCCTTTTAACATATTAAATACGGGATAGAATATGGTACGGTTTAAGAAACCAAAAATACCCCAACCTAAATCAGCGATTTCGTCTAAACTAGTTCCTTCGTAAGATTTTAATAAATTATAATCTGTAGGTCCATAAAACCATTGCATATTATAATTTAATTCCCCGTTTGTTAAAGCTAACGGAGTTTTTAATCCGTAAGTTTTAGTGTATACGCTGTCTTTATCTTCACCAGCAAAGTCAACAGACTTTAAAGTAGCATTGCTAAACGGTGTGTCAGATGTTAAAATAGAAGAGAAGAAGTGTTGTTTATAAGCAACCCAATCAATATCACTTACTACATCATCATCATTCATTTGTAAGTAATCTACTTCATCATCGGCTTTATAATAGTAGTAAGAGTACATATTTTCGGTTTTTAAACTCTTTTCGTGTCTAAAACCTTTTAAACTCCAATCTAAATTTATTTCTTGAGAACTATTAATAGTATTACTCAATCCTTGTGAGCGAACGGCAAAACCTACACGGTAATCCCCTTTTTTCATTTCATAGCGATATTCTAAAAACTTTGCTTCAGAAACCTTTAACTTCATAGAAAGTACTTGCGTATCTCCATTTTTGGTTAGGGTAGGAGTAAATAGTAAGTCTTTAGTATTTAAAATTCGGTTATCAGTAGTTCCGAAGTTAATATTAAAAGAGGCATTGTTATTTTTTACCAAGTAAAGAGGTAACGAATCATACGTTTTGTAGTTTTTAACAAGAGCTTCAATAATTTGTCCCCCTTTATTGTCGATAGTTAACTTTACAAGATCGTTTTCAAGTGTTGTATTTCCTTCTTGGCTTTTTGAAGCTCCGTATGCAAAGGCACCAAATTTAGTTTGTAAAGCAATTTGTTGTAACGAGTCGTTTGTTACTACGTTATCCGATAAGCTGTTTTGAGTGTTGGTTGTAGCATCTGTAGTTTGCTCTGTTTGGGTAGTTGCCTCAGGAGTTTCTTCAGGCTTTTGAGTGTTCATCCACCAAAGCATAATTCCTCCTAATAAAAGCATTCCTATAAAGGAATTTAAATCAAATTTTTTTTGTTCCATTGATATATGTTAAAATGTCAACTTGTCATGTAAAGCTTTTCTTGAAAGCTAAAAAACCCGACAAAGGTAGTAAAACCCTATAGATTTTTTGAGGTTTTACAATGAATAATTTTGTTAGTGATGATAGTTCAAACAGTGTTCCAATTTTATACCCAATAAAAAAATCCTGTAACTTCAATTACAGGATTTTTAATTTATTTTTTTGATTGTTTCAACGCTGCTTTAATAAAGCTTACAAACAGTGGATGCGGATTTAACACGGTACTTTTATATTCAGGGTGATATTGAACTCCAACAAACCATGGGTGTGAATCGATTTCAACAATTTCTACTAAGCCTGTTTTAGGGTTAACACCTGCTGTTTTCATCCCCGCATTTTCTAACTGCTCTTTGTAATTGTTATTGTATTCGTATCTGTGACGGTGACGTTCACTTATTAATTCTTCCTTATATGCTTGAAAAACTTTAGAATCTTGTGTTAATTGGCAATCCCAAGCACCCAAACGCATTGTTCCACCTTTTTCAGTAACCTCTTTTTGCTCTTCCATTAAATTTATAACAGGATGTGCTACTTCAGGGTTCATTTCAGTAGAGTTTGCTTCTTTAAGGCCTAACACGTTTCTAGCAAATTCAATTACAGCCATTTGCATTCCTAAACAAATACCTAAAAAAGGTATGTTGTTTTCACGCACGTATTGTACTGCTGCAATTTTTCCTTCAATTCCTCTATCTCCAAACCCAGGAGCAACTAATACACCATTCAAACCTTCTAGCTGTTTTGCCGCATTTTCAGGAGTTAACTCTTCAGAGTGAATCCAACGAACGTTAACTTTTGTTTTGTTGGTAGCCGCAGCTCCAGCATGGATAAAAGCTTCAGTTATTGATTTGTATGAATCGTGTAACTCGACATATTTTCCTACCAAACCAATTTCAACAGAAGAAGTTGGGTTTTTATGACGTTCTAAAAACTTATTCCACGTTTTTAGGTTAGGCTGCTTGCGTGTAGATAAGTTTAATTTATCTAATACAACATAATCTAAGCCTTCTTTAAACATTAAGTTAGGAACATCGTAAATAGTTTCAGCATCTAACGACTGAATTACATTTTGCTTTTTAACATTACAAAATAAAGCTAGTTTGCGTTTAATGTCATCTGAGATTTCATGCTCTGAACGACATACTAAAATGTCAGGTTTTACACCACTTTGCATTAATGTTTTTACAGAGTGCTGTGTGGGTTTTGTCTTTAATTCACCCGCCGCTGCCAAATAAGGAACAAGGGTTAGGTGAATAACAATAGCATTGTCTTCTCCTAAATCCCATTGTAATTGACGAACAGCTTCTATATAGGGTAAGGATTCAATATCACCAACGGTTCCTCCAATTTCAGTAATAACAATGTCGAAATCGCCTGTGTTACCTAAAATTTGGATTCTGTTTTTAATTTCATCAGTAATATGAGGAATAACTTGAACTGTTTTTCCTAAAAAGGCTCCTTTGCGCTCTTTGTTAATTACAGACTGATATATTCGTCCTGTAGTAACGTTATTAGCTTGTGAAGTAGGAATGTTCAAATAACGCTCGTAATGTCCTAAGTCTAAATCTGTTTCAGCTCCGTCATCGGTAACATAGCATTCTCCATGTTCGTATGGATTTAATGTCCCTGGATCTATATTAATATATGGATCCAACTTTTGAATGGTTACTGAGTATCCTCTTTCTTGTAATAATTTGGCTAGAGAAGCGGCAATAATTCCCTTCCCTAGTGATGAAGTTACGCCTCCGGTTACAAAAACGTATTTTGTGTTGTTCATGGTACTGTTAGGTTTGCGCAAAAGTAAGAAGTCTGGCAATTACAACAAATAAAAAAGAGAAAAAACGTACAGAAAAATTATGTATGTTTGCCAAACAAACTTTTTTTTAAAAAAAATAAAATAAGGGTTTGTCAGACTGAAAAACTGTTGTATATTTGCCCACGCTTTTAGCAGACGGAATTTCACAAAAGCAAAACATTTTTTAAAGAAGATATTTAAGATATACTGTAATGAGTAAAAGAACGTACCAACCATCGAAGAGAAAAAGAAGAAACAAACACGGTTTCCGCGAAAGAATGGCTTCTGCTAATGGACGTAAAGTATTAGCTAGAAGAAGAGCAAAAGGAAGAAAAAAGTTGTCTGTTTCATCTGAATCTAGACCAAAGAAATAATGATTAACTATTGTTAATATTTTAAAGGCGTTACTATTAAGTATCGCCTTTTTTTATAACCAAACAATTTTTATTTTTACACCACAACACAACACAGACTAAAATGCCTAAAAGACAAGACCTTAAATCGATTTTAATTATTGGATCAGGACCAATTGTTATTGGTCAAGCATGTGAATTTGATTATTCAGGATCTCAAGCGTTAAGATCTTTGAGAGAAGATGGAATAGAAACCATCTTAATTAATTCGAATCCTGCAACTATTATGACAGACCCTTCGATGGCTGATCATGTATACTTGTTACCTTTGAATACAAAGTCTATTATTCAAATTTTAAAAGAGCACCCACAAATTGATGCTGTTTTACCTACTATGGGAGGGCAAACAGCCTTGAACCTTTGTATTGAAGCTGATGAAAAAGGAATTTGGGAAGACTTTGATGTTGAAATTATTGGGGTAGATATTGATGCTATTAATATCACAGAAGATAGAGATAAATTCCGTTTATTAATGGAGAAAATTGACGTGCCAATGGCGCCTCAAGCTACCGCAACATCCTTTTTAAAAGGAAAAGAAATTGCACAAGAATTCGGATTTCCATTATGTATTAGAGCTTCTTTTACTTTAGGAGGAGCAGGAGCATCTATTGTATATGATGAAAAAGAATTTGAAGAATCATTATCTAGAGGTTTAGAAATTTCTCCAATCCACGAAGTAATGATTGATAAGGCCATGATGGGATGGAAAGAATATGAATTAGAGTTATTACGTGATGATAACGATAATGTTGTTATTATCTGTTCTATTGAAAATATGGACCCAATGGGAATCCACACAGGAGACTCTATTACAGTAGCTCCAGCAATGACTCTTTCTGATAAAACATATCAGAAAATGAGAGATATGGCAATTAAAATGATGCGTTCTATTGGAGAATTTGCAGGGGGATGTAACGTACAGTTTGCCGTTTCTCCAGATGAAAAGGAAGATATTATTGCTATTGAGATTAACCCACGTGTATCTCGTTCATCAGCATTAGCATCGAAAGCAACTGGATATCCAATTGCAAAAATTGCTGCTAAATTAGCAGTAGGATATACTTTAGATGAGTTAGACAACCAAATAACCAAGTCTACTTCAGCTTTATTTGAGCCAACTTTAGACTATGTAATTGTAAAAATACCTCGCTGGAACTTTGATAAGTTTGAAGGGTCTGATAGAACATTAGGTCTACAAATGAAAGCGGTTGGAGAAGTGATGGGAATTGGACGTTCGTTCCAAGAAGCATTGCATAAAGCAACACAATCGTTAGAAATTAAACGTAACGGGATTGGAGCAGATGGTAAAGGATATAAAGACTATAACCAAATTATTGATAAATTAACACATGCTTCTTGGGATCGTGTATTTGCTATTTACGATGCCATTCAAATGGGAATTCCATTGAGTAAAATACATGCAATCACTAGGATTGATATGTGGTACTTGCGCCAATATGAAGAATTATACGAGTTAGAGAAAGAAATTTCTAAACATACTGTTGATACGCTTGGTAGAGAATTATTGTTAGAAGCCAAGCAAAAAGGATATGGTGATCGTCAAATCGCTCACATGTTAGGTTGTTTAGAAAGTGAAGTATATGCGAAGCGTGAAGAGTTAAAAATAAAGCGTGTTTATAAGTTAGTAGACACCTGTGCAGCCGAGTTTAAAGCACAGACTCCTTATTATTATTCAACTTTTGAAAGTGAAATTGAAACTCCTGATGGAGAAGTTTCTGTATCGAATGAAAGTATCGTTTCTGATAAGAAAAAAGTAATTGTATTGGGCTCTGGACCAAACCGAATAGGGCAGGGAATTGAGTTCGATTACTGTTGCGTTCATGGGGTGTATGCAGCAAAAGAATGTGGTTACGAAACTATTATGATTAACTGTAACCCTGAAACAGTTTCTACTGATTTTGATACGGCAGATAAATTATACTTCGAGCCAGTCTTTTGGGAACATATTTACGATATTATTAAGCATGAAAAACCAGAAGGAGTTATTGTTCAATTAGGAGGGCAAACAGCTTTAAAGTTAGCAGAAAAACTAGAGCGTTATGGAATTCCAATTTTAGGAACGAGCTTTAAAGCGTTAGATTTAGCAGAAGATCGTGGAAGTTTTTCAAGCTTGTTAAAAGAAAATAATATTCCTTATCCTGAGTTTGGAGTAGCAGAAAATGCAGATGAAGCTTTAGCGTTAGCAGATGAGTTAGACTTTCCAATCTTAGTGCGTCCATCGTATGTATTAGGAGGACAAGGAATGAAAATTGTGATTAATAAAGAGGAGTTATTAGAGCATGTAGTAGATTTATTGCGTAAAATTCCAAATAACAAATTATTATTAGATCATTATTTAGAAGGAGCTATTGAAGCAGAAGCTGATGCAATTTGCGATGGTGAAAATGTGTATATTATTGGGATAATGGAGCATATTGAACCTTGTGGAATCCACTCAGGAGATTCAAATGCTACTTTACCAGCGTTTAATTTAGGAGAGTTAGTATTGGAACAAATTAGAGAGTATACTAAAACCATTGCTTTAGCACTTGATACAGTTGGATTAATTAACATTCAGTTTGCGATTAAAGATGATAAAGTATATATCATTGAAGCAAATCCACGTGCATCTCGTACGGTTCCATTTATAGCAAAAGCTTATAAAGAACCTTATGTAAATTATGCTACCAAAGTGATGTTAGGAGAGAAGAAAGTTACTGATTTTGATTTCAATCCTCAGTTAGAAGGGTTTGCAATTAAGCAACCTGTATTCTCTTTTAATAAGTTTCCAAACGTAAATAAGAACTTAGGGCCTGAAATGAAATCAACAGGAGAAAGCATCTTATTTATTGAAAGTTTAAGAGACGATGCCTTTTACGATTTATATGCAAGACGTAAAATGTACTTGAGTAAGTAAAAGCGTTTTAGAATTAAAATAGATAAAATCCGAAGTTTATTAAACTTCGGATTTTTTTATTGGTTTAAAAAGTTAACTAATTGCTCAGCATTAATAGTATATCTTTTTTTTATAAGTTTTGCTTTTTCTAGTTGTTCTACTTTTTCTTTTGAGTAAACTTTTGTGTCAAAATTCTCTATATATCCATTTACTTTATACAGATAAATATCAAGGTTTTTAGTATTCTTTTTCTGAGCAAATTTTTTAGGTAAATTGATGTTTTGAGAGCCTTTTTCTACTGTTTTTTCCATTTCCTTTCCACCCACAGGTCTTATGGTTAAAGGGTCGTTTAATTCACTATAAAAGAATAAATCTTCATTTTGATAGGCTACCAAAAACATATCGGTAGGGTTTTGGATATCAAATAACAAATTTCCTTCATTTTGAGATTTTGAAATTAGTTGATAACGCTCTTTGGTAAATTCAAAGTTGACGGTGAAATAGTATTCTTGGTTTTTTGAGATATTTACTGATGAATTAAAATCGTTTTGAGATTTTTTGGTCGTATAATTTTTACAGTTTAAAACAAGAAATAAAAAAAATAAAGGATATAAAGCAAGATGTTTCATAATAAAAAACGTTAGAATTAAAAGAATAACACGACTATGAAATAACCGTGTTATTCTTTTTATAAAGTTACGATATTAATACCATCCGTAATCATGATACTTAAAGGCATGAATATAATCTTTATACATTCCTTTTATGTACATGTTAGAAGAACCTGGCCACATGTAAGCAAACCAGTTGGTATTGTGTATAAATAAGTTGTCTTTTCCAGTTTTACGGTCGTCTACAATTAATTTATCACTACTACCAAGGTTCCAGCCACCAATCCAGTCGCTTTGGTAGTTTACACTTACTGTACTACCATTGGTAATTACACGTCCTAAGTATTGAGTAGACCAATCTTGATTATTGAAGACGTATAAGTCGTCTTTTCCGTCACCGTTAATATCAGCAACATAAAATTTATCACGATTGTTCATATTCCAACCGGGTAAAGCATCGTCATATCTTTTAATATACTTGTATTCGTTTCCATCAGATCTAAGTAATAATAAATATTCTGGTCCCCAGTTTGTGCCATTAAAAATATATACATCATCTTTTCCATCTCCATTAATATCCGCAATATGATATTTATCACCAGGTTTACTTGTCCAACCCGGTAAACTAGCAAAATACTCCTTAGTTTTTGTTAATGAACTTCCTGTAGATTTGAACATTCTGGTAACTTTAGAATTCGTATTGAATAATACCAACTCTTCTTTGTTATCACCGGTGTAATCTGCTACAAAATATTTATCAGTAGAACTCATATAATGACCCGGTAAATATTTGTCATATCGTCTTACATAAGAGAAGTTACTACCTGTAGATCTGTACATTCCCATATAGCCTTGATTCCAGTTAGTAGCATTAAATATGTAGAAGTCATCCTTCCCATCTCCATTAAAATCAGCAATAAAGAACTTGTCACCATTTCGCATCTGCCAACCGTTTAGGTTGTAATATATCTTTTTAATACATTCAAACCCATTCGGAGTAGATTTTAATATTCCTAATCTTGAATATTGATTGTTGGGATAAAAAACGAGCAAATCATCATAGCCATCTCCTGTAAAGTCTCCTACATAAAATTGATCTTTTGAAGATACATACCATGTACCACCTGAGCCTTTAATTTTTTTAGTGGTTACATATGAGTTAGCTGGGCGTGTTATGTTTGCTCCACTACCAGTAAAGCCCTTTGGATGTTCGGTAGGATAGGCAGCGATATAATTTCCGTAATGAAGTACTACATCATTGTAGCTGTTTCCCTGGAAGTTGCCTATTATTGGTTTGTTAAAGTTATAATTACTTTTTGATTTATTTCTTGTCCAGAATTCGTTATAACTAGGTGGATTAAATAGGTTGGTATTGCCTTTCATAGTACTGTTGTTTGAAGGGCGATAAATACAGGTTTCGTTATAACGTCCACCTTCAAAACCATCTACATTATATTCTGATGGAGCCCCAGTAGTTACAGTGCTTCTAGCAAACTTATTCCACTTACTAGGATTGCTGTTTTTATCAACATTCACAGCAGAAGGATTGGTTCCGCTAAAGCAACCAGGTCTTGTATATTCGTCAGCTAATTTACCAACGGAGTGTCCTAATTCATGTAGCAACACATTATTGCTGGTAGATTTAGTGATAGATAATACTTTCCCATATGAACACCCTCCAAAACCTGATTCATTTAGAATCACAACAACAAAGTCAGCACCAGATAAACCAACAGTGTTTAAAGCATTGTTAATTTTACTATCAGTATTGCTAGATTTTGACATCCAACAACAGTTCCAGCACCCTGAATACTTAAAGTTCAACGCTGTATTTCTATTATCAGCTGGATTATTACTACAGTCGTCGTTGTCGCAGGTGTATTGTGTTACTCCAGATTGACTAGAGTTTAGGTTTACTCTATATACATTAAAAGCGTCTTGTAGTTCAGACAAAACATTGTCTAAATTACCATTTTCATGAGTAAACATCGCTTTAAAATAATCGGCAACCAAATTATTAAATTCACTTTGGTTAGATGAAGTAAAACCATCTCCCATGAATACAATATCAAATTTTGAAGCAGAACTTCCGTTATATAATAAGGTGCTTTTGGTTTGTGAATAAGCTGCAACAGCTAGAAAAGTCATTAATATTATTAATGTTTTATGTACGTTTTTCATTTTTTCTGATTATTGGTTAGTAATTTTTTTCAGTTTAGAAAAATCAGCCTTAGGGGCTGTTCTTAAAATTTGGAAAGAGGTGTTTAAATCACTTTTTCGCAATTGCTTTCTTTGTACCTTTTGTAAAATGTTTTTGGCATTAGAAATATCTTTAAACTTAACTAGCTTGAGATCTAGTTTTTCTGAGGCTACTTTTGATTTATATTTAATAGGCATTTTAACCGATACATATGCTTCTTTTGCAGTAAACTCCTTGTGATCACTTTTTTTAGGATCAAATATTGTTCTATAACTAAGAGGGTTTTCAAAAGTTTCAGCAAGTACAGTATTGTTGTCCTCTAAACCAATAATAGCCCAGTTTCCAGACTCCTCGGTAGGTAAAGAGTAACTTCCTTCTACTTCGGTTTTAGACACAGGAGTCATTCCATTATTAGTAATTTTATACGTTACGACTAAGTGTTTTTTTAGAATTCTCCCTTTTTTGTTTTGCAAACTAAGCTCAGGAGAAAGATTGTCTATTTTTCTAATACTTCTGGCTAAGGCAGGCTTAATTCCCCCCGTTTTACTCATTGCTGTAGTACCCCTAAATTTTATGTTTTTAGGTTTAAAAGGGTCTTTCACTTTTTTTATGTTTTTAAAAGTGTTTATTTTTTTTACTTGAAGTAACTTACTACTAACACCTAATTTAGGTTTACTCTTATCAATACGTTGATTTTTATCATTAGTTTGCTTTGCTAAGAGTAGGTTAGAAGAGTTGAAAATCAAGGGAGCATTCGCAGCGGTAGAGATCATCTTATTTTCTCCTTCTTTAGAGTCTATTTTATAAAAGAATTTAATAGTAGAAGGAATGATTTCTGAAAGGGCACGATCAACAGGTGTGTTTGATAATTGACCTGTAACATTAAAGTTCTTATTATCTCCAACGATGAATAAAAGAAAGTTTTGTTTAGAAAGTTCTTTTATAACTGAAGAAATAGAGGTGTTGTTTAATTTACCTGACAAGGTATGGTTGTTAACGTTGTACTTAATGTTTACTTGTTGTGAAAACAAATAATTACTTATAAGTAAACAGCTTACCATTAATGCTAGTTTTTTCATTACAATAGGTTTAGGTTAATTGATTGATTATTAGTTGACAAAGTTATTCTAGACCTTGTTTTTACCAGCATGTAAATGAATAGGTTTTAAGGAGGTGTTTTCCCTCTTTTTTTACAGGTTATGTATGGTGGTTAAAGTGTATGTTTTCCTTGAAACGAGTGGGGGATTACTAAAAGTGGTAATGGAGCAGACAATTTATATCGTCATTTAGAGAGACTATACAGCAGTAAAAAAGGATTATTCAAATATAGCAACAGCTCTTACAGGTGATCCCGTACCTCCTCTAATTTTTAATGGCAATGCTATGAATCGAAATCTACCTCTACCTAATAATTTATCTAGATTTATCATGTTTTCATAGTGTGTAAAACCCATTTCACCACAAATATAATGTACTTCTTTGTTGGAAACTTTTGGAATACCTGGAGACATAGTTTCTACACCAAAAGCTGAAATTTTTTGTTCGCCAAGCCAAGTAGCACATTCAGCGGTAATACCAGGGCCTTTTCCCCAATTTTCTGTAGTAAAATGTTTTGTGTAGTGGTTGGTACAAAGAAGAACCGTATCCCCCTCCTTAATGCTAAGTTTTTCTTTATCTAGTTGTTCTCTAATTTCTTCAGAGGTAATTAATTCTTGTAAGCCCTTATGAGAAAAATCTAAACAAATACCTTCAGTATAAAACATACTAAGTGGCATAGTATCTATAGATTTTCCTTTGTGCTTTGCAGCCATATGATTTAAAGCATCAACATGAGTTCCTGTATGCTCTCCCATCTCTAGTTTATATACAGCTGGAGTTTTGGTTGTAGGGTTTTTAATTCCATCCCACTCTTCATGAGTGTTGTGCACAGACATTTTGACTTGTGGAAGGCTTTTATAAACAGGCATTCCGTCAAAAATATCTTGACTTAGATCGATAATTTCAGTCATAGTTATAACTCAATCTTCACATTATAATTTTTAAGCTCCTCGATATAGTTTTGAGCGGTAAAATTATCATTATCAAACTTCTCTTGTCTATTTTTTTTCATTTTAATTCTATGAATAGCTTCTAAAAAACGACGCATTTCATTATCGTCATTAATAATGATTCCTGGAACGTTGGCATTGTCACCGTTATCTTTTTTGGCTACCATAGTAAAATAAGAAGAATTACAGTGTTTGGTCTTTCCTGTTTGTATGTTTTGTGCTTCCACGCGGATACCAACTACCATTGAAGTTTTACCTACATAATTAATAGACGCTTTCATGGTAACTAATTCACCTACTTCAATAGGGTTTATAAAGTTAACGGTATCTACAGATGCTGTTACGCAATAAGTACCTGAGTGTTTAGAGGCACATGCAAAAGCTATTTGATCCATTAGCTTTAAAACGTACCCTCCGTGAATTTTACCGCTAAAATTAGCATGAGAAGGAAGCATTAACTCAGAAATAGTAATGCGAGTATCTTCTATGTTTCTATAAATAGTATTATTCATTGTCTTTTCTTATTCCTCTAAAGTGAGGAGATTGTTCTTCTTCCACGTGAGTTATAAAATACTTTGTATCACCTAGCCAAAAGAAAGTTCCGAAACGCTCTTTGTAAGTAACTTTTACATAACGACCTTGATATTCTTGAAGCTTTTCGATGACCTTTTTTTGATTGTCTTCTACAGAAAAAGCAAAAATTTGTGCTCCTGAAATACCTTGACTAATTTCACCTTCCCATGTTTTTACTAACACACCTTTGTAGCTAATTTTTATTAGCTCACCCGAGCGAACACCTTCACTATAAGGTACAAAGTAAATAAAAGCATAATATGCTGCTGCTATAAGAGCTATACCAATTAAAATTAATCCTAAAATTTTTTTCATAGTAATCTATTAAAGAATGTATGATAACAAAAGTAAGGTTTATATTTTGACTTGTAAAATGATTTGAAAGTGGTAAGTTTGTGTTGCTTCAAAAAATAATTAATATGAACTATATTTTATTCGATGGTGATGTACGCTCAGCCTTACTACCATTTACATATACACGACCAGTAGCTGATATTAGAGTAGGTATTTTAACTATTAGAGAAAAGTGGGAAAAATACTTAGGTTTAACAACAACAACCGTGACTGAAGAGTATTTAGAAGAAAAATACCCTATGGTTGAAATGGAAGAAAACGTATTGTTAAATGCTTCTTTTTTGCCCACTAAGCCTTTGGTTGAAATGGTTAAAAATTTACAAGCTAATCAAGCAATTTTTAAAGGCGAAGATGTTATCGCTTTTTTTACGACCGATAACCAAGAAGAAGTTAATTTTTCTACTTATGAGCATTTAGAGTTTGAAGATGATATCATTCAAATAAAAAATACATGGGATATTTTTTCTTTAAATGAGAAAGCTATAAGAGCCGATTTTGATTTACTAACTGAAGGAAGAAAGTCGCAACCAATTCCAGAAACGGTTAATTGTGTTAATAGAAATGATATTTTTGTAGAAAAAGGAGCTAAACTAACTTTTGCTACTTTAAATGCTTCAACAGGTCCTATTTACATTGGAAAAAATACTGAAATAATGGAGGGAGTTGTTGTACGTGGAGCTTTAGCGATGTGTGAGAACTCAGTGTTAAAGTTGGGGGCAAAAATTTATGGAGCAACTACTTTAGGTCCTTATTGTAAAGTAGGAGGAGAGGTGAATAACTCCGTGTTATTTGGGTATTCTAATAAAGGACATGACGGGTTTTTAGGAAACTCTGTACTAGGTGAGTGGTGTAATATAGGAGCAGATAGTAATAACTCGAATCTAAAAAATAACTATGCTGAAGTTAAGTTGTGGAATTATGAAACAGGGCGTTTTGCCAAAACAGGCTTACAATTTTGTGGCTTGATGATGGGAGATCATTCCAAATGTGGAATTAACACTATGTTTAATACAGGTACTGTTGTTGGTGTTTCAGCAAACATTTTTGGAAGTGGGTTTCCCAGAAATTTTGTACCTTCATTTAGTTGGGGAGGAGCTTCAGGATTTACTGAATATAAAACAAATAAAGTTTTTGAGGTTGCAGATGTGGTAATGAAAAGACGAGGAATTGTGTTTGATGAAAGAGAAAAACAAATTTTAGAGCACATTTTTGAAGACACAAAACAATATAGAAATTATTAAACTAAAAAGGACTTTACATTTTGTAAAGTCCTTTTTAGTTAAAAATTAACTCTAAAAACAACATTAGGAGTAATTCCTAAAGATACTTTGTTTACCTCTTTTAGTTTGTATTCAATCTCATTATTAGAGTTTCTAATAGGAATAGCGTTAAAGGTTCTACTTAAAATATTCTTTTTATTAAAAATATTCAGTAAAGAAAAGCCTAGCTTACCCTTCCATCTTTCAGAAAAATTAAAAGAATAGGTCATTGAGGTATCAAATCGACTATACTTAGGAAGTCTAAGTGCATTTATATTGTCTGAGTCCAAGTAAATGTGAGGAGCGCCATCGTCATCGGTATAAAATTGTTTAACCGCCGTATAAGGGTTTCCAGTTCTGTAAATCCACCCAAAAGAAAACTCGTAGTTATTTAACTTGTATGCATGAGACCAAGAAAAGTAATTGGTGATGTCGTGATTTGCAGGGAAGAACTTGTTTTCTAAATCTAAAAACTTAAACCTGTTTTTAGTGTATGAATAGTTAATCCAAGTTCTGTAATTATTAAATTTTTTATTAACCAACATGTCAATACCATATACTTTTCCTTTCCCATTAGAAAAATCAGCAGTTTGGTCATTATATCCACTCGTTTGCGATGTCATCCCACTAACTTTTTTATAATAGGGTTCAATGTCTATTTTCCAATTGTCTTTGTTAAAAAGTATTCCAGTAGAGACTTGCAAACTTTTTTGAAGAGGAATGTCGTCATTATTTACTTGAGCCCATATTTGGTTTTCTAAATCAAAACCTAAGCTAGAGGTTTGAAATTCTATAATTTGACTCAATGTTTGATTTTTTTGTTCAAAAGAAGCTTTGAAGCTTAAGTTTGATGTAAGCTTTTTTTCAAAGTATAATCGAGGCTCAAAAACAAGTTTGTCGATTTTAGAAAAGTAATTCAATCGCACTCCAGAATTGATATTCCAGTTGTCGTTATCGTATAAGTATTCAGCAAAAACAGAGTGTGTATTGTTTGTTCCTTTGTCTTTCTGTATCGATGAATATCGATTTTCCCCTTCTAAGTCAATAAGGTATTTTAACTCATAAGCTGCTTTGGTTGACGTAAAGTCGTACCCCCAAAATAGAGCTGTTCTATCATTAAAAGAATAATTCATATTGTATGAAATACCAAAATCGGTTAAAGAATTGCTTTTCGTTGATAATAGAATCAGATAATCATCTATGTAGTTGTAATTGCCCACATAATCTAAGTGAAAATTAGAAAAATAGCTTTTCACATTATGTGTCTTCTTTTCGGTAGATTTTTTTTTCCAGTTTACACTTATACCTGTATTGTCAATATCTAACTTATCGTTGTATTTATCTTTATATACAGGAATACTAAAGTCGTTAAACATTTGATTTTTTGTGTATAAGAAACTTAAACTTAAAGTTTCATCTTCATTAGGTTTGTAAATGAACTTTGTAGTATAATCTGAAAATTTAAATTTATTATCTCTATCAAATTTAATATTCTTATCTATAATTTGATTTTCTTGATTATCGTCAAATGTTTGAAAAACACGCATAGATAACTTATCGAAGGTAAAAGTTTTTAAAATATCAGAAAAAGACCTTCTAGCTGAAAAAGAAAGAGCTGTTTTATCTGAGAAGGGAATAGTAAGTAGCACATCTGCATGAGTCATGTTTAGACCAAAGTTTCCTGTAACTTTTTCTGGAACTTTTTCGGTGGTTTTGATATCAATTACTCCAGAAACTCGATTTCCATACCTAGCTCCTGTACCACTTTTAGACAGGGTAACTTCTTTGGTAGTATATGGATTAAAAGCTGAAATCATTCCAAAGAAATGCCCTGAGTAATACATTTTTATTCCATCCCACAAAACTAAGTTTTGATTTGGCGTTCCACCTCTTATATAAATACCGGCAGCAGTTTCATTAGGACTTTGAACACCGGGTATAATTTTTAAACTTTCGAATACATCGGGTTCTGTTAAACCTGGTAAAACACCTAGTTGTTTCGGCAGAATAGATATACCCCCATTCTTTTTTTTATGAATACCGGAGGTTATGTAATTTGTAATAAGAACTTCTTTTAAAAGATTGTATTCGTTGGGCCTAAAGTTTGAGTTTTTGGTTATGTAATAATAACGCTCGTTAATTTGGTTAAAAATTAAAGGTGTTTGACGTTCTATTTCTCCTATAAGATATACAAGCTCACATTTTTTCTTTTTAAAAGTAAAGTTTTTACCATGAATTATTTCTGTATTAAAAGAGAACTTAACACCAAAATGGGCTTCCGTTTCTTTCAATACATCTAATAAAGGTGCATTAATAAAAGAAATGTCTACCTTTTCCTGGGAAAAAATAGACATCGCTAAGCATATAAAAAGTATACTTAATTTTATCTTCATTTACTATATGTCAATACAACTGAACTATTTTCTGCTAATTTATAAGAAATTTTCATAGGAGCAAAAACAGTTTGCAATGCAATAGTAACATCTTCGTGTGTAAATGTACCTGTAAAACGTTGAGAGGTATCTATTCTTGAAGCGTCAAAGTTTAATTTGAATTGATTTTCTAAAGCCTTTATAACTTGATGTAATGGAGTATTGTTAAAAGAACTTTCTCCTTTAATCCAAGAAGGGGTTTTGTCTAAAAATTCCCATTTCTCACTTGAGTTACTGTAATTTCTGTAAGCCTTTCCTTTAGTTAAAATAACTTCTTCTTTACTTTTAGAAGTAACTTTTACCTTGCCTTCATAACATTTAACTTCAAAATAGTTTTCTGAAGTATTTACAGTAAACTTAGTTCCTAGCACTGTAACATTTCCTTCATTAGACTTTACCGTAAAAGATTTTCCTTTTTCTACTTCAAAGTATGCTTTTCCTTTTAAAAACAATTCTCTTTGAGTATCCCAATTACGTTTTTTGTACGTTATTTCAGATTTGGGAGATAAATAAGCCTTAGAATTGTCTGGTAAAGTAATGGTTAGTTGTTCTCCATAATTTGTAGAAAAATCAACGCTATTGTTATTAATATACAAGAAACTAATTAATAAAGCGATAGAAGCAACAGCACCATACATCCAAGTAGGAATGAATTTTACTACTTTTTTGTTAGTTTTTGTTACTGCTAAGGTGGTTTTAATTTTGTCAAAAGCTTCTTCTTTATCATAAGAAGGAGTTTTTAATAATTGAGAAGCAGTATCAATGGCTTTAAATTGATGATAAGCTTCTGTTTGTTGAAACTCCATCAACTCTTCAGCAGATAGCTCATTAGCTATCCATCTGGCTAAAAAAGTTTCATCTTTATAATTTATTTTCATTTTCTGTTATTCGTGCTATTTGTATAAAAACAGGTAAAAGACTAATTACCCTACTACAAATATTATTTTTTATTATACTTTACCTATTTGCTCTTTTAATGTAAGAAGAGCTTTACTCATTCTTTTTTCTACAGCTTTTACAGACACTCCAACAATATCTGCAATTTCATTATACTTTTTCTTATCTATTCGACTCAATAAAAAAACTTCTCGTTGTTTTTCTGGTAAGTCTGCAATTGCTTTTTTTAGTTTAGCATGAAATTCTTCTTCTTCTAAAAGAAATTGAGGAGTTTCATTTGTTTTTCCTGAAGAGATACTTTGTTTTTGGTGTTCCAAAACTACTTTTTTGTGTGCTGCATCATTTAAAAAATGATTATTCGCTACCGTATAGAGGTACGATTTGGCTTTATCAAAAAAGACTTTGGCGCAATTGTTCCACAGTTTTATATACGCTTCTTGTACGATATCTTCAGCTTGCTGGGTATCACCGCACTTATAATATATGTAATTTCTTAATGTTTGTGAGTGTAAATTGAAGATTTCTTCAAAATTTTTCTGATCACAAACAGATTTTAAGGGTTCTTTGTTCATTTAGATTAATTTCCTAATCGGTAACAAATGTATGAAAATGTAATTAAGAGGTTAAAAAACTATTAATATAACTTAAAAATAGGTAACTTCTTATGTGCTTTTTCGTAATGGGGAGTTTTTTTGTATACCCAGTATAATTGTGCTTGGGGATTTTTAGCAAAATCTTCCTCTTCCTTTAATTTCTCTAAAAACTCTTGTTGAATTGAAGGGTTTTTGCTTAAAAATTCTTCAGCAATATCTTCAAATACATAAGCAGAATAGCCTTCTTTTTGTTGTAAAATAGTATCAAAGAAATTCCAATTAAAAAAAGAATCTGGAGCTTCCGCTTCTAAAGTTTCAATAATATAACGTATTCCAGTTTGGTTTGTAGGAATGTAAATATCTCCTTGATAAAATTTAACTTGTTGATTTTTTGTTCTGAAAACTTCGGTGTTGGAATGTAAATAATGACCTTCATAAGCCATTTTTCGGGTGTCAAACTCTTTGATGTACTGCGTTTCAACGGTTAAAATAGTATCTTTTTTAAAAGGAGTAAACTCAATGTTGTTGTTCAATCGCTCTACAACACCGTGCCATCCTTGTCGTAAAATATAGGCTTTTGGTATGGTAATTTCTTTGGTGGAAATAAAGTTGTTATAATAAGAGACCTTTACATTATAAGGTTTTGTTCTGTTGTAAAACAAACGTTTTCCACTGGTAACTTTACTGTCTATAAAAGTTCCTTCGTACCCCTTAAAATGAAGAGCTGTAGGTTTATTCTTATCAACTGTGAACACAACGGGATAGGTTTTCTTATTTATTATTTCTTCAACGGCATTTTTTCGTAAATCTTTTATTTCACGACTATTATTTTCGGAAAAATCCAAACTAGAAAACAACAATTCATAGGTTTGTTCTACTCTAATCTTATACGGTTTTAGCATGTGGGTTTCAACCATTAGTCCTAAGGTATTGAAGAGGGTAGTGTACCCAGTAGAATACCTAGGAGAATCGAAAAACTGCGACCATCCATTTTCAGGAGTAGTTCCCCAAACGTTTACATACGGGGTTATCATGATGTCTTTTTGCGCTAAAGATTGTTCTATTTCAGGACGCATTTTAGTTTCGACAAACTGACCAAGTTTTCCTCCTAACTTATTGTGTTGGGTAAAAAGATGGGTAATTGCGTACTGATAATCTGCTCCGTTGCTTACGTGATTATCTATAAAAATGTCTGGATTTACCGTGTGAAATATTTCTGCAAAAGCTGCGGCATTTTTAGTGTCTTGTTTAATAAAATCACGATTTAAGTCGTAGTTGCGAGCATTTCCTCTAAAACCGTATTCTTTTGGACCATTTTGGTTGGCTCTCGTGTGTGAGTTTCTGTTTAGTGCGCCACCAATATTATAGACAGGAATAACACAAATTAAAGAATTTTTGTAGTTGTTTTTTAAAGAATCATTTTGAACGATGTCTCTTAATAAAAGCATAGAAGCATCTATTCCGTCAGATTCTCCTGGATGGATACCGTTATTGATTAAAATTCTATTTTTAGAGGAACTTTTAAGTTCTTTGATATTTGTTTTTCCTTCAGCATTAAAAACAATTAAGTGTAAAGGTTTGCCAATATCAGTAGTACCAATCTCAAACAAGGAAATTTCAGGGTAAGTGTTAGCCAACTCTTCATAAAAAGAAATAACCTCTTTATAAGTAGGAGTCTCCGTTCCGTTTGAGGTTTCAAAGAGTGTTGTAAAATCGATATTCTTTTTTGTAGGCACTTGTTTACAAGCACTGGCTATAATTAAAAGAAGTATAAATAGTTTTTTCAAAAGGAGGGTGTTTTAAAAATTAAATACTAACGGCATCGGGTACCAGTCCAGTATAGTCTCCATCGTTTCTAATAACATCTCTTACAATAGACGAAGAAATATAACTTTTACCTGAAGAGGTTAGTAAAAATACAGTCTCTATTTCAGAAAGTTTTCTGTTGGTATGTGCAATAGCTTTTTCAAACTCAAAATCGGCAGGGTTACGCAACCCCCTTAAAATAAATTGTGCGTTTTGTTCTTTACAAAAATTCACCGTAAGTCCGCTATAAGTACGTACTTTTATTTTTGGCTCGTGTTTAAAAGTTTCCTCAATAAAACGTTGACGTTCTTCTAAAGAAAACATGTATTTTTTATCAGCATTTACACCAATTGCAATGATTAACTCATCAAAAAGGGTAACACCTCGTTCAATAATATCTACGTGTCCTAACGTAATTGGGTCGAAAGACCCAGGAAAAATAGCTCTTTTCATTATGTTTTGTCGTTTAAAGCCATTTCAATAGCATTTCCGAATAATTCAGTTAAAGAAATGCCTGCGTGATTGGCTTGTTGTGGTAAAATACTTGCTTCAGTTAGCCCAGGCACAGTATTCATTTCAATAAAATGTGGCTCGTTATTAACTAATATATATTCTGAACGAGAAAAACCACTCATGTTTAAAATTTCATACACCCGTTTGGCTACTTCTTCAACTCTCTTTCTTTGAGCATCCGTTAAACGTGCGGGAGTAATTTCTTGCGACTCACCTTCGTATTTAGCTTTGTAATCAAAGAAATCATTTTCAGAGACAATTTCTGTTATTGGAAGTACTTTAGTTTCTCCTTTGTATTGAATAACCCCAACAGATACTTCGGTGCCATCTAAAAAGCTTTCAATTAATATTTCAGTATCTTCTTCATATGCTTTTTCTATAGCAGGAATAAGTGCTGCTTTGGTATATACTTTTGAAATTCCAAAGCTAGACCCCGCACTGTTAGGCTTTACAAAACATGGAAGGCCTACTTTTTTTATAAATTCGTCACAATTTATAGTATCGCCTTTGTTTAAATATATAGAAACAGCTGTTGCTATTCCGTATTGTTTTACCACACTTAAAGTATCGCGTTTATTGAAGGTTAACGCCATTTGATAGAAAGGGGCAGAGGTGTGTTTTAAACCAATAAGATTGAAATAAGCTAAGATAATACCGTTCTCACCAGGAGTACCGTGGATAGCGTTAAAAACACAATCAAATGTAATTTTTTGCCCACCCATTACAATTGAAAAATCTTCTTTGTTTATTGGATATTCTCGCTCGTTATCATCGACGTATACCCATTTGTTTTCTAAAATATGAACTTTATACGCGTTATATTTCTTAGAGTCAATATGTTTGTAAACTACATTACCACTTTTTAGAGAAATTCCTACTTCAGAGGAATAGCCTCCCATAATAATAGCGATGTTTTTTTTCACTTCAAATGTATTTCAATTACTGTTTTAATCATTGTTTGTCTAAAATCCAATGGTTGGATTATACAAACTTACCAAAAAAACTCGTTTAAGACTTGTTGAATTTAAAATAGTAATATTTTTACTGTAAATTTGTGCGATCTTACAAAAAAATGACATGAGTAATTTTACCGAAAATTTTAAAGGTTTATTTGAGTTTATAAAAAGTAAATCTTTTTTAAAAAATATAATCATAGCAATTGTTTCAATACTTGTTTTTGTATTTGTTTTACAGTGGTGGCTAGGGGTTACAACAAATCACAATCAAAAAATACAAGTGCCGAACTTGCACAAAATGTCATTGACTGATGTTGAGCAGAAACTTAGTGAATTAAATTTAGATTTTGTGGTAATAGATAGTGCTAGCTACAATCCTGATTACCCAAAGAAGTCAGTTATTGAGCAAGATCCTGAGGCGGGGAACTTTGTAAAAGAGAAACGTAAAATATACTTAACTCTAAATCCGTCTAAGTACAGAGATGTAGAAGTACCTAATTTAAACGGACGTACAAGACGTCAGGCTACTACACACTTACGTTCTGTTGGATTTAAAGTGGGAACAAATGTTACTTGGGTTCACGATATAGGAAAAGATGTGGTTCGTGGATTGAAACATAACGGACAAAAAATTGAACCGGGAACTAAGTTACCAAAACAAACAACCATCGATTTAATTTTAGGGGATGGTAATGGTTATTAATTTTATAATTGATTGATGCAGGAAGATTATACTCCAGAGATAGAGAATGATGATTTGTACGAACACCATAGGTTTGTAGCAACAGATGGTCAAGTACCTTTACGAGTAGATAAATTTTTAATGAATTTTATTGAAAATGCTACTCGAAATAAAATACAGCAAGCAGCTAAAGCAGGCAATGTTTTAGTTAATGATGTGGCTGTTAAACCTAATTACAAGGTAAAACCAAAAGACGTAGTTAGGGTTGTATTAACTTATCCTCCTCACGAAAATTTATTAGTAGCAGAAGATATTCCTATTGATATAGTGTATGAAGATGATGAAGTAATAGTGGTGAATAAGCCAGCAGGAATGGTAGTTCATCCAGGGCATGGAAATTATTCAGGTACACTGGTAAACGGGTTAATTCATCATATAGAAAACTTACCAACCAACTCTAATGAGCGCCCTGGTTTAGTACATCGTATTGATAAAGATACAAGCGGATTGTTGGTCGTTGCAAAAACAGAATATGCCATGGCACATTTGTCAAAGCAGTTTTTTGATCGCACTACTAAACGGTTGTATTATGCTTTAGTTTGGGGAAATATTGAAGAGGATGAAGGAACGATTGAAGGAAACATAGGTCGTAGCTTTAAGAACCGCTTACAAATGGATGTTTTTCCTGATGGAGAACATGGAAAACATGCAGTAACCCATTATAAAGTATTAGAAAGGCTTACGTATGTAACCTTGGTGCAATGTAAGTTAGAAACGGGTAGAACACACCAAATTAGAGCTCACTTTAAGCATATAGGGCATACGCTTTTTAACGATGAACGTTATGGCGGGAATGCTATTTTAAAGGGAACTACATTTACGAAGTACAAACAATTTGTAGACAATTGTTTTAAAGTATTACCGAGACAGGCTTTGCATGCAAAAACCTTAGGTTTTACACATCCAACTACAGGAGAATTTTTACAATTTGATTCTGAAGTACCAGAAGACATTACCACTTGTTTAGAAAAGTGGCGAACGTATTCTGAACATTCAAAACTGGAAGAGTAAAAAGGTTATTGTTTTTGAACTTTGATATTTTTATCAAATAGGTTTACCCCTCCTTTCACACCAAAATCAAGTGTGGTTACAGGGTATGCAATAGAGATGTTTTCTTGTTCAAAACGCTTTTTAATACGCATAATAACATCGTTCATTCCCCTACAAAAATCATCATTAGATTCAAATTTTACCCAATAACGTAGCATAAAGTCGTAAGTAGAGCCACCAATGTCAGTAAAATAAAAATCAATACCTTCTTCTGGGAGGTATTCTTTTATTTTTTGAACTTCATCTAAAGCAACAGCTCTAACGTGTTCTAAATCGTCACCATACGAAACACCGCTTTTTAATATAATACGACGTTTTCCCCAAGTGGAGTAATTGGTAAAAGTTCCATTATAAATAATTTGGTTAGGAACAAATACTTCCTGTCCAGGTACGGTTTTAATTTTAGTAGTAAGCCAACTAATATCTAACACAACACCATATTTGCCGTCAATTTCAACCCAATCACCCACTTTATACGGACGTTGTAAATCAACTAACAGTCCAGAAAACATATTAGAAGCGATATCTTTTAAAGCAAAACCAGCAATAATTCCTAGAACACCAGCACCCGCCAATAACTTTTCAAAAGGTTTGTCTAAGCCTAAAATGTGTAATGCTAATAATACACCAGTAGCAAAGAACAAAGCGTAAAATAGTGAGGCGATGATTCGTTCAATATTTAAATAATTTTCTTTAAAAGCTTTTCGGTAAATACGAATACATATTTTTTTAACACCGTTAGCAATAAATGCAAAAATAAGAACGACGATAAGTGCTAAGATAACTTTAGGAATATGCTCTAAAATGTTTTGTTGAAACTCTTGCCAAATTTTGGTTATGTTCGATAAAAATTGATCCATAATAGATGAATTTAAAGTTTGTTTGTAGGAGTTTCATTTTTCTTATAAAGCCACTCAAGAATAAAACACAGTACAATAATGCTTAAAGAAACAAACACACCAACAAGATTTGTTTCTAATTGTTGTTTTATAAGAATAATTAGGGCAACAGCACATAAAATACAACCGAATAAAGGAATTCCTTTATTAGAGTTTGTTTCTTTTGAAAGCTTAAAGCCTACGTAATTCACAATTCCGAAAATAAGGATAAAACCAACACTACCAGCGGTAGAAATACTCTCTAAATTCAAGGTGTTAACTAATATCAAAGTTGCTATAGCTGTAATAAGCAACCCGATAGGTTGATTCCAAAACTTGGCTAGAAAGTGATGTGGTAGTTCATCATCTTCTGCAATTTCATAGTTCACTTTACTTCCTCCGTATAATGAAGCATTAATAGCCGAAAATGTAGATATTAATGCGGCTATGGTTATAATGGTAAAACCTATTTGTCCTAACATTGGTTTAGCGGCTTCTGCTAGTACATAATCCTGTGCTTTGGCAATTTGATTAAATGGGAGAGAACCTACAGTAACAAGAGCAATGATAATGTACAATACAATTACAAATATTACAGAGTAGTAATAAGCCTTTGAAATGTTTTTTTCAGGATTTACAATATCAGGAGCAGCATTGGCTATTAATTCAAAGCCTTCATAGGCAACAAAAATAACCATACCTCCAGCAAATAATTTGATAGGGTTTTCCCAGTTACTAATGGATAGTTGCGCTATGCTAGGGTTTCCTATTAGTCCATAGGCTCCTATAGCAATAAAACCAATAAGAATTATAAGTTTTATAACTACTGCGTACGATTCAATTTTTCCTACTACAGCAATACTGTAATAGTTAATAGCAGTAGCTATACAAATAATAGCACTGGCATATATGTGAAAGTTGAGTGTTTTGTTTTGAGTAATTTCCCATAGGTTAGGAGCATAAGAGCCAAAAGCAGAAGCATATAAGGAGAGCATTACAATATAACTTATCCATAAAAGATTGTTAATTGCTCCACTAAAAATAGTTCTTCCAAAACCTTGATTGATAAATTTTACGGTTCCCCCTCTATCTGGGTATTTCTTAGAAAGATGAACGTAGCTGTATGAGGTTAATAAAGCCAATATACCTGCAAGTAAAAAAGCAATTGGAGTTCCTCCTTTGGCAAGTAAAACAGCAAGACCTAAAACGGCAAAAATACCACCGCCTACCATACCACCAATTCCTATTGAAATGGCTTCTTTTAATCCTATTTTTTTAGACATATTTAGTGACTGTTAGTTAGTGTAACAGTCACTAAAATAGTTATTTATTTTGAAATATTAATTAATGAGAAGTATTAGGAAATAATAATAATTTACTCAAACTTATTTTCTGAAAATGTTTTTGCAATATTTTGAAGTGTATTTCCATTTACTTGATATTCGTAGTCAAGTTTAGTAACTAATTGGTTACCAAAAGTTACATTTTTAATATATTCAAGAGCTTTAGGAGTTAATTTATTTACAGCGTTTTTATTAATTAAAATTGTAGCCTTGTCTTTACCACCTAATAAACCCTTAGACTCCTTTAAAGGTCTTATAGTATAGGTATGAAAAAGATATTGTGGTTTCCATAGTGGAATAATTAGCCATTCTTTCTTTTTATAGCCATCAATAAAGGTATTAGTACAATCTGAAATGGTTCCAGTCTTAAATTTAAAACCTAAAGAATCTAAACCATAAGATTTTATAATATTTCTAGAAAACCTCGAAATACCTGCACCTTCATTAATCCCTTGAATGGTTTTATTAAATTTTTTTGCAATTGCAGGGTTTGTGATATCGCTTATTTTTTCTATCTCCTTTGGAAGATAATCTGGAACTCCCCAAATACAGAAAGGTGTATACAGTGTTGAAAATTCATGTGTTTCATTTTCTACTTCTCTTATGTATTTTCCATGAGAGGAAGGTAACCAAGCACCCAAAATCATATCTATCTCCTTTTTTCTATATTTTTCAAATAATTTTTCGTGAGGCTGGGTGTGTAATTGATAAGCTTGTCCTATAGTATCAAAATAAGCTAAAATAATAGCAGCAGTAACTTTATGAAAGCTTAGATCAATTTGACCTATTTGCAAAGGAGTAGTATTCATGGCTAAAGAATTTATTCAATTTCGGCAAAAACATAAATTAAAGTACTAGCATTAAGGGGCGAAGAATTCATCCCTTGTGCTGTTCTAGTATGTCTCCCTTTTTCTCCAAATACCTCATTAAAAAGGTTGCTAGCACCATCTAATACTTGTGAGTGTTCACTAAAATTTGGAGCGGCATAAATAGTACCTTCAACTCTAATAATTTGTTTAACTCTAGTTAAATCACCATTAGTGGCTTCTTTTAATTGTGCAATAGCGTGTAAAGCGCATAATTGAGCAGAAAGAGCTCCTTGTTTTGTCGTTACTTGATCTCCTAATCTGCCTGTAAAAGCTATTTTGTCTTCTTCCCATGGAATTTGTCCTGATGTACAAACAATATTATTTGAGAAAATAGTCCAAGCTTTATAAGCTCCAACTCCAGGTTTGGGAGTTGGTAGTTTCAGACCTAATACTTTTATTTTTTCTTCAATAATATTCATAGTTTACTTATTTTAAAAACGGATAATCTGTATAACCTCTCGCATTCCCGCCACCAAATAGGGTATGTGTGTCACTTATTTTGTTTAATGGAGCATTAAGTTTTACTCGCTTAGGATAATCGGGGTTGGTTAAAAAATTGCGTCCAAATCCAATTAAATCAACCAGTCCTTTTTCTAATAAATCTTCCCCTTGTTCAGGTGTTTTATTTCCTGTAGCAATGATAGTTTTGTTAAATGTTTTGCGTAGGTTCTGTCTAAAATCATTAGGAATTTCAGGAGCATCATCCCAATCTGCTTCGCTTAGATGTAAATAGGTAATTCCAATGTTTTCAAGTTCTTGAGTAGCAATCATTATAGTGTCTAATATTTCAGGATCGTTCATGTCTTTAAAACTAATAAAAGGGGAGAGGCGAACTCCGGTTTTTTCATTACCTATTTCCTGAGCAACTGCTTGAGTGATTTCGGTTAGTAATCGAACTCTATTATCTTTAGTTCCCCCATATTCGTCAGTTCGTTGGTTAGAATTACTTCTTAAAAACTGATCTATCAAATATCCATTGGCTCCGTGAATTTCAACACCGTCAAAACCTGCTTTAATAGCATTTTTTGCCCCTGTTTTAAATTCTTCAATTACTTGATTGATGTCTGCTTTTGTCATTGCTCTAGGTTCTTCTACAGGTACAAAAGTAGCATCACCATTAGGTGCTCCATCAAAAATATAAACATTGGTGTCTTTGGCTGCTTTTTTAGAAGGAGCAATAGGCTGCAGTCCGTTTACTTTTGAACTAGATACGCGACCAACATGCCATAGTTGTAAAAATATTTTACTTCCTTTTTTATGGACTTCGTCAGTAATTAATTTCCAACCTTCCATTTGTTCCTGGGTGTAAATTCCGGGTGTTTTAGCGTAGCCTTTTCCTTGTAATGAAACTTGAGTAGCTTCAGATATAATTATTCCTGCGGAAACTCTTTGTCCATAATATTCAGCCATTAATTCATTAGGAACATCACCAGGCTGTGAACTTCTAGAACGTGTCATGGGAGCCATTAAAAACCTGTTTTTTAATGTCAAGCCATTTTTATTATAGGGTTGATATAATTTTTTAAAAGCCATGATTTACAAAGTTTTAATTGTTTAATAGTACAAATTTACTATGGTTTTAAAATGTTGTTGTTGTATAATTTTATGTTTTATTTGTGAAAACACATTGTGTTATTCCGCAAACTCTACAGTTGTAAAATGTAGGGTGGTAGTACCTATGTTTTCTAGATTATGTATAAAGAAATTTTTAGTATTTAAATTGTTAAAGTACTTAACATCATTAGGTTCATAGGATGTTTCAATTACAGCACCATTAGAAAAATAGGAACGAGAGCTACCCCTTGTATGACAAACATAAAAATAAGGTTTATCATGTTTATGAAACGGAAGAGTTTTTCCGGGTTCCAATTCAATATGCCATATTTTAACACGTTTATTTTCTAATAATAATTGTTGTCCAATTTTATGACTATTAACTCCTAATTGAATGGCTTTTTTTAAGGATTCTGTCCAATGTACAGACCAATTTCCAGCGGTGTTTATGGTTTCTACTTTCATAAGGAGGATATTAATTTATAGCATATAATAACCATTCTTGAAACTCATGCTTAGGAAGAATGATGTCTTTTTTAAAGCTGAAACCTAATTTATTGAGTAATTTTTGAGAGCCAGCATTACTAGGACGTGTAATAGCCACTAGGTTTTGAATTTTGAATTTATTTAGAGCTACTTCTTTTATTTTTGAAGCACTTTCAAAGGCATACCCTTTACCTTCAAATTGAGGTAAAAAGGCAAAACCAAAATCAATTCCATCAATTCCCTCACGATCATAAAGTCCCACAGTTCCTATTTTTTCATTATCAGATTGTCTAATTACAGTATAGCTAGAATATCCTAATTGCTTGAGTTGTTTAAGCATAACTGTTTCAATATATAGCTTTGCATGAGTCGTTGAAGTTATGTTTCTATCTCCAATGTTTTCAATCCATTTAGGAGAGTTAAATAAATTGAAAATAAAGTCAGCATCTTCGGTAGTTGTTGGTCGTATGATTAACCTCTCAGTTTGATATTGTGAACTCATTTATTTTGATTATTTACGGGGTGTAACTTTTGGGTGCTAACAATTTATTATCGAGAGACCATTTATTTTCTGATACTTGACTTATAATAAAGAAATAAAACAAGGCATATAACATTTGACCACCTGCCCATTCCCAGTGCTCTGTTAAACACGAGCCAAGAATCAATATTACAATGACAATAGCGCCTATTATAGCTGCTCTGTAAGTAAATAGACCAATGATTAATAGGAACCCTATAAAAAACTCAATAAAGGGGAGTACGGTAGCCCAAGCATACACAAGAGACTCTGGAAGTATGCTTTCTTGAAATTGACTTAGCATCCAGTCACGGAATGAAGGGATTTTTGGCAATCTTGCTAATCCATGTCCGAAAAAATTGATCCCCATGGTAATACGTAGCAATGTATATGCTGTTTGTTTAGGTGTGGTTTTCATTTATTTACTTTTCTTTAAATATGCTGGTAGTTCATTAGTCAACCAATCTTGTCTTACGGGTACATGTACATCTAAATCAAGTGTGTTTTCCAGTGCAAAAAATTCGTGAGATACATTTTCTGGAAAAACAATTACTTGACCAGCAGAGATGATATAGGTTTTTCTTTTTCCTTTATCAATAGTGTTAATTTTCACTTTTCCTTTAAGGATATAGGTAATTTGCTCATTGGGATGTTTGTGCATAGGAATATGCGCACCTTTTTTTAAATGAAAATAGGCCATTTGCCCTTTGGCACCATGAAACCATTGTCGTGTAATTCCTTCGCTAATGGTATCATGTGGCATGGATTCAAAGTTTATAACTTGAATATTTTCTACTTTTTTACCTAGAAGTGTAGTAGTTTCTTGTGCAGCTATTTGTCCGAAAAAAGTTAAGAAACTACCTAAGAATATTAGTTTTATGTTCATGATGTTACTTTTTAAAGTGATACTTCAATAATTTATGATTCAACATTAAAGGGATGTATAATGATTTGGTAGCTTTGTCAAAGTAGGTATCAGCACTTCCTTGAGGTAAATCAATTACAAACTGCCCTGTATCATTTCCTTTTTTTAAGTAGAATAGGCTTCCAGCTAACCAATCAGTAATGAAAAAACCGTGTAAGGTTTCGCTCAGTCCATCTAAGTTTCCAAATGGTTGGCTTATGGGTTTGATTTTTTTTGTTTTTAAATTGATTTTAACCAAATGCCCTGGTGTTTTAGTAGCAAATGTTTTAGCATCTAAATCTACTCCCCAGCCAGCAGTTATTAGATTATTTTTTGATAGAGATAAGCCATTAGGCATGTTTAATTTATCATCTTTTAGCCATAGTTCAACTTTTCTTGTTCCTTTAATTGGGAGTTTGTAAATAGCACTAAATCCAAAAGTGTTAGAAGCATAAATATTTCCTTTTTTATCAGCAATAATATCATTGAGAAACGTAGCATCTTTGGCTGTAAATCGCTGGACTTGTTTACTCGCTATATCAACTTCAACAATAGTATTAATATCCGTAACGTATAATTTTCCTTTGTGAATAATAAGTCCTTTAGGAGCATCCAGTCCTTTAAGCCATTCTAGTTCTATTATTTCTCCATCTAAACTTATTTTAGAGATAAAACCATTACCATCTTTATCAGTAGGGGCACCGTTTACATTAGATACATATAATACTTGGTTTGTTTTATCAAAAACTACACTTTCAGGATTTTTTAAGCCTTCTAGTTCCCAGTCTTTTTCTAATTGAAAAGGTAATTTGTTTTGTGCATTAATAATCGTTAGTGTACTAAGTACAAGGTATAAATAGATTGCATGTTTCATGTTGGTACTCTTATTTGTTAAATTTTAATTCGGCGTTATCAATTGGGGTATTTGGATCGTTTATCACCATTTTAGCAATATCATCTTTACGCATAAACACGACACCTTCATGTTGTTTTGCATACTCAATAAACTGATCGACTACATTCACTACTGCTGGAGTACCTCCAATTCTGTCGTGTAAACTCACACTCATCATTCTTCTTTTAGAGGCACTTTCTTTATAAAGCTGATTGAATTCTGTTTTTAGTTGGAATAAGAATTGATCTGGCGACCAGTTTTTACCTGCAATATTTACAATGTCGTTATTACGCAACGTATAAGGCATTACAACAAAGTTTTTACCTCTTACTTTAGTAATGAACGGTTCATCACGACTTACATCATCAATATGATATAAAAAGTCAAGTTCTTGTAAAACTTTAAGAGTGTTGGGACTTCTACGTAACCAGTTGGCATTGTATCCACGTCCTCTTTTTCCTGTAATTGCTTCTACTGTGTCAATTCCTTTTTTAACAAAGGCAAGTTCCTCCTCGTAGCTTAAATTCCATTGATCGTCCCAAGCAATTCCGTGAGCAGCTATTTCGTGTCCTTTGTTAGCCATAGCTTTAGCTATTTCAGGGTATTTTATTGCAGCTTCACCTACCACATGAGAGGTTACTTTTATGTTATGTTTATCCCATAAATCCATCATTCGCCACATTCCTTCTCTTGCTCCATAACGAAACCAACTTTCAGCAGGTAAATCAGGATTTCCTTTAGGTAATGGGTTTCCTGAAAAAGGGCTTTCAGCTCCTTCAGGCTGTCCTCCTGTTTCAAACTGCATTGAAAAAGAAATAACTAATTGTGCTCCGTTAGGCCAATAGCTTTTTTTTGCTACAGTTTTTGTTGAAGTAGAACTTATTTTACGTGTCTTTTTTTGCTCTTTTTTACAGGCATTTAATGTTAAGCTTACTGCGATGATAACTAGTGCTATAATGCTATTATTTTTCATTTTATATTGTTTAATTGACTGTTGTGACAGCAAAATTAATAGCTATTTTAAGCTATATTGTTGTATGAATACATTGTATATTTGTATAAAAACATTCTGATGACGCAACGATTTTATATTACCAAGAATTTAGATGTATTTGAGTTCGATGCAGAAAAGGAGTGGGGCTATCCAAAGCATAAGCACCATTTTTTTGAGTTAACTTTTGTTTTAAAGGGAAGTGGAAAACATGTTTTAAACGAAAGTGTTATTGATTATAAGGAGGGAGATTTGTTTTTTTTAACTCCAAAGGATGAACATGAGTTTATTATTGGAGAACCAACAAGGTTTGGGGTGCTAAAATTTACAGAACAGATGTTTTTAGAAAAGGCTACATTTTCTACAAGTACTTATTGGAGAAAGAATTTAGAAGCAGTAATTTTTCATCAGAATATTGTTGCTAAAAGTGTAATTAGTTGCGCAACAGATAAAGAGCAACTCTTTAGGCTTTATCATTTGATAAAAAGTGAATTGCATAGTCCGTTAACCTATAGTCGTAATGTATTATCTGAGTTGTTTGGAGCTTTGTTGATTATACTGTCGAGAAACTTAAAGTCTACATTAAAAAATAGCGGACATGTTTACGATAAGAATAAGGTTGATTTAATATTGACGTATATACGACAAAATGTACAAAATAAAGAGCTTATTAAGGTTGATGTTATTGCAGAAACGTTTCATTTATCACCAAACTATGTCGGTATTTTTGTAAAGAAACATACAGGTATATCCTTACAGCGTTATATAATGGAAACCAAAATAAAAATGGCAGAAAGCTTGTTAAAACAAAGTAGTTTAAGCATAGGTGAAATTGCTGAGAAAACAGGTTTTACAGACTCAAGTCATTTTAATAAAACATTTAAAAAGTACGCGGGTAAAAATCCGAGTGAATATCAGACTTCAAAATAAATATACGTGTATTAAGTCGCTTATAGCGCTCAAGCCTTCATAGGCGAACAAATTTCTATTAAAAAACCATTAATGTCTCTTACATAGCCTACTTTTTGTCCCCAAGGCTTTTCTTTGATTGGTTCAAATTCAATAGCTCCCATATCAATCGCTTTTTTAAAATCGGCTTCTATATTTTCAGACACAAAAACCATTTCTATTCCAAAAGGTTTACTAGATGTATTTGCTTTGATGAGTTCTTTTTTAAAGTTAGATTTTCCTAATTCATAAGAGGCAAAAGCAATGGTTGTTTCTCCTGAAATTAACTCACCATAATCATTTTCAGGCGTGATAAATTTAGGGGTAAAACCGAAAGCTTTTTCGTAAAAGTTACTTGTTTCTTTTACATTTTCAACATAAAGTATAGTGTATCCGTATTTCATAATAGCTTTTTTATGATATAAATAATATAAACCTCATTTTTCAGTTTGATGTAAATGTGTTTAGGTACTTAATTGTAGCAAATACAAACCAAATTGAAGGTCCGAAAAAAAAATAGAAAAGTAGGTAAGAACAATTAATTATTTATAATCAATGTTATGGGTAGTATTGTACGAAATGCCAAATCTTTTTAAATAGTCTTCTATTGGTTCTAGTCCCATCTCTTGTCTTCTTTTATTAACAGTTTCTGGCGATTCTAAGTCATATAATTTACCGTTCTTAATTTGACTTCCAAATATTTGAGGTTTCCCCTCATGCATTAAGATTCTATCTTTCATTAGGGCATATTGCTCTTTGCTCAAATCACCATTTTTTACAGCTTTTTCAATAAGAGGAAAATATTTTATTCTATATTTATTTTCAGCGTTATGTTGCAATCCTAACCAGATTGCATTCATTTGTTCCTGCGTTACTTCATTTAAAGTTGGCATTCCGCATTTTTCAATTATACTTATAATTAATTCTTGATTTCTGTGGTCTTCTTTAGCGTACTTAATTAACTCACCTTCTCGTCTAATTTTTTGGTCACTTTTATAGACCTCACTGAGAATTTCACTTTTTTTATTGCAGTCTACTTCTATATAGTCAACAGAGCCAACGTAAGCAAATTTGTCTCTGTTTATAAATAAGAATATAGACACAGTTAATACTAGTGTTATAAAAATGGTTAGGAATACTTTCGTCTTTTTCATTTGTTTTTTCATTAATGTTGACCAAGATAGAACAAAATAAAAAACCGTACAAAAATGTACGGTTGAAAGTAGCTTGTTTTTTAGTTTTCATGCTAAGTTTATGAATCCGCCGTAATTACGGTTATACATTGTTGGTAGCTGGTATTATTAATATTTTAGATTTTAAAAATAGCACCAATATTAAAACTCATGTAAAAATTCTTTCCACTTTTCTGTTCGGTAGAGTCTGTTAATCCAATTAAATTAGAATTTTCAATTACCATTAGAAATTTTGGAGATATTTTGAACTTATACCCAATTCCCCCGTTAATTCCAAATAGTGTTGAATTCGCCAAGTTATTAATATCAACAAATCCATTTCCATCATTATAATCTCCTTCCGCGTTAGTCAAAAATCCGATGCCTATTCCATAATTCACATACCAGTTGCGCTTTGTTCCGAAATGATAATTTACAGTCAATGGAACGGTAATATAATTTGTTCTTTCTGAATATTCATTGTTGAAAATTACAAGGTCAACATCGTTAGTCCCCATTTTTTGGTATACTAATCCAGTACGCAAACTCCATCGGCTGTTAAAAAAATAGTTTCCATAAATTCCCAACTGAATTCCAGAAACAGATGATGAGCCAAACAGGAAAGAGTCTAATTGATAAGATGCACTATATCCAACTATTGGTGTTAACTCGATATTTCCTTTTTCTCTCGTTTGACCAATACATAACAAACTACTTATAAAAAGTCCAAAGCAGATTAAATATTTCATATTTTATTTTTCGATTTTAAATGTGTGTTCTTGGTTTTTACTTGCTTACGGTCTCGGCTATGAACAGTTGCGTGGGTTAGCGCGGACTTTTGCAAGTACACGACAAGCTGAAAATTCCGTAGGAATTTTCAGGATAAGCCTGTAATAGCAATTGTTTATGGCCATTGTTAGCTTGCGTTTATTTTTGTTCAACTTCTATTAAATGGTCTAACAACTCAGGATATAACTCTCTTGATGTTTTCAGTTCATCATTAAATCCAATGTGCTTTTTAGCTCTATCCATATATTCATTAAACGAAGCCTCTCTTCCAAGCATATATAATGAGTATGCCATAGCGGTAAGATGCCATACTTCCATTTTTTTTCCTAAAATACTCTCAACTTCATCTAAATACATTATTGCCTTGTCAAATTCTTTTAATCTTATTTTGCTGTATGCACAATTGGCTATGACCGTATAATAAAAATCATCTGATTTTGGCATTTTCTTGGATACGTATTCAAAAAAACTAAAACACTTTTTATTTTCATCAAGTTTTAGGTATGCTCTGCCAATTCGAACTATGTTTTTATATTCTTTTTGATCTAACAACTTATCTACAAGAATATAGACATCGTCTACTTTCGTTGGGGGATGATTAACTGTTTGATTTACTTTTTGTTGAGTTTCTAACTTGTCAAATTTTTGAGAAATAATTTGCATAAAATTACCCTCGTCTTTATAATCACTTGGCGCAAAAAGAATTTCTCTTTTGAAAATTAAAATGGAAAAAAATAGTAAAGCTATAATCGAAGGAAAAGATATTATAAATATGACAATCATTTTTAATAGTTCATCATTGTCTTTTAAAAAACCTAATGATGCAGCAGTAATTGCTTCTATAAAGAAAACGAAAATTGCAATTATTCCTAGTGGATTATTTGGGTATATCTTTTTTTCCATATCTGTTATTAATGCAAGCTAACTCATTATAAAAGAACTAAAACTACTTTTATCCGGAGTATTACAGGTGATAAACGGAATTCTATAGCTATTTTATTCTTTTTTGTTAAGCGTTAACCAAGATAAAACAAAATAAAAAACCGTACAAAAATGTACGGTTGAAAGTAGTTTGTTTTTTAGCTCATATAAGATAAGTTATGAGGATACCGCAATTGTAATTATATATAGTTGAGTGTGGTTTTAAATTTTATTAGAATTCAGTTTCTTTTTTGCTTTTCGAGTCAATCAGTTCAATTAAATTATTCAACGATGCTTTAATTTTGTCCGAATCCGATTTTTTTAACATCAATTCCGCTTTATTTTTCATTCCGCTGTAATTTGCATTTGAATAACGTTCAATCAAGGCTGGAAAGTATTTGTCAATTCCATCTGCAAGTTTATTTTTTCCACTTTCTGTAAATGCCTTTTCGTTATTTATCTCGTCTAAATAAATTAGATAGTTGTTTATTAGTGTTTTAATGTTTGAGTTAATATTGTTCTTAACTCTTGATGAATTTGGGTCGTCTGCATTTTCCTTAATTTGGTCATTTCCTAATTTGAAATATTTTAGTTGAAGTTCTAAACCAAAGTGCCAAACAGCAAGCATCTCTTTATCATATAAATATTGGTCTTTTCTGTTAAGTGCATCGTAGATGTTATTCATATCTTTCCATTCGTTGAAGAACTTTTCTGCAACGTTATTTCTATGTTTTAACCCTAATTCATTGTCATCAAGTACAATATTGAAATTCTGTTGGTCAGTTAGTTTTTCTACGATTATTCTTGTTTGTGGGTCGTCAAAAGTTGGCAGTTTTTCATCAGCTTCATATCCATAGTTAAGTTCTAAAACTGCATCATCGTAGTCATTTAAGTCCCAGTAGCGTTTGTCAAGTGGAAATTTGTGTTTTTCAGTATTGCAATTAGTAAATGTTATGCTGATTATAGCAAAAAGGATAATTCTAATCATTAAATTCTATTTTGGGTTCTTTATATTCAGTGAGCAAATTTAATAAACTGTCAACTTCTTTTTCATACCTTTTTTGTTCGCTCAAAACATAACTATGAAAAGTGTCATAATCATATTGTCTTTGGAAATTTCTTTCGTCTTGTTCAGCTTGTCGAATTATTTCCTCGATTTTTTTTCCATTAAACTTATTTAGTTTAGATATTTTTTCTTTCGCTTTTCTTGTGAACAATTCGGTTATTTTAATATGGTATTTTTCATGTGCTAGAAGCTCTTTACTATTCGTATTCTTTTTGTAAACAAATGAGCGTGAAGGGTGAAAAAATGACTGGATAGTTACGGTTTTATCATCAATTTCGCTTTCTATTGAAGTAACAACGTATGCAAATCTTTCATTGCCGTAAAGTGATTTTTTGAAAAACTCAAGACCTCTGAAGTTTTCAAAGGAAATCTGTTCGTATTTGTCAAAAGTCAATGGTTTTTCATAATTCAGATAGTTCGTGTGGCTTAAAAGTCCAAATCCGATTATTACAGGAATGATTATCATAACACTATACTTCAAGAATTTTTTAAACTTCTTTAGCGGAATTGTATTTCCCCCTTTATTTTCCTTTATAGCAAGATATAATTGATAGAAAACAGGTGAGAAATAAACTAGAAAGATTAAAGTAATTATTAAATATTCATTCATTACATGATTTGGTTGGTTTTAATTGCCTAGAATTGTTTTATATGGCCGTTAATTACAGATTTGATTTTCATTAAAATTACTGTTTTACATAGGCTTTAGTAATTCCAAGTGGATTCAGTTTACCCTGAGCGAAGTCGAAAGGTAGTCGAAACCATCGTAATAGCGGTTATATGTTATTGTATATAGTATTTTTATTCTTTGCATATTATTCCGTTTTGCGAAATTTTTTGCCCTTCGTTTGTCGTCATTGTTGCTTTGTAATACAAACAGTTATTTTCAATTTTTGTTTTAGTTACAACAATTCCCTTATTTTCATTTACCCACTTTTTATTCTCGCTCAATTCCATTTTTGAAGAATCATAAGTCAATCGATAAGTACAATCGTCAATCCACTCAATTACTTCATGCTCAGGAACACCATTTCCGATTCCGTTTTTCCATTCGGTTTGAGTGTTTTTTTCTCTAACTACAATCCATTTCTTGATAGATAAATCTCGTTTATCAGTCATTTCTATTATACTGTCACTTACTTCAATTGTATATTTACTTATTTCTTGAGTTTGTGGAATATAAAATTTTCCAATTTTAAAATCCTCACAAGTCAATTCTTGCGCATTGGTTTTTATTACGGTAACAAGAAATATTGTAATTAAGATTGTATGTTTTTTCATTCGATATTTTGTTTGTCAACAGCTCCGGCTATGAGTAGTTTCGTGGATTAGCACGAAACTTTGCAAGTACACACCAAACTGAAAATCCTTGCGGATTTTCAGGATAGGCTTGTAATAGCAATTGTTTATAGCCATTGTTAGGCACGTATTTTATTCGATTAATTTTTGAGGATAAACTTTTCTAATTTCAAGCATTTCTTCTTTAGTCAGACTATCCAATTCTTTGCTATATATTTTCTTTGCAAGTTGAGATCTTAATTTTTTGATTTCACCTACGATTGCGTTTTGAACATCAATGTAAGTTTTATACATAGTTTCCCTTTCTGCCTTTAAGCTTATAATTGATTCCGATTTATTCTTTTCTTCGTATTCTTTTATTACAATTTTCAGTTCGTCAATATCTACTTTCTTTTTATTTGCAAAAATTTGATTGTTTCCATCGATGTATATGTTTATAGCTTTACTTAAATCGTATTTGGTATCGTTTTCTTGAATTTCTGGAAGTTTCCTAATTAATCCATCATCGTTGACATAAGAAATGGTGTCGAATAAGAAAAACACACTCATTTTATAATAGTCAAGTTCAAAGTCCTCAGAATTCAATACAGTTAAAATTCCTTTTGCTACTGTCGAAGGTGAAAAATTATCAGACTTTTTAAGTGAATCAAATACTTTTTGCAATTCATTACTTTTAATGAACTCACTTTCTTTCAATTCCGATTGGCATTTAATAAAGGATTCCAATTGAGGCATTCCGATATCAATTATTTTGTCCAAAAATGATTTGGATGGATTATAGTTAAAATCGTTTTCCTCAATTATCTTTTCAAAGATTGCAACATAGCTTTTACCACTACTATCTTTTAATATTTTTTCATTTATAAGTAGTTGCTCAAATCCAGTTAGTGCTTTTTTGAATTTTGTTCCATTATCCTCGTAATTTTGATAAATACAATTCATTAATTTGTCTTCAACTCTCAATGTTTGAGAATTGCAGGAAATTGTAAAAATTCCAAAAGTCAAATATGTGAATATCAGTTTTTTCATATGTTACCTAACGTTCCGGGTATGTTGTCGTTACTGACGTTAGGAAGCTATGCAATATACCCTTTGTTATGTGCTGGGCTTTTTTAATTCGGACTAAATCGGTTAAATGATTGCCAATATTTGTCCTTATAAATGTCAAAGTCCAGTTCGATTTTAGTTATATATTCTTTTTTTATTTTGTGTAATACTTTTGATGGCTTTCTGAATTCGATACAGGCGAAATATACTTCTCGAATAGAATCTGCAGTTTGTCTTCCAATGTTTAAATAACCGTCAGAATCTTTTAATTCGTCCATTATTTTATCCTCAATTTCGTTGAGAAGTTGATAAGCGGAATCGGAAGGCATTCCGTTGTTATTTTTTCCATCATATTTTATTTCCATTACTGCAATCCAAGGATGAGAAGCTTTACTGTCCCAATTCAATAAATCTGTGTTGATTACCGCAACTAATGGAAGTCCGTTTTTTAAAGTCGCTTCGAGTCCAGAATAGTTATCGTTTTCTGTGTTGTGTCTAAAGCCTTTATATTTTTCAACAAACTCTTTTTCTCGCCAAGTCAAAAACTCTTTTAGTTTTTCTAATGGGATTAAGTCCGAAGTGGCATCTTTCGGATTAATTATATTCACGTTGTCAATCGTGGTAACTGAATTCAATTCACCAAGAGAATTATCTAAAGCAAGATAAACGCCATTTGTCATTACAGCTCTGTTTTCTTCGCTGAAATCTTTGTGAGTAATCGTAATGTCAATCTCGTCTGGCATTTGTTTATGGTCAGTTGAATAAAAGTCCATTTTAGTTTCGTCAAATTTATATCCGTCCATTTCAATTCCGTATTGATTTAGGTCAGACGGTTGTTTGAGTGCAGTAATTTTCCAATTATTCATTTTCGGTGCTGACTGAACCAATTCCTCAACAAATACAATATTTTTGATTATTCCATCGGCTGTCAATATTAACTCCGCTTTGTTGTCATCATACATTCCTGCAAGAAACCAAAATCCATCTTTCAATTCATTGAGTTTTGGTGCGAGTTTGTCAAAAAACACTTTGTTGATATTGCCTTGTTCCTTAAGAACTTTATGAAATTTCTTTTCGTTCTGCTCAAACCAATTCCAAAAGTCAGAGTATGAGTTTATAGGTTTCTCTTTTACACTAAATATTGATTTTAAAAAACTCATATTCTTATTGGTTCGGATTTTTTTCTTGCTTGCACATAACTTGTTTATATAGATGTAAAATACATCGTTATACAACCAAAAAGGAGTTATAAGAGTACTTTACTGTTCTTTTATATTTATTGCTAAGCTTACTTGTTTTGAAAAAAAAGGAAGTCTACAGCAATTTTATTCTTTTTTTGTTAAGCGCTAGCCAAGATAAAACAAAATAAAAAAAAATGTACGGTTTAAAGTAGTTTGTTTTTTAGCTTTCAATAAGTAAGTTATAAATTCATTCGGAATTATGGTTATATATTGTTAGGTGTTGGTTCTTTTTCTTTCGTATCGCTTTATTTTTGTATATGCTTTATGTCTGAAATTTTGACTGTGTTTTTTATTTTCAATCAAATAATTCAGTTTGCTTTTTAAGTCATTATCAATTTCATTTTCGTCCAGCCATTCAATTCCGAGTTCAGCCCAATAGGTAGAAATTCCGAAACTCAGTCGTATTATTTTATTCACTAAATCCGATAGTTTTAAATCAGCTTTTAAATCAGCCGACTTGATTTTATGGTTAATATATGAGTTAAAATTAGCTCTTGTCATTTCGAGTATTGGTAGAATTCCAATTCCGCCACCTTCATCGAGTGGTTTTAGCCCTTCGGCTGTATCGGCAAACCAATTTCCGTCATTATCAACTCCAGCAAAATATCCGCTATTTTTTATGTCGAAAATAGGTGTCCATTCAATATGTTTTCTGTCTTTGTTTTTTTTCATATCAGTTTTTCGATTTGAACCTAAAGGCTTCGATATGATTAGTGCGGGAGTAGGGAAGCACTTCACTTTCGGTTGCCATCAAGCGAAAACAAACGTTTTTACTTTTCTACCAACTCAAACAGAAGCTATTTTTTCCGTCTTCTCTATCAATTTCCATAGAACCTGTTTCCGCTCCATATGTCCAATGTCCCGTAAATCTAAGCTTTATTGGGTCAGAATCTTTTGTTATTGTCATATTGCTTATTTCCCAAATTCTTGTCGATTCATACCCTTTTGTGTTTCTTGTATCTGTATCCAAAGTCCACTTGATTTTTCCATTTTCTATTAAGGTAATAATTGGAGAAAGTGTGTCATTTCGATTCTCTAAAATCAGTTTGCCATTGTCTGAAAGGTCAAATTGCTCCGCATTTTCAGTTAATTTAATTTGGTCAATATGAATAGCTTCAAAAGGTCCATCACCCATTCCGCAGCCATTACTGAAAGTGTAAATAACAAAGCCTACAAATCCAACATATCCAATAATTCCAATTCCGATAATTGAAGCAGTCCAAATCAAAAATTTCTTTAAGGTTTTATTCATTTTCTAATGCACGTCAACGGTCTGGTATAACTGTCAGTTAGGGTTAATATACGTTAATTTTCGGTTAAGCACTGATGTTAGCAATTTCCGAGTGGATTTAGCCTGCCCTGAGCGAAGTCGAAGGGTAGTCGAATCCGCCGTAATTGTGGTTATACATTGTTAGCAATAGTTTATTTTTCATTAATTTCAAAGTGAGAAATCTTTTCTTGAATATATGGAGTTAGTTGTTCAAGAATTTCGCCTAAATGAAATTCAATTTTAGAAATTTGTTCATTCAAATTTTCAATTGTTTTGAGTATTTTTTCTTTTTTCTCATTTTTTAAGTATTCAGTTAATACTTCTCCAAAATCAAATAATCCATCTCCGTTAATTAAAGTAGAGTCAATATCTTTTATAGATTCAGATTCAAAATCTCCTTGATGAATTATTTTATTTCTATTGGATTTTAATTCTTTAAACTCATTTTCTAATGCCTTTAGTTTGGTAATTAATTCAGACTCTTTTAAAATTGTGTTTTCAGTTATACTATATACATTACATTTTCTTTTAGGTATCCCTAGTCTTAGTGTATGATTTAGTAAAAGAGTTATGTAATCAATGATTGATGCACATTTTATATGAAAACTTTCTATGTGATGTCTATAATATTCGATTTCACTTATTCCATTTTCTAAGTAATGTTCAGGGATAGGGTCAATACTTAAATAAGTTTCAATAAATTTCAAATTATCAATGGCATTTTTAATTGTCATATAATTGACAAATACCTCTTTTAGATATTTTTCTTTATCACTTCCAATGTTCGCAAATTCTTGTTGCGTATCAATGGCAATTTTCATATGTGCTGAATAAATTTTAGCAACATCATCTACTAAAGCAGCAGCGAAAATATCTGTCTTATTCATGTTTTTTTAGTTATTGCTAACGGTTTTGTGTATGATTTTTTTGTGGGAAAAGGAGGGAAGTCCTTTTCCGATATTGCGGAAAGATAATTAATAAGATTGAATTTCCGCCGAGGAAATTAAGCCGCAATTAATTATACACGGTGTTGTGCGTAGTTTTACTGAAAATAGATTGTTATTAATGAACCTATTGCTCCTCCAACAATTGCAGCGATAATTGCCATTGTTAATTCTACACTTTTCACTCTTCTTGATTCCAAAAAATTCAACAATTCGGTAGTTTGCTTAATTGGATAATCTTGATTTTCTTCCATTTCTTTGTCTATGAACTTTTTAAAATAGACATCCTCGTCTATCAAAAAAGTTTGGCTATAGTTGTTATGGTAAAAATTATTATCGAAAATACTTTGTCCCTCGAATGTTGCTAATCCAATAAAGAGTTTTCCTATCAATCCTTGTCTTTGGAAAAACTTTTTATAAACTCCAACAATGCCTTTAGATTTTTCAATTTTTAATAGCTTATGAACATTCTTTTGTATTTTGTGCCATTCACGCATTTTACTAACTCTTCCTTGTTGGTATGCATAATAAAAGCCAAACTCGTCAACAATTGATTCGGAAAAGAATTCCATTGCTTCATCAGCATTTTGAAATTCTTTTTTGTTATAGTAAACGGTTAGTTTATTATATCCTTTCTGGATAAATTCATCCGTTTCAAAAAACCAATCTCTTTCATCGTCTTTTTTAGGAATTAAAAAGCAGTCTAAATGAAATGGACTTGGTCCTAAATATTCAAAGCGGATATATTCGTGTTTGGATTTTTTAAATTCCTTTTTTAGATATTCTCGAACAAGTTGAACTGCGGTTGATGGGTCTGTGTTTTCTGTTGGATTTAAACTTTCAATTATTGCAACTGGAACATAAAAATTACTTGATATTTTTATATTAAAATCTTCTGTGTATGTTCTTAAACGTCTCTTTTTTACTCCTTTTAATTTTGCTTGTTTTTTAAACGGAATGTGTAAATTAAAGCTAATATCAAGAATTAATGCTCCTGGAAAAGAACCTTTGTCTTTTTGAATATTAACAGTCTTTTTTGTTATCTGTTCATTATAGGTAGGGAACTCATCATCGGTTTGTATAATCAATTCAGTTAAATTAGGAATATTAGATAATTGCTTTTCCAATTCCGATATGTATTCTGAACCTGAAAATTTAAATGGCGGTTTTTTCTGTACACCGAAATTGAAACTGCCTATTGCGAAATATTTCCTTTTGCTCATTTTTGTATTATTGACAGTTTCTAAATTTTATGATTTGAAAATTTCTCAAATTACACACAACTCGTTATAAGAGAATAAAAACTACTTTTATCCGGAGTATTACAGGTGATAAACGGAAGTTTTTAGCAATTTTTTATTCTCTTTATTAAGCGCTAGCCAAGATAAAACAAAATAAAAAACCGTACAAAAATGTACGGTTAAAATGATGTTTTCAATATCGATAAGTACCCTTACTGTACAAAATTACGTTGACGTTTCGCCTCAAAAGTTAAGATAGCTGCGGCAACCGATACATTCATAGAATCTATTTCTCCTTGCATAGGGATGTTGATATTCTGAGTAGCTTCGTCTCGCCAAACTTGCGTTAATCCTGTAGCTTCGGTACCTACTACCAAAGCAGTAGCCTTTGTATAGTCGTTTTTATGGTATTCGTTTGAATTTTGTAGGGTAGCACTGTAAATATGAATGTTATGCTCTTGTAAGTACGCTATAATATCTTCAGAAGTACCTGTAGCTATCTGATTGGTAAACACACAACCCACACTAGAACGTATGATATTAGGATTGAATAAATCCGTTTTAGGGTTGGCAATAAAAACAGCATCTACCTTAGCAGCATCGGCGGTACGTAACATAGCACCAATATTCCCTGGTTTTTCAATACCTACCATAACCAATACGAGTGGGGTAGAGGTATTGAATTCAATAGCGTCTAAATCGAAGTTTTTAGCTTTTACTACAGCAATAATACCTTCGGTAGTATCACGATAGGCTAGTTTTTGATATACCTCTTTTGTTATTTCTATACAATTAGCAGCCTTATTTAGAATTTTGTTTACACTTTCTTCGGTAAACATATCAGCAACAAACAGCAGGGTGTCTATTTCATAACCTCCTTTAACAACTAACGAAATTTCGCGTTGTCCTTCTACTAAAAACAATCCTTTTTTCTTACGTTCTCTAGATTTCTCTTGAAGCTTTAAAAGTTCTTTTATATAGGCGTTTTGTGTACTACTAATCTGTTTCATTTGCTATGATATCTGAATACAAAAGTACTATTCTGTTTTATAATAAAAGACCATCTTACTAAAAGAAATAATTACTAGCTATAGCTGTTGTTAGGCAAACAACAGTACTGTTGCCCAACACCAAACACCACTGTTGTTTCACACCAGATGCTACCGTTTGAACCTTCAATAAAACCAAAATTTGGGGTGTACTAGCTTGTATTAAGTTTCGTACAGCAGCGCATGCTTATGGGCACCGCCAAAGGGTTTATTACTCCGAGGCTTGCCTCGAAAATCAAGAACTTTTTTTCTATAAATGCTTCGTGAGTTTGTTCCGAAGTAGTGTACTATTCGTGCATAAAAAAACATCATTCTTTTTACGGAATGATGTTTTTAAGTTCTACTGATGAGATTTTGCTATCTCCTTCGTTAAGGATGGTGTTTATTGGTTTTTATACTTATTAGCATAACGCTTCCATAATTTTGTTTGATGCGATTCTAGGCTGATTTTTCTTCCTTGTATAAAAGCGTCTTTTAAAATATTGGTACGCATATCTAAAGCATCGCCTTCAGAAATAAATAGGGTAGCATCTTTACCAACTTCTAAGGTTCCTACATTGTTGTCAATACCTAAAATTTTAGCATTGTTTTGAGTAATTAATTGCAAGGCTTTTTCTTTACCTAACCCGTAAGCAGCATACGTTCCTGCATAAAATGGCAAGTTACGTGTGCTCATACGTTCCATATCTCCTTCCATACCCAAACCAACTAAAATACCTGCATCGGTTAATATCTTAGCCGCTCTAAAAGGCCTGTCATAATCTGCATCTTCACCATTAGGCAAACGGTGAGCGCGTTCTAAAATAACAGGTACATTGTTTGCTTTTAATAAGTCAGCAACTTTTTCAGCCTCTTGTCCGCGAACAATCACGATGTTTTTAACGCCTAATTCTTTACAAATATTTACAGCATCAGTAATTCCTTTTTCACCTGATACGTGTATAAACATTCTTTGTGTACCGTTTAAAATGCCTTGTAAAGCCTCGTATGGTAAGTTTTTAGGTGTTTTGTTACCTGCTAGGTAGCTTTTTGCATTGGCGAAAAATTCTGTAAGTTTATCAATGCTTTTTTGATAGTTCTGATTAGGCTTTAAGCCTGGATCTTCCCCCATCCACCAACGACCTCTCGAGAATACCTGAGGCCAGTTCATGTGAACACCATCATCGGTTTTTATAGTTGCATCTTCCCAGTTCCAAGCATCTAATTGTACTACCGAAGAGGTACCAGAAATAACACCACCACGTGGAGCAATTTGTGCCATTAATACGCCGTTAGGACGCATGGTTTCTACTACTTTACTTTCTGCATTATAAGCAATAATACTACGAATGTGTGGTAACATTGAACCTACCTCATCAAAGTCTCTTGTTGCACGTACAGCATCAATTTCAGCTAAACCTAAAGAGGTGTTTGCTGCAATAAAACCTGGGTATACGTGTTTTCCTTTGGCATTGATAACAGTTCCCATACGAGCAATTCTGCTATTAGCATTTCCTACATGAGCTATTTTACCGTTAGAAAACATGATTAAGGAATTTTCAATTACTTCTCCGTTTCCTAAATGCGCTGTAGCACCTTCAATACTATAAGCTTCAGTTTGCTTGGGTGCTGGTGTTTGTTGCGCTATTATGTTTCCTATACATAAGAAGCATATTATGTTGTATATATATTTAATTTTCACGTTTTATATTTTTGTTACTATTAGTTTATACTTAGTAGTTAATCTTACTAAATTTCTCTGTGAGGATTACTCTGTGTCACAGTGAAATAATTTCTGAGTTCTATTTTTAGGAGCTTGTGTTTTACCTCCTTTAATCTTCTCTTGTAACATCATATTGATTAGCTTAGCACGCTCTGCTTTAATAGCTTTACGCTTTTCTAAGTCTTTTTCAATATCAAAATAAACAGCTCCGTCAATAATTGTTTTTTCTGCTTTAGAATATACTGAAAGTGGATTTCCGCTCCATACTACAACATCAGCATCTTTACCTTCTTTAATACTACCTGTACGGTCGTTTAAGTGTAATAGTTTTGCAGGATTGATAGTTACAGTAGCCCAAGCTTCTTGTTCGCTTAACCCCCCGTATTTAATTAATTTAGCAGCTTCTTGGTTCAGTCTACGAGACATTTCTGCATCATCAGAATTAATAGCAACAGTAACTCCTTGGTTGTGCATAATAGCTGCGTTGTAAGGAATTGCGTCGTTAACCTCGTATTTATATGCCCACCAGTCAGCAAAAGTAGAACCACCAACTCCGTGTTCTTTCATTTTATCGGCTAGTTTGTATCCTTCTAAAATGTGGGTAAAGGTATTGATGTTAAAGTTGAATTGTTCTGCAACCTTCATCAACATATTAATTTCTGATTGTACGTAAGAGTGACAAGAAATAAAACGTTCTTTATTAATAATTTCAGCTAAGGTTTCTAACTCAATATCCTTACGATATGGTTGTCCGCTTTTCTTTTTAGCATCGTATTCTTTCGCTCTTTGGAAGTAGTCAATATATACTTGCTCAACTCCCATACGTGTTTGAGGGAAACGAATGGTATTTAAATCTCCCCAGTTAGATTGTTTTACGTTTTCACCTAAGGCGAATTTGATAAACTTAGGTGTGTTGTTGTATAACATTCCGTCTGCATTCTCTCCCCATTTTAGTTTGATAATTGCCGAACGTCCACCGATAGGGTTTGCAGAACCGTGTAATACTTGAATAGAAGTAACCCCACCCGCAATGTTTCTGTAAATATTTACATCGTTAGGGTTGATAACATCTTCAATAGTAACCTCAGCTGTTGAGTTATGTCCTGATTCGTTTACTGCTGAAGTAGCAATATGTGAATGCTCATCAATAATACCTGCGGTTAGATACTTACCAGTTCCGTCAATAGTTGTAGCTCCTCTTGAAGATAGGTTAGTGCCTATTTTGGCTATTTTTCCATCTTTAATTAATACATCGGTATTGTTTAGTACTTCGTTGTTTTCAGAAGTCCAAACCGTAGCATTTTTAATTAAAATAGTCTCTTTTTGTGGAGCTGTAGGGTTTCCTAATCCGATATTAGGGTATGAAACAGCTACTACTTCAGGAGTGGTCTCTTTTTTCTTGTCGTCTTTCTTTTTAGCATCAGCTTTTCCAGTATAAGTAGCATTCCATGTACTTTCGTTTCCGTTATTGTCGGTAGCTGTACCTGTAATTTGTTGTTTGTTTTTAACAAATGCTGTTAAGCGAGTGTAGTTGTCACCATCTTTAAGAGTTATATGCAACCAGTCGTTGCTAAAAGACGATTTACTGTTTACCTTTTTATCTCCACTTTTTAAAGCAGCTGTTTGTTTAGCTCCTTTACCAGTAATGGTCATATCGTACGATTTCCCGTTAACTGTTAATGTGTACTTACCTGTAATGTCTTTAATATCCATTGAGTTAATGGTGTTTTTATCACCCTGTACCCAGTTTTCATATAAAGTAGTTTGTTTGTCAAAAATATCACCAGAAGTAATTAAGAAATTGGCATAACTACCCGCTTTCAAATTCCCTATTTTATCATTCTTTAAAATTTGGGCAGGTACTGTGGTTAACGCTTCTAAAGCTGTAGTTTTATCTAATCCGTAAGTAATTGCTTTTTGAAGATTGCTATTAAACTCTTTTACTTTTTTTAATTTATAGGTAGTTAACGCAAAAGGAACCTTGTTTTTTGCTAAAATTGATGGGTTTGCCGGTTCTTGATTCCAAGAGCGCATATCGCTTAACGCAATTTTATTTGCTAAAAAAGGGTTTGATACATCGTATGCCTTTCTAAAATTAATAGGAAGAATGTAAGTAGCATTGGTTGCTTTAATATCATTAATTCTTTCATATTCATTTCCTCCACCTACAATGGTGTATTGAATTCCAAATTCGTCACCAATTTTATCCGCACGTACATTGTCTAAATATCCACCAGCATTAAATATTTGAGGTAACTCTTTTTTATTGTTTAGAGCTTCTAAAGCCAAATCGGTATTTTTTGCATTTCCTTTAGCATACCAATCAGCGTCTAAATATGTTTGACGTAATAGTGCCATGGCTCCCATACGTGAAGTAGGGTAGCTTTGACGTGTTTTAGCGCTTTTAGAAAACGATAAGTAATTTCCTGATTCTTTGTCCAATATTCTGTAAGCATCAGAACTATAAGGGTTTAAAGCAACTAAAACTCCGTTTCCTTGCATAATACCGTCTTCTAGGTGTGTATTAACAGCACCAAAACCTAAAGACAATAATTCTTTGGCTTTTTTAGCATCAAAGTTAAACTCAGCAGCAGCGTCTACATCAGGACGAATATGGTCGTTCCAATAATATCCTTTTCTGCCAGCATCGTATTGTGGTCTTTTACCACGACCGCTTTCACGTTTAGGAGTTGCAATACCAAAGGTTGAATAAGCATCAACAAACGAGGGATATATAGATTTTCCGTCTAGGTTAATTACTTGTGCTTCGTTAGGGATGGTAACCGATTTACCTACAGCAACAACTTTACCGTCTTTAATAAGTAGTATTCCTTTTTTTACTACTTGGGTTGGGGTAACATAAACAGTAGCATTGGTAAATGCATATACCTTGTTTTTGGATGACTTTACTCCTGTGTTAGTAGGAAAGTACTCTTGTGCAAAAGAGCTACTAATACACAGGGATAAGAGTAAGAATAGTATTTTTTTCATTTAAAATTGAGTTGATTAGCTTATAAAAATATAGAGTTAAAAAGGAAAACAATTCCTTTTAACAAAACATTAAGAATTAATCACATTGTGATAGCCAAGAATTTAATCCACCAAGGCTTACCTAATAAACTTAAAATGGGTTTTCTTATAGTTCTTTGTTTATTTGCCCTACGATAGTTTAGTTAAGAACTAGTTTTCCAATCTTTTCATGACCAGATAACCAGGCTGTATTACTGTCAATAAACTGAATAGCATAGTAGCTTTCCTTGCTTATTTGTTTCCAAGTATGCCCACCATCGTTAGAAAAGGAGATTCCAGTTTTTCCAACAGCAAAAACTTCTTTTCCGTTTGTGTTAGGTACGTACTGTACGCAGCTTTTATAATTAGGATTCATATTATTAGCTACGAGTGTCCATGTTTTACCACCATCGGTAGTAATTGCTTTATTAGCGTTATTGTCTTCTGGCTTCGAATAGTTTCCTCCAATAGCAATTCCATGGTTTTCATCATAAAAATCAATAGAGTAAATTCCCTGTGGTCCGTCACCCTGTACAATGGGAGTATCAAAAATCTCCCAAGTGTTCCCAAAGTCGGTAGATTTTAAAATACGCGCTTTGGTTCCTCCAGAACCTATCCATACGGTATTGTTTACAATAGCAATATTGGTGTTACTAGCTGCAAAGAAGGCTTCTCCTTCTTCAAAAATAGGGAGTTGAGAGCAAGGTAGTTTTGTCCACGTATTTCCGCCGTCTGAGGTAAGAATAATCGAGGGACAATCGTCTGTAGGATCTCCAACGGCAATACCATGTTTCCCGTCGGCAAAGAATTGCATACAGTCGTAAAAAACCTTTTCGTGCTCTTCAGTATATACTAATTCATACTTGCTTTTACTTCCTTTATATAATAGTGCAGGATTTGCTACCGATAAGGCAAATATGTTTTCACCATTCTTCGCAATGCTTCTAAAGTGCGGTATAATAGTATCGTTATACTGTAAGCTTTGTGTTTTCCACGTTCTACCACCATCTTTTGTTGTTGTAATATCACCTTTAGAGCCTGCATAAATCAATTCATTGTTACTAATTGCTAGTATGGCTCTAATGCTTGTGCTATCTTGTTTAAACTCGGTAATTTTAATAGTATCAAAAGTTCTTGGAGCTTTCTTTTCTTGTTTACAAGCTAGTATTGTTAAAGAGAGAAAAAAAAGGAGAGATAATTGTTTCATGTGTTTGTTTTAGGCGTTTTTAAATGGAATATGCAACGCTAGGAATTTAAAATAATAAGCAAACATATAGAGAAAGTTTACTTTACCTATGTTGGTTTTATATTTTTGATATTTTTACAGAACTAAAAATAGGAAAACCAAACTTAAATCAATGAAAAAAGCCTTAGTAATTTCAGGAGGAGGAAGTAAAGGAGCCTTTGCAGGCGGTGTTGCAGAGTACCTAATGAGGTATAAAAGTAAAGATTACGATATGCTTTTAGGAACATCAACAGGGAGTTTAATGGTTTCGCATTTGGCTTTAGGGATGGTTGATGAATTAAAAGAGTTATATACTTCTGTAGATCAAAAGGCTATTTTTAGTAATAGCCCCTTTAAAATAAAATCGGTACATGGAGAAAAAGTGGTTTCCATTCGGCATAGAAATACTTTTTGGAACTTTTTAAACGGTCGTAAAACATTTGGAGAGAGTAAAAATTTACGAAAACTCATAAGCAATAGCATAACCAAGGAAATGTACGATGAAATTAGAAAGTTGAACAAAGAGGTCGTGGTAACAGTATCTAATTTAACAGCAAATCAAATAGAGTATAAGTCTATCTTAGAATGTGAATATGAAGATTTTTGTGATTGGATTTGGGGTTCGTGCAATTATGTGCCTTTTATGAGTTTGTTGGAAAAAGATCACTGTCAGTATGCAGATGGTGGTTTTGGAAGCTTAATCCCTATACGTGAAGCCATAGCAAGAGGTGCTACGGAGGTAGATGCCATTATTTTAGCAACGGAAGTAACTCAAATGAACAGACTGCCTGCTAAGAACCCTTTTTCACTGATGATGGATACCTTTGATTTTATGTTAGAAAACGTAGAGCGACATAATATTACGATAGGAAAGCTTTCTGCCAAACAACACAATGTAAAGCTGAACTTATACTATACGCCAACGGTATTAACAACGAATTCCTTGGTTTTTGATAAAGAAAAAATGAAAAAATGGTGGAAGTCGGGCTATAAGTATGCAAAAAAACTGGATGATGATAGAATGACAGAGTTTAGACCAGAGATGGTAGATAATCAAGAAATAGAGGAAGGAATCGAAAATAGTGAAGTATGAAGTTTGGAAAAGTAGCACAACCAGAGTTGATAGATTTTACATTACCAGAAACACACCCTAAAACAATAGAGCTGTTAAGCACCTTTGAAAAGAGTGGTACGCCTAAGGTGTATGTGGGTTGTGCAAAATGGAATAAAGCAGATTTAAAAGGATTTTATCCGAGAGGAACTAAAGATGAATTGGAGTATTATTCGAAACAGTTTAACTCGATAGAGCTCAATGCTACTTTTTACCGGCAGTTTCCAGCAGTACAGTTTGAAAAGTGGAAAACTAAAACTCCTAAAAATTTTAAGTTTTTCCCAAAACTAGGGCAGGAGATAAGCCACTGGAAGCGTTTACAAGGCGTACAAGATGTGGTGAATGTTTATTTAGACAATGCTTCGCATTTACAAGAAAAGTTAGGCACTATCTTTTTACAGTTACACGCTAATTTTGGAAATAAAAACTTTGACAGATTACAAAACTTTGTAGTGAGCTGGCCTAAAGGTATACCATTAGCTATTGAGGTTCGTCACCCAGATTGGTTTGAAGACACAACGGTGTTTGATGAGTTTACACAGTTGTTTGAAGAACATAACATAGCCAATGTGTTAGTAGATACAGCAGGTAGAAGAGATATGATGCATATGCGCTTAACGAATAACGAAGCTTTTGTTCGTTATGTTGGAGCAAATCACCCGTCTGATTATACACGCTTGGATGATTGGGTGGTTCGTTTAAAAGAATGGAATGATTTAGGCTTAGAAAATATTCACTTTTTTATACATCAAAATTTAGAAGTAGAATCACCATTGTTGGCAGGGTATTTTATAAAAAAGCTAAACAAGGAGTTAGGAGTTGACTTAAAGATTCCTAATGAAGAGAATAATCAACAAATGAGTTTGTTGTAATAAAAAAAATCCAGCTGAATAAGCTGGATTTTTTTTATATCATGTAGTTCTCTATTTCAACTCCACGTACATATTGTTATAATCAGGACGCATCATGTTTGAATTCCATGATGGAGAGAATTGAACTCCTTTTTTCATGGTAGGTAGGCCTTTTGCTCCCGTAGTAATGTATTGAATGGTTCTTTGTAATAAAGGTTCGTTAGGATCTCCTAAAACACCTAAATTACCTGGGTCTTCTTCCATAATAACTTCAGGAATAAACCCTTCTGGAGCATTTTCACCATCTTTATTTTGAATTTCTAATACGATAGGTTGCATTGCCCAAGTATGACTCTTTAAGTTATCGCCATTACGAGTATAATCGTCAGAATCGTATAAGGTAATAGAACCCACATGTTTTCCGTAAGTTTGAGTTCCTACTAACTTTACATCAATATAAGGCTTTAGAGCATTAATCACCAGCTCTGAAGCAGAAGCAGAATCATCAGAAACGATAAAGTAAATAGTATTTAGGTTTAAACTATTAATTGCTTCATTCAATACTACATTTCCTTGTTGGTCTTTATTTAAAATTTGATTCGTAAAGTTATTGATGAATAAATCTGGGTTTGTTACCTCCATTACTTTATGATTCCATACTTGTTTCGCAAATAATTCACCAGTAAACTGTCCGGTAATCATACTTCCTAAATAAGTAGCTGTTTGCACAGAACCTCCTCCGTTATAACGTAAGTCGATGATTAAGTCGGTAAGACCTGCTGATTGAAACTTGGTAAATTCAGCATTTAACTCTCCATCAAAGTTTCTAGAAAATTGACTGTACATTAAATATCCAATGGTATGGCTACCACTAGTAATTACATTGGTAGTTTTTATCGGGTTTTCTGTTACTTGAGATTTCGTTACCGTAATCGTTGTTCCGTTACTAACAGGATTCCCTCCGTTGTAATCGGCTAAATGGACGGTAAAAGAGTTGTTACCTAATAAGTCATTTACATTCGCTCTAGTTACAGTTGTTCCATTAATTTCAGTAATAATCATTCCACGAGTAACTCCTTGAGCATCGGCATCAGAACCATTTACAACATCGTATACGTATATGTAGTAGCCTCCAGAACCATCAGCATAGTCAGCTCCTTCTAATTTCATTCCACTTGTAAGACGTATTCCTGCAAAAGCTTCTTCTAATGCAATATAATCATCCACAATCCATGAATAGGTTCTGTTAGGATCTTTAGGGTATTCGTTAGGCATGTATAATAAACTGTAAAATAAATTAGCAGGATCGTCATATCCTGATAAATAGCTATACAGTTCATTATCGTTATTAAAACGTCTGTCTGCTAAATCAGGAACCAAGTCTTGCCATAAGTAGTAGGCGTTTAAACCTTTCCAAACAAAGTTCTGAACTTCAATGTTTTGGGGAGCATCATCTTTATCACTGCATGAAACAAGTACTATTGAAAATAAGACGATTAGGAATGTTTTTAGTAATTTCATATGAATGTATTAGTTGTAACAACAACGCAATTTACTGAATAATATTATTTTTTTTATTATGGATGTAACAAACTTGAAACTGTGTCGTCGTAGATATGTAAACCTGTTAAATAAGACGCAATTTTATAAGCAGGCTTACAAAACTAATTAACCAAACCATGAACCAATCGGACTTTTTAAAAGTTGTATTACCATTTAAAGACAAAGTCTTTCGTTTAGCGAAAAGATTATTGGTTTCTACCGAAGAAGCTGAGGACGCTACACAAGAGTTGTACTTTAAATTGTGGAGAAATAGAGAGAAGCTCTCTAATTATAAAAATGTAGAGGCATTTGCAATGACCATGACCAAGAATTATTGTTATGACAGATTAAAGTCCAAACAAGCGAGTAATTTAACATTGGTTCATAGTAATTATAAAGAGAAAGATACTCCTTTAGAAAAGAGAGTAGAGCACAACGACAGTGTAAACCGAGTACATCAGCTAATAGAAAAGTTACCAGAGCAGCAAAAAATAATCATACAATTAAGAGATATTGAACAATATGATTTTGATGAAATATGTAAAATGGTCGATATGAAACCGACAGCTGTAAGAGTAGCATTATCAAGAGCAAGAAAAGCAATAAGAGAAGAATTAATAAAACAACACAACTATGGAGTTAGCTAACATAGAAAAGTTATTAGATAAATACCTAGAGGCAGAAACAACACTGCAAGAAGAGCAAACGTTACAAGAGTATTTTACTTCAAACAACGTGGCACCGCATTTGCAAGAATATAGTATGCTATTTGGTTATTTTAAACAAAGTAAAGACGAAACCTTTACGAAAACCATTCAGTTAAAACCTGAGAAAACTAAGAAGAACTGGAAATGGTTATCAGTAGCAGCGTCAGTAGTCTTACTATTTAGTGTATTCATGGGCAATGAAGAGTACAAAAAGTATCAACAACGTAAACAGTTTGCACAAATTAAAGAAGCGTTGCAACTAGTTTCGGTCAATCTAAACAAAGGAAACGATGCATTATATGCAGTTTCAAACAACCTAAAAAAAGGGAATGATGCTATTGAACAATTAGGAGCCTACGAAGAAACAGTAAACAAAGTAATAAACACCGTAAATTAATTAAGAAAGTAAAACCAAGTACTTATAAACCAAGAAAATCATGAAAAAAGTAATATTATTATTCGCATTCGTATTTATAGCTAATGTTAGTTTCGGGCAATCAATGTTCGATAAATTAGAAGACCTAGATGAGGTATCATCAGTGGTAGTAAATAAAGATGCTTTTGAGATTTTATCTAAATTCAAAGTAGAGTCAGAAGATAACGAAGCAATGGAGGTTTTTAAAATGATTCAAGACTTACAAGAATTAAAAGTGTTTTCAACAGAAAGTGCAAAAGTGTCTGCTGAAATGGAAAACATGGTAAAGTCTGCCATTAAAAAAAGTAATTTAATAGAGTTAATGCGTGTAAAAGACAAAGATTCTCGTGTTAAAATCTATGTGAAGTCTACAAAAAACAAAGACTTTGTAAGCGAAGTATTAATGTTTGTAAAAGACAAAAATTCTAATGAGAACTCACCAGAATCTGTCATCGTTTCGTTAACTGGTAATATCGACATCAACAAAATGTCAAAATTAGCAGAGACGTTTTCTAAAGACGGAAAGAAGAACAAATAAAAACATATAAGGCAGCGTTAACAAATTAACGCTGCTTTTAATCAAAAACTAAAAAACAATGAAAAAACTATTTATATACTCAATGTTACTAGTAGCTTTCGTAGCCGTTTCTTGTAAAACAGAATCTTTACAAAGCTATTTGGTAGAAAGTCAAGATAAGGAAGGCTTTATTACGTTTGATGTACCTGCTAGTGTATTACAGTTAAGTATGGATAAGGCATCTGAAGAAGATAAGCAAGCATATGAAAGTATTAAAAAAATAAACATAACAGGAGTTCCTTATAAGAACTTAGACGAAACTAGTTATGAGGCAGAGAAAGAGAAGTTGAAAGCTATCTTTAAAAAGTCTAGCTATAAAGAATTAATGAAGTTTAAAAAAGATGGAGCCAATGCAGCAATTTACTACACAGGAGATGCTGATGCTATTGACGAAATCGTAGCTTTTGGTTATGGTAAAGAACTAGGAGTGGGAGTTGCCCGTGTTCTAGGAGAAAATATGAATGTAGGAAAGATTATGGAAATGATGCAAAAAGCTAAGATGGATGCAGGAAATTTAGATTTAAAGCAATTTAAAATGATTTTTGACGAAAAGCACCGTGCTTCAGAAGAAACAGAATAAAAATTAGTGTAGAGAATATAGAGAAGCCATCAGATTATCTGGTGGCTTTTTCTTTTTAACGGCTCATTAACAAGCCTCCCAATAGAATTTCATATTTTTGAACTCTAAACAAAAACATATGAAATTTAACAAACTCCTTGTTTTTATCGCTGTTTTCTTTACAGCAACCCTGTTTTCTCAATCAACTAAAGTATATAGAGCAGAAAGAGATAAAGTTCATAATTTAGTTCATACGAAGTTAAAAGTAGATTTTAACTTTCAAGAAAAAGAAATGAATGGGGAAGAATGGGTAACCTTAACACCTCATTTTTATGAAACAGATAAGGTTACGTTAGATGCTAAAGCAATGGTTATTCATAAGGTAACAATGAATAATCAACCACTAGAGTATAATTACGACGATTATGAGTTAATCATCAATTTACCTCGTACCTATAAGCGAAACGAAGAGTTTACACTATATATTAAATATACGGCGCGACCAGAAAGAGTAAAGCAAAAAGGAAGTGCCGCTATTACATCTGCAAAAGGACTGTACTTTATCAATCCAACAGGATTTGATAAAAACAAACCAACCCAAATTTGGACGCAAGGGGAAACCGAAGCTAGTAGTTGTTGGTTTCCAACAATTGATGCTCCAAATCAAAAGACATCACAAGAGATTTATATGACGGTTCCACAAAAGTATGTAACACTTTCTAACGGGAAATTAGAAAAGCAAACGACCAATGCTAATGGAACTCGTACCGATTATTGGAATTTTACTCAAAAACACGCTCCGTATTTATTTTTTATGGGAGTAGGAGCGTATGAGGTTATTAAAGATAAATACAAAGATATTCCTGTAGATTATTATGTAGAGAAGGAATATGCTCCGTATGCAAAAGATATTTTTGGGAATACACCTGAAATGTTAGCGTTCTTTTCAAAAATTACAGGAATTGAATATCCGTGGAATAAATATGCACAAATTGTAGGGCGTGATTATGTAAGTGGTGCAATGGAGAATACCACAGCAGTAATTCACGGAGAAAGAGCGTATCAAACTCCGGGACAATTAATTGATGAAAACGTACAAGAAAACACCATTGCACATGAAGCATTTCATCATTGGTTTGGTGATTTAGTAACTACCGAAAGTTGGAGTAACTTAACAGTAAACGAGAGTTTTGCTAATTACAGTGAGTATTTATGGTTAGAACATAAATATGGGAAAGACGAAGCAGACGCACACTTGTTTGAAGATATTCAAGGGTATAAAAGCGGACAAAATTTTGAGAAACATTTAGTGCGTTTTTATTATGAGGATAAAGAAGATATGTTTGATGCGGTTAGTTATAACAAAGGAGGTGCTATTTTACATATGTTGCGTAACTATTTAGGTGACGAAGCTTTTTACGAAGGATTGAACAGGTATTTAACAGATAATAAATACGGAACAGGAGAAGCGCATCAATTGCGTTTAGCTTTAGAAAAAGTAAGTGGTAAAGACTTAAACTGGTTTTTCAATCAGTGGTATTTTAACAGCGGTCATCCAAAGTTATCTATTTCGTATGACTTTAATAAACTAAGAAAAACAGTAACCGTAAATATTATGCAGACTCAAATAAATGAATTTGCATTTCCGTTTGCGATTGATGTATTTGAAGGAAGTAAGCGTACACGTCATACTGTGTTTGTAGAAGGTAGAGATGCTTCGTTTACCTTTCCTTTTACCAAACATCCAGATTTAATTCAGGTAAATGCTGATGGTGTGCTGCTGTGTGATATATCAGAAAATAAAGTGTTGAGCGATTATATTCATCAGTTAACATATGCTGAAAATTACGTGCATAGGAGAGAAGCATTGTTAGAAGTAGCAAAACACCAAGATGATAAAAAAGCGTTTAATGCAGTAGCTGATGCTCTGAATCATGAGTTTTATAAAATTAGGATTTTAGCCTTGGAAAACATTAATTTAATCAATAAATATTCAAAAAAGAATGTGATTGATCAAATTATGAGAATCGCTCAGAACGATCCAAAAACATTGGTACAAGCAGCTGCGATTGAAACATTAGGGAAGTTAACAGATCCAGCACTAAAACCAGTGTTTGAAAAAGGCTTGCAGAGCAAATCGTATTCAGTATTAGGAAAGTCGTTGGTAGGAATGTATTATATCGATAAGCAGTTAGCCATTCAAAAATCAAAAACCTTACCATTAGCAGTAAAAAAGATCATTGCAACACCATTAACACGTATTTATTTAGAAGAAAACGACGACGAAGAGTTACATTTTATTGCTAGTAATGTAATGGCTGGAATGTTTTTAAGTCCGAATAAAAAAATCCAATCACTGTATAAAAAAGCATTCGATAAGATTGGAAAAAGTAATAATACTGAGGCAATTCAAAACCTATCAGACGATATTGTAGCGAAAGGACTTCAGTACAAACAATATAATTTTGATCAGGTAGGAGTTAACTTGTTACGTCAAATGGCTCAAATGCAAAAAACAAGTAAGCCATCAAATAAAGAGAAGCACCTTAAAATTATTCAAATAGCTATGGCAAAGCTACTTGAATAAATAGTATATTTCATAAAGTTTAAGTTAAAAAGAATACTTAGTTTTGGCACAATAATTGAATTTTCTTGCGAAACTTAAACTTTATGAGAAAAACTACGTTACTACTTATTTTATCGGTGTTAGTATTAACCTCTTGTAGCAGTGTAAAAACTACAGAGAAAGCCCTTAATACTGGTAATTATGATAAGGCAATTTCATTATCTATTGAAAAGTTAGCCAAAAACAAAACCAAAGAAAAAAATCAGCCGCATGTGTTGATGCTTCAGGAAGCTTTTAAAAAAGCAACAGAAAGAGATGTAGACAGAATTTCTTTTTTAGAGAAAGAGCAAAATCCTGAGAACTATGAGACGATTTATACCTTGTATCAACGTCTTCATAACCGACAAGAGCAAATAAAACCCTTATTACCCTTACGAGTTTTCTCTACAGGCAAAAATGCCAAGTTTAAACTTGTTAATTATTCTGATAGAATTCTTGCGGCAAAGGAAAACTATGCTGCTTACTTGTACGAAAATGGTGTAGCCTTGCTAAATGAAGGCGGTAGCAATAAGATTAACTACAGAAGAGCTTTTGACGAATTAAGACACTTAGACAACATTAGTCCTAATTACAGAGATACAAGAAACTTACTAGATGAGGCACATGCTAAAGGAATTGATTATGTACATGTTTCTGTTAGAAATAGAACAGATCAGATAATTCCTAGAAGATTAGAAAGAGATTTATTAGCGATTGATACCTATGGATTGAATGATTTATGGACACAATACCACGTTAAAAAGGATAGAAATATTCGGTATGATTTTGATTTAGAGTTAGATTTTAGAGATATTATGATTTCTCCTGAACAAGTACACGAAAAGGAAGTTATTAAAGAACGACGCATCAAAGATGGATTTAAGTATTTACGAGACAATAACGGAAACTATGTAAAAGATAGTTTAGGAAACAAAATAAAAGTAGATAAGTTTAAAAGAATACGTTGTACGTTTTATCAGTTTACACAATTTAAGAGTAGTAAAGTAACGGGAGAGGTAAAGTATATTGATAATAGAACAAATCAGTTACTACAACGATTTCCTATACAAAGCGAATTTGTTTTTGAACATATTTATGCAGATTATGACGGAGATAGAAGAGCATTAGATGAATCATTTATAGAATTACTCGATGAAACTTCGGTTGCGTTTCCTTCGAACGAGCAAATGGTATACGATACGGGTACCGACTTGAAACAGAAACTCAAACATATCATCACACGAAATAAGTTTAGAAATTAAAGTACTAAAGCTCCTGTAATCTACAGGAGTTTTTTTTATTATATTTGAGTTATGGAAAAGGATTTAAACATCATAACTTTTGAATATCATAAAACAACTAAAACTAGTTTAGTTTTTAGGTTGTTGAGTATAGTTTTAATCTTAATCTTTCTTTTGAATCCCTTGCACGAATTGATAGATGTTTTCAAAAGAGAGTATACACCAGGTTGGTGTTGTATGCTTCCGTGTCCATCTCCTTTTTCAGGTTATTTTTTTATATAAGTGGATTTATTCTCACAATTTGACGATGCTCCGAAAAACTTACTTCCAAAAGACGGAACAGTAAACTACTACGGAATAGTTTTGTCTAAGGAACTAGCAGACCATTATTACGAAGTTTTATTGAATTCTATTGAATGGCGTAACGACGAAGCTATTATTTTTGGAAAACGAATGGTAACCAAACGTAAAGTAGCTTGGTATGCCGAACAGCCTTTTGAATATTCCTATTCTAATATTACGAAAACAGCCTTACCATTTACGAAAGAATTGTTAGCGTTAAAAGAATTAGTTGAAAAAGAAACAGGTGAAACCTACAACTCTTGTTTACTGAACTTATACCACGATGGTTCTGAAGGAATGGCGTGGCATAGTGATGGGGAAAAAGACCTGAAAAAGAACGGAGCGATTGCTTCGTTGAGCTTTGGAGCAGAACGACGCTTTGGCTTTAAACACAAACAAACCAAAGAAACGGTGTACAAAGTATTAGAGCACGGTTCGTTATTGGTCATGAAAGACGAAACCCAAACTCATTGGTTACACCGATTACCACCTACAAAAAAAGTCCACCGACCACGAGTGAACTTAACGTTTAGAACGATTGAGAGGTAGTTTATAATTGATATTTAATTGGATTAAAAAGTTTCTTTAGTTTTATAAGAAAGTATAAACTCGAAGTGATTACAGTTGTATATTATTATAACCAGTTATACCTTTAATCTTTATATTGTTGATTTCAAACTTCATAATTTCATTTGTTTTGGATATTTTGAAGTTAAAGTCTATGTCGATATCAGCCATAATACTTTTGTCATCTAACGTTTCGTTAGTCAAATAATTTTTTTGATATATATTAATGTCACTAGTAACATTTAATATACCTGATATGATTGCATAATCTTTAAAATTTTCAGATGTAATATTTTTTATTAAATTCCAAGATAAACTATCTATATCATAATTGAAAAAATTAGGTATTCCTTTAAATAATTCTGCAAACACTCTTAGCTTATTTAATGATATCTCGTTTGATGTTTTTTCAAATATGGCATCTCTTATTTGATCATTTTTTATAAGTATATTAATAAGAATTTTAGGGTCTAGATATTTTGATGAAAGCCAGTTAAAGTTATTTTTAAATTCACTGGAATAATGTTTGTAAAAATGATTTAAAGACTTAAATGGAGTGAAACTATTACATTCTTTTTCTAACTCTGGATGTATTCTTTCTGCTTCTTTGTCATAAAAGTCTGCTGTATTTTGAGATAAGAAAAAACAATTTTTTAAATTGTTTTTATTTACATATTTAGAATAGGTAGACCATATTACAGCATCTTTAAATTCACCTCTTTTTTCAGTAAATGGCTTTGTTTTTTTTATAGCTTTTTCAAGTATCTCATAAAAATCATTTTTATCAGCTTTCAATAAAGTTATGTTTTCTAATTCAACTAGTTTTTGAATGAAATTTTCAAGATTATTCAATTCTATTTCCAAATTAGGTGCTTCTATTTTTGAATAGGAAAAAAGTAATTTTCCAATTTCTAAATTTATTTTTTCAAGTTTAGTTATCTTTTCCTTTAAATTTTTACGGAAATTTTCTTTCAATTCTTCTACAACTACATCACAAATAAAAATTTGTATTTTTTTTTCGGTAGCAAGTTTAATAATTTCAGTAGCGAAATTATTTTTCCAATAGGGGTCTGGATATAAAATATTAGTATCTATAAAAAGGTTCATTAGTTATATGTTAAGTTTGAATTGATTATAATATTTAAAGGTGTTTTTTGTTAGTAAAAATAAACATGCAGCCAATTCTTTTTTAGTCAATTCAAAATTCGTAATTAAAAACTTACTCCACCTCTTTATAAAAAGTCAATTCATAATCTGGCAACAAATTAGGGTGTGTAATTTTTATCAAATCTTTTAACACCAAATCTGGTCGTACAGGAGAGAGTTCAAAGTAAATTAAACCACCGGTTTCTCCTTTGTTGTGCCCGATAGAAAATATCTTGTTATTGGTAAAGGCATCAAACTCTTTGTAATGAATATTTGCGGTAGTTAACTGTTCTTTGGTAGCGTACAAGCCACAGTTAAACCAAAAAGCGGCATGTTGTCCTTTTTCCAATACGCTTTCAAAACTTAGTGGCAAACTACCCGTTCCTTTCGTGTCTTTCCATAAGTAATGTAAGTTCGCATCGTTATAAAACGTCGCAATAAAGCTTTCACCCGCAGGAACATTCCATACATCTTTAAACATGCTTCCAGATAAAATGGTAGGCTGTTTATCGCTGTTTTTAGCAATTTCTTTCGCTTTTAGGTATTCCTTTTCTATGTTGTTGAAAATACTGTCTGCTTCCTTTTCTTTGCCGTATAAAGCCCCAAAAAACTTAATCCATTCCGCTCTTCCTAAAGGCGTTTCTTCCAGCCAATCGCCATTAAAAATGACAGGAATTCCCGTTTTTTTGATGTTTTGGTATAGTTTCGTATTTGGATGAAGCGCAAAACCAACCACCAATTCTGGTTCAATATCAATCAACTTTTCGGTATTCATATCTTGTTCCAAACCTAATTCAATAATCTTACCTTCGTCAATTCTTTTTCTTGTCCTTTTTGAAGAAACATATTTGGTATGCGGAAAACCAACAATAGTGTTTTCAGCATTCAAAAGTTCCAACATCGGAACATGTGTAGTACTGGTAACCACTATTTTTTCGATAGGAACTTTAATTTCATTTTTAGAAAGGTTGGTTTTATTAGTAAGTGTGTAAGAAAAATATTCGTGTGAGCTTTGAAAAGCTTTTTTGATGACTAATTTTTTTGCTCCGTTTTCTAAGATAATATCAAATCCCTTGGCGTATTTTACAGTGCTTTTAGCAGGTGTTTTTTCAGTAGTTTTTTTAGTTTCTTGTTGACACTGTGTGAACAGAAGTAATAAAGAAAAAATAAGTAAATAGCGTTTCATAGTAAGATGTTTTTATAGATGGAGAGTTAACGTATCTCCGTAGTTTAGTTTTAATTCAAATGATTTTTCCAACGGAATTTCATTCATATATGCCCAAAGACTTCTCATAACTCCCGCATGGGTAATAAGCACTACTTTTTGATGGTTTTTGGTTGTTAATTCGGTTAAAAAACTGGTAGTTCTATGGTGTAAATCGATATAGGATTCTCCGTTTTTAGCAGGAGTTTTTACAAAATCGTTCATCCAAATATCGAGCTCTTTTTTATCAATATCGTTCCATTTTTGGAGTTCCCAATCACCAAAATCAAGTTCTTTTAATCGATTGTCAAAAATTACGTTAGCTGAAAGTTTTTCAGCCAAAAGCTTACAGCGTTGTAAGGGACTGCTGTAATACGTTACATCAGCATCGTTCACAGGAACTTTTTTTAGAATACTACTCACTTCTTCTTCAAAAGTAGTAGCAACCCCTATATCTGCTTGACCATAGCATATACCTTTGGCAATATCAGGTGTGGTATGTCGTACTAAAATAACTTCCATAAGGCGAGTAGGCTTAGATAAAAAACAATTTCAGCTACTTGTTGCAAAGCACCCGCGCAATCTCCTGTTTGACCACCAATCCATTTTTTAAAAAAGTGCCCCATGTACAAATAGGTGAGTAATAAGGGAAGTAATACTAAAAATACCATTGGTTTTTGAAAGAAAAATAAGGGTGCTATTCCAAAAATAGCTGATATGAGTAGCGATTTACTACTCATTTGTTGGGTGGTTGGCTTTATTTTAGAACTGTCAATATCTCTTACATAGTCATGTGTATACAATAAAACCGTTGCGATAAATCGGCTAATACTGTGTCCTGAAATAATAACTAAAATTAGATCGACGGATAGGCTTTGTAAATGATATAAAGCTAAAAACTTTATCGCTAGGATAAAGACCAAACCACTCACTCCGAAAGTTCCGAGTCTGGAATCTTTCATAATGGTTAAAATCTTTTCTTTGGTCCATCCACCACCAAAACCATCGCAAACATCGGCAAATCCATCTTCGTGAAAAGCTCCTGTAATCCAAATAGAACTAATCATGCTTATTACAATCGCAATATTCGTAGGAAAAATATAAGAAGAGGCAAAATAAGCCAGTGCTGCAATACTTCCAACTACAATTCCTACTAAAGAAAAATAACGACTGCTTTTATTGAGTATTTCAGGAGAATGATTTACCCATTTAGGACACGGAATTCGTGTAAAAAACAATATAGCAGTTAAAAAATAATGGATTTGTCTTTTTATCATAACTAAGCTTCGCTAACATTGGCACTTTTAAAAGTCGCCATTTCGTTTAAAAAGTTCACACTCGATTGAATAATAGGAAAGGCAACTGCACAACCTGTTCCTTCCCCTAAGCGTAAGCCTAAATTTAAAAGCGGTTCAGCCTTTAAGAAGGCTAACATTTTTTGATGTCCTTGCTCCCCTGAATTATGACAAAAAATACAATAGTCCAGAATATCAGATTCCATGGCATGCCCCGCTAATAGGGCAGCAGTCACAATAAAACCATCAATAAGTAAAGTCATTTTTAAAGAAGCAGCTTCTAACATGGCTCCACACATCATTACAATTTCAAATCCGCCAAAAGCAGTTAAGGTTTCTATAGGAGTTGAAATAGAATCGGCGTGTAACTTATAAACCTCACATAATGTGTCGACTTTTGTTTGTAGTCCTTTGTCATCCACTCCAGTACCTCTACCCACACAGTTTTCAATAGGTGTATTGGTAAAATAACTCATTAACAAAGCCGCAGATGATGTGTTGCTAATCCCCATTTCACCAAAACCAATAACATTGCAACCTTCGCTATACACCTTTCTTACCAATTGTCTCCCTTTTTCTAAAGCTTCTTGGCATTGTTCTAGCGTCATGGCTTTGGTAGTGCTATAATCTTGTGTCCCTTTTGCTATTTTGGCATTGGTAAGTTGTGGATGCTCTTCAAAATCAGCATTTACACCAGCATCTATAATGTTTAAATGAATGTTATTCTGTTTGCAAAACACATTAATAGCAGCACCTCCATGCAAAAAGTTAAACACCATTTGTTGCGTAACCTCTTGTGGGTACGGACTCACTTTTCCTGTGGTAGCAATTCCATGATCTCCTGCAAAAACCATAATAGTAGGTTTTGAGAGTACAGGTGTAGTGGTATTTTGAATTAAACCAATTTGCATGGCGATTTTTTCTAAACTCCCTAAAGCACCAATTGGCTTGGTTTTGAAGTTGATTTCTTCTTGAAGTTCGTTCTGTAAATCTTTTGATAGGGGAGTTATTGTTGTTGTCATGTGTTATTTTAAAGTTAAAGGAAGTCCAGATACCATAAAAGTAGCTTTATCAGCTAACTTTGCTATGTGTTGGTTCGTCCAGCCTTGTAGTTGTGTAAATTTTCTACCAGATTCGGAGTTGGCATGTAATCCCATACCAATTTCATTAGAAATGATGATAATATTGGCGTCTATTTCAACCAGTTTATTGATTTCTTCTTTGGCGATTTCTAGTGCTTTTTCAATATCATATTTTGTATCTACAAAGAAGTTTGTTAGCCATAATGTAACACAATCAACAACCACCGTTTGTTTTTCAGCAATCACGTTGCTTAACCATTTTTCCTCTTCAACAGTGGTCCAGCGTTCATCTCTATCAGCAACATGTCTGTCAACTCGTTGCTGAAAATTGTCATCCCAAATACGAGAAGTGGCTAGGTAAATAGGGGTGTCAGATAAAGATTCGGCTAGCTTTTGAGCATAGCTACTTTTACCTGAGCGTTCACCTCCTGAGATATAATATATCATGAAATCGCATTTTTTGTTGACACAAAGATTGGAAAGATTTTTAATAAAAAACAAATTAAAATAGAGAACTGTTTATTTTTGCTGAACTAAAACCACGAATTATGACAGTATCTTCTTTTATGCCAGCAGTAACTCAGATGATTTATGACATGGGCTTACAGAACTATTTAAACGGAATTACTTTTGAGTGTCCAGAAGTAGCTTTACAAGAAAAAGAAGTAGCTGTTCGATATAAGTTGGAAGGAAAAGTGTTAACGAGTAAAGAAATAACAGCTATTTTTTCTAAAACCAAGGCAGAAGGGAAGACCTTGTATTATGTTGATGAACCTGTTTTGGAACGTATCGCACCCGACATTGTTTTTACACAAGATGTATGTGATGTTTGCCAGATAGATACAGAATCTGTGGCAAAATCGGCGTATAAACTACCAAAGGTTCCAGAATTAATTTCGATTACTCCTAATTCGTTAGAAGATGTTTTTGAGAATGCATTAACCATTGCAAAAGCTATGAAGCAGGAAGCAATAGGAGAAGCGTATGTAAGTGGATTGAAAAAACGTATTTATGATATTGTAGATGTGCAACGTGAACATAGAATCCAGTCTAAAAGTGTAATGTTGTTAGAATGGATTGATCCGTTGTTTAACTGCGGACACTGGATTCCTCATCAAATAGGATATGCAGGTGGAATCGATTTGTTATCGCATCCATCAGGAGATAGCATTGTAATTTCTTGGGATAAAATCGTAAAATACGATCCAGAGGTATTGATTATCGCTCCTTGCGGATACGGAATTGACAGAACTCTTGAGGATATGAAATTTTTAGAAGAAAGAGAGGAATGGACGTCTTTAAGAGCGGTAAAAAACAAACAAGTGTATATTGCCGACTTTGCCATGTTTACACAATCTTCTGCAGGAACTTTAGTAGAAGGAATTGAATGTTTGGCAAAAATGATTCATCCAGCTTATTATACCCTTCCAGAAAACTTACAAACAAAATTCGCAAATTATCATGATTTGATGGTTGCTAATTTATAAGAATACTATACATTTGCCGTGATTTTTGGTTTTTCTTTAATCACCTATTAAAGAGAATTAAAAGGGAATTCGGTGCAAAACCGAAGCTGTTCCCGCAACTGTAAGCTACTAAGCTTGTAACAATTACTCAAACCACTGTTTTTAAAATGGGAAGGTATGTTGCAAGACGCAAGCCAGGAGACCTGCCAAGATTCAACATGTAATTCGAACTTTCGGGATAAAAGTTTGGGTGTGGTTTTTCTACGCTTATATTTTTCCTGATTTTAAACTTTAATGATTAAGTAGTAATGAAAAAAAAAGTACTTTACTTAAGTGTTTTAACATCATTTTTTGCGTTTAATATCAATGCGCAAGAACAAGACAAAACAATACAACTAGATGAAGTTGTAATTTCAGATTCTAAATTCAAATTAAAAAAGGAAAATTCTGGAAAAGTTATTCATAAAATAACAGCAGAAACTATTGAAAGAAACAGTGGTAAAAATGTTGTTGATTTAATTAATAGTATTTCAGGAATTGAAATAAACGGAAACACAAGTTCACCAGGACAAACTTTAGGAGTTTTTGTTAGAGGAGGAAGTACTAAAGAAGTAGTCGTTTTAATTGATGGAATTCAGGTGTCTAATCCATCAAGTAGCTCTGGAAGTTTTGATTTAAGATTATTAGACTTAAATGATGTTGAATCTATAGAGGTTATTAAAGGAGCAGCCAGTACTTTATATGGAACAGGAGCAGCAACAGCTGTAATAAATATTAAGTTAAAAGAAGCAAAATCAAATAAAACCAATGTAGCGTTATCGTTGTTTGGTGGAACAAATAATGACCAAAATACGAAGAGTGGCACAAGCATTCAAAGTTCAGCAAATGTGAATGGGAAAATCAATGATTTTAACTATTTAGTAAGCTTTTCTTCTCTAGATACAAAAGGAACATCTGCAGCAAGAGCAGAAGGGGGAGAGACTTTCAAAGCAGATCCTTTCCAACGTATTTCTACAAATGTGAAGTTAGGTTATAAGTTTAATGATAAGTTTTCTATCAATACTCTAGGGAGTTATAGTGAATTTACCAATAGTTATGATGGAGGTTCTTTCGCAGATGCTGATAACGTTTCGTTAGATAAAAGCTATAGAGTAAGTTTATCTCCTAAATACGAATACGGAAATGGAAGTGTACAAATAAATATGGCCTACAGTAAGTACGATTCTAATAGAGTTAATACTCAGTATCCAGGAATAAGCAAAGGTGAAAACTATATAGCTGATGCATTTTTAAAGCATGAATTTGATAAAATATACTTTTTAGCTGGGGTTAATTTTCAACATAATACAATTGAAACGTATGCTATTCCTTATGGAGAAACCGAGTTAACGAAGACAGAGTATTCAGAGGAACCAACAACAAAATTGATAGATCCATACGTGAACGCTGTTTATGTATCAGATTTTGGATTGAACGTTAATGCTGGAGTTCGATTGAATAACCATAATAAATATGGTAACCACTTTGTATATAACGTAAATCCATCTTATAGAATTAAACAAGAAAATGGGTATGTTAAATTTTTAGCATCATACAGTACAGCTTTTATAGCTCCTTCTGTTCAAGATTTATATGCTTCTTGGGGGAATGTTGATTTAGAACCACAAGAGAGTATAACCTATGAAGGAGGAGTAGAGTACAAGCTAAACTCATTAGTGCTTAATGCTGTTTATTTTAATAGAGATATAGAAAATATAATTGCATACAATCCTACAACGTATACAATGGACAATATTGGTGATGCTGTTGTAAATGGGGTTGAGTTTAATGTAAATTATAAATTATTAGAAAGTTTAGGTTTGAATACTAATTATACCTACACAAATAATGAAGAAACAGCCATTAGAATTCCAAAACATAAAATTAACGCAGGAGTAAATTATGAAATTAAAGCTACTAATTTGTCGTTAAATTACCAATATGTTAGTGATAGAGATGATACAGATTTTAGAGGATTCCCTTATGAGAATGTTTCACTAGAATCATATTCGTTGTTAGATTTTTCAGCTAATCATAAGTTGAACGATAATGTAAAGTTATTTTTAGGAGTAACTAACATTTTAAATGAAGATTATCAAGAAACTTTAGGATATACAACTCTTGGAAGAAATTATAAATTGGGAGTTCGTTTATCCTTTTAATTTATAGAGCGTCCCCCAAAATAAACAGGGAAATATTGCTATGCATAAGCTCACCAATTTGGTGAGCTTATTTTTTATAAAAACTTTTCTTGTATTTCTTTAGAAGGAATCATACAGGCATCTTTTTTACCAAACCATTTGTAACGATTTTTAGCAATATAATCGTATACAATATTTCTAAGCCCCTCTGGAAATACCCAAAAAACTTGTGTTAATTTCCAGATTCCACCAAAACCATTCATAATTTTTAACGCAGCCGTAGATTTGATATCATAAGCAACATTTGGATCATATAGTATAATAGAATCAACCTTTGAAGTGTCTATTCCTAAATATTGTGTAATTTCTTTTCCTATATCAGACTGAAGAGAAGTAAAAACAAACTGATTTTTCACGTCATATTTTATAACTTTTAGCACACTATTGTTGCAAAAATTACACACACCATCAAACAAAATCACTTTTTTATCACTAGGTAAATTGTTCATATTTAATTTTTTGTAAAAAATTAAGCGCTAACTTGTAACATTAATCAAAATTAAGCGTCTTGTAAGAAAGTAAATAACGATTTAACAATAATTTATCAGTAGATTAGAAAGATCAGTATTTATTTTTATTTAAAAATTAACTAACACTATGATTCGAATAGAAAATCTTCACAAATCTTACCCTATAGGAAAAGACTCACTTCATGTTTTAAAAGGGCTAGATTTACATATAAAAGAAGGCGAATTTGTGTCTATTATGGGATCTTCAGGGTCTGGAAAATCTACCTTATTAAATATTGTAGGATTATTAGATACGCACGATGAAGGAAACTATTACTTAAACGGACAGTTAATAGAAAACTTAAATGAAAAGAAAGCTGCGGTATTGCGTAACAAGTTTTTAGGATTCGTTTTCCAGTCATTTAACTTAATTTCTTACAAAACCGCTTTAGAGAATGTTGCATTACCGTTATACTACAAAGGAGTTTCTAGGAAAGAACGATTAGAAATAGCTTTAGAGTACCTTGAAAAAGTAGGATTAAAAGAATGGGCTAATCACTTGCCAAACGAGCTTTCTGGAGGTCAAAAGCAACGAGTAGCAATTGCAAGAGCTTTAGCCACCAAACCAAAAGTAGTGTTAGCAGATGAACCAACAGGAGCATTAGATTCAACTACAACCGATTCGGTAATGGATTTACTAAAAGAAATTAACGATGAAGGGATGACTGTTTTTGTAATTACACACGAAGAAGAAGTAGCTGCTCAAACCAATAGAGTTGTTCGTTTAAAAGATGGAGTTATCATTAGTGATGAGTTAACAGAAGCGGCAACAAATAAAGCAAAAGCAATTTAATTATGTTTGATTTAGATCGCTGGAGAGAAATATTTCAAAGTATTGGTAAAAATAAGCTGCGTTCGGTTTTATCAGGATTCACCGTAGCCTTTGCAATTTTACTATTTACCTTATTATTCGGAATTGTGTCAGGATTGCAAAATCAGTTTAAAACAGCTTTTGTAGACGATGCAACCAATGCTATGTTTGTAAGAGTATGGAAAACATCCAAACCTTATAAAGGATTACAAACAGGAAGAAGAATTCAACTTAAAAATAAAGATTTTGACTACGTAAAAGATACCTACGATAACAAAATTCAACATTTAACAGCAAGAATATATAAGAGCGTAAATATTACTTATAAAAACAATCAAAATAACTACCAGTTAAGAGCAGTTCATCCTGATCATCAATTTTTAGAAAAAACAATTATTGATGAAGGAAGGTATATTAACGACTTAGACTTAAAAAATAAATCTAAAGTAATTGTAATTGGTAGGCTTGTAAAGCAAGATTTATTTGGAGAAAAGCCAGCGTTAGGAAAAAGAGTAAATGTTGATGGGATTTCGTATAAAGTAGTCGGAATATTTTCAGATAAAGGAGGAGATAATGAAGAACGATTGACCTATATGCCTGTTACAACAGCTCAGAAATTATATGGAAACAACGATTACATCAGTCAAATTAATATAGGATATGACCCTAAACTAAACCTTGATCAAGCCATTACATTTGGGAATCGACTAGAAAGAGATTTACGTAATAAGCTAGATATTCATCCTGATGATCAAAGTGCGTTATCTGTAAGAAATATGGCAGAAGCAAATAAAGGAATCAACCAATTTATGTTTGCATTGTACTTTATTGTCATTTTTGTAGGTTCAGGTACCTTAATTGCAGGAATTATTGGTATTAGTAATATTATGATTTTTGTGATTAAAGAGCGTACCAAAGAGTTCGGAATCCGTAAAGCATTAGGAGCAAAACCTTCTTCAATTATTGGTATGGTAATTCAAGAGTCTATTTTAATAACCACTATCGCGGGGTATTTAGGACTGAGTTTAGGAACCTATATTTTAAGTGCTATTGGAGATAGTTTAGAAAAATACTTTATCAAAGATCCAAGTGTAAGTCCGGGAATTGTAATAGGAGCTACCATTATTTTAATCTTATCAGGATTAATTGCAGGGTATTTACCAGCAAAAAAGGCAGCACAAATTAAACCAATTGTAGCACTAAGAGCAGACTAATTATGAAGTTTTTATTTGATTCAGACACTTGGCAAGAAATTTACGGAAGTATTCGTAAAAACAAATTAAGAACGGGTATCACCATTGTAGGTGTGCTATGGGGAATTTTCATATTAGTTGTCTTGTTAGGGGCTGCGCGTGGTATGGAAAACAATTTTAAAAGAATTTTTGGAGACTTTGCAACCAATAGTGTTTTTATGTGGACGCAGAGAACTGATATGCCTTTTAAAGGGTTTCAAAAAGGAAGAAGATTTAATTTAACCTTTAAAGACATTGAGGTACTTGAAAAAGAATACGCCAATGAAATAAAGCTATTAGCACCTAGAAATCAAACTAACGGTACTGTTGTTAAAGATTTTAAATCAGGTGATTTTCAGGTAAGTGGTGATTATCCAGTGCTAGATCGTGTACAAAAGAAAGATTTAATCTACGGAAGATTTCTCAATCAAAACGACATTAAGAACAATTCCAAAGTTTGTGTTATTTCTGAAGATATGTACAAACAACTGTTCGATAAAAAGGAAATACCTATTGGACAGTATGTGAAGATTAGCAACGTAAACTATAAGGTTGTAGGAGTATATAAGGTTTCTAATACAATCAACATCGATGGAGACACAGCGTATATTCCATTTACTACCTTTCAAAAAGTATACAACACATCCAATAAAGTAGATTGGATGATGATTACAGCCAATGAAGGAGTAGATATCAAGCAGATGGAAAAAGACATTCTGTTAACCTTAAAAAACTTACACAAAGTACATCCAGACGATAAAAGAGCTTTCGGTAGTGTAAACTTAGGAGACCAAATAGATAAGTTAATGGGCTTTTTAACAGGAATGCAGTTTCTAACTTGGTTTGTAGGAATTGCAACCTTAATAGCAGGGGTTTTTGCCATCGGTAATATCTTGTTAATAACCGTAAAAGAGCGTACGAAAGAAATTGGAATCAGAAGAGCTTTAGGAGCAACTCCCAAAAGTATAAGAAGACAAATAGTATTAGAATCTGTATTCTTAACCACCGTAGCAGGCATGTTAGGAATTATTTTTGGAGGATTTGTTTTATTCTTACTAGACCGTTTAGTAGGAAGTGGAGACGATCCAACACTCGTAAATCCAACCGTAAATATACCCATAGTAATGTTGGCTTTTTTAATCTTAGTAGTTTTAGGAACCTTAATAGGATTAATACCAGCATATATGGCAACAGTAGTAAAACCAATCGAAGCATTAAGAGAAGAATAAAAAAAGAAACAATCAATTAATCATGAGCAAAAGAGCAAAAATTATCTTAGGAATAGTAGCACTATTATTTGTAGTCATCCTAATTTGGTTAGGGAAGAAAAATCAAAAAAGTGTGGTAACCTATGAAACAGAAAAACCATTTAAAACCACAATCGTAAAAAAAGCGGTAGCTACCGGAAAAGTGGTTCCCTTAGAAGAAGTTGAAATCAAACCTCAAATTGCAGGAATTATAGACAAAATTGTTGTTGAAGAGGGAGCTATTGTTAAAGCAGGAGATTTATTAGCAACGGTAAGAGTTGTGCCAAACGAACAATCATTACAAAGTGCTAGAGGAAGAATAAACTCAGTGCAAATTCAATTAAACAATGCAAAAACTCAATACGATAGAAACAAGAAACTTTTTGATAATGGAGTCATTTCTAGTCAAGAATTTGAAGCCTCTCAATTGTCGTATAACCAAGCAAAAAACGACTTAACCAATGCTCAAAATGATTACCAAATCATTAAAAAAGGATCTGTAGGTTCTGCTGGAGCTAATACAAATATTAGAGCTACCACCTCTGGTATGGTAGTAGAAATTCCTGTTAAAAAAGGATATCAAGTAATTCAATCTAACAATTTTAATGCAGGGACTACCATTGCTACCATTGCAGATATGGAGAAAATGATTTTTGAAGGGCAAGTTGACGAATCAGAAGTAGGTAAATTGGTAAAAGGCTCAAACATTCAAGTTTCATTAGGGGCGATTGAAAGTAAGAAGTTTCCAGCAGTTTTGAACTTTATAGCTCCAAAAGGAACCGAAGAAAACGGAGCGGTCCAATTTAAAATTAAAGCAGATGTAACACTTGATGAAAATTATTTTGTAAGAGCCGGTTATAGTGCCAATGCAGATATCGTTTTAGAGAAAAAGGACAGTGTTTTATCGATCAAAGAATCGTTATTGCGTTTTGATAAAAAAACAGAAGAACCATATGTAGAGATTAAAAAAGGAGAAGATGAGTTTGAAAAACGCGAGTTAAAACTAGGAGTTTCTGATGGTGTAAATATTGAAGTACTAGAAGGGGTAACCGCTAATGACGAAATTAAAATATGGAACAAAGCATCGAAAGATGACGAAAAGAAAAATTAATACTATTTAGATAAAGTATTGATTAATAGTTGGAAAGCAGTTCTTTTAAGAGCTGCTTTTTACTTTTATGGTATAATATAACACACTCATATCCAAAAAGGTGTCATTCAGGGAAGTAAAGGTGGAAAAGGGACTTTTGTTGTAGATATTTGGAGTGCTCAAACTACAGAGTACTTAATTTAATTTATTGGGGAAAATTAAATTATTTAAATAAGGGGTAAAAAGCAGCTTTTTTAAAAGCTGCTTTTTTTTAGATATATTTTTTAACCTTTATAAAAAGGTAACTTCACTACTTTAGCAGGAATTTGTTTCTTACGAACTTGGATAAATATATCACTATCAACTTTAGAGTTTTCAATAGTAACATATCCTAATCCAATTCCTTTTCCTAATGACGGACTCATTGTACCGGAAGTAACACGACCAATATTGTTTCCATTAGCATCAACAATTTCATAATCATGACGAGGAACACCACGCTCTGTTAATTCAAAAGCAACTAATTTACGAGTAACACCTGCTTCTTTTTGAGCTTTTAAAGCCTCAGCATTTACAAAGTCTTTTGTAAACTTAGTAATCCAACCTAAGCCAGCTTCTAAAGGAGAAGTTGTATCATCAATATCGTTGCCATATAAACAATATCCCATTTCTAAACGTAAGGTATCACGAGCAGCCAAACCAATAGGTTTAATTCCCCAATCTTTACCAGCTTCAAAAACGTTGTTCCAAAGTTGTTCAACATCTTCATTTTTTACATATACCTCAAATCCACCAGAACCTGTATATCCAGTAGCAGAAACTACGACATTCGGAATCCCTGCAAAATCAGTGATTTCAAACGTGTAAAACTTAATAGTAGATAAGTCTACCGAAGTTAACGATTGCATTGCCTCTGCAGCTTTTGGACCTTGAATAGCTAATAACGACCATTCTTCAGAACGGTTTTCCATTTCAACGTTTAAATCGTTGTGCTGAGAAATCCAGTTCCAATCTTTTTCAATATTAGAGGCATTAACCACTAACATATACTCATTTTCGGCAATCATGTAAATAATTAAATCATCTACAATTCCTCCATCAGCATTAGGCATACAGCTATATTGTGCTTTACCAGGAACTAATTTAGAAGCGTCGTTAGAAGATATTTTTTGAATCAAAGCCAATGCATTTTCTCCTTTTAAAAAGAACTCTCCCATATGACTTACATCAAAAACACCAACTCCTTTTCTAACAGTTTCGTGTTCAGCAGTTACTCCTTCGTATTGTACAGGCATGTTATAACCTGCAAAAGGAACCATTTTAGCTCCTAAAGCTTCATGTACATGTGATAAAGCTGTATTTTTCATGTGTTTGTTTTTTATTATTTGTATTAACGCATGTAACCTTTGGTAAATAAAACAACCGTTATAGGGTATATTTTATTTATGTAGGTTTCATTATTGTGTATTGTTTGTTTTAAAAAAGTGATGCTAAAGTATTGAAAAATTAGCAAACAATACAGGCGAATCTGTGTAATATTATAAGAGGATATTACCTAAATGTTTGTTAATATTTTCCTTATTCTACAATAGAATACTAAATTTGAGAGTAACAAATTTTATCACGATGCTAAAAAAACTATTATTTCCTCTTTTCTTACTAAATATATGTGTTGTTGTATCAGCACAAGCCCCTACAGATTATTTATCAGCCGATTTTCATAAAGAGCGAAGAGCAATTTTACGATCAAAAATGCCTAAAAATGCCGTAGCAGTTGTTTTTGCGAATCCTACCCGAAATAGAGCGAATGATGTAGATTATGTATTTCATCAAGATCCTAATTTTTACTATTTAACTGGGTTTAGAGAGCCCAATGCGGTTTTGGTACTATTTTCTGAAAATCAAAAAGACGCTGAAGGGAATAGTTATAACGAAATACTATATGTGCCTAAAAAAGATCCTCGATTTGAAATGTGGAATGGTAAACGTTTAGGAGTTGAAGGAGCAAAAAAAGAGTTAGGGTTTGCGATGGCAAAAACATCAGAAGCATTTGTTACAGATGCTATTAATTTTAAAAGCTTCAATAAAGTAAACATATTAAAGTTTAATGATGATTATAGAAACTCAGAAAGAGATAAAGGAGAGATTTACGATTTAGTAAAATCGTTTAAAAAGCAATCTGGATATAATGATAGTGTGTTAAAAGACCCAAATATAGCGTATATTCATAAGGCTATAGCAAATGTACCTGATGCGAAATTAGAAGAGGTGGCTAAAGAGCTTTCTAAAAGTTTAGAGAGTTATCCAGAGTATAAAAAAGACCCGATAATAAAAGAGTATATCTCCGCTACAGATGATGGATTACGAAGAGAACTCAAACAAAAAATAAAAATTAAACTTCAAAAAAATGGTGAATCGAATATAGACATTACTTTTTTACCCACAGCACTTGCTGAAATGCGGGAAGTAAAAACACCAGAAGAATTAAAACTGTTAACTAAGGCAATACGAATTTCGGCAATAGGACAAGTAGAAGTGATGAAAGCTATGAAACCACACATGTCTGAAACAGAGATTCAAGGAGTTCATGAGTTTGTGTATAAAAAATACGGAGCAGAGTATGAAGGCTATCCATCTATAGTGGGGGCAGGAAACAATGGCTGTGTTTTACATTACATTGAAAACAACAAAACAAAACTTGGAAATGAGCTAGTTTTAATGGATTTAGGAGCGGAGTATAGAGGGTATACAGCTGACGTAACCAGAACCATACCAGCAAACGGTAAGTTTTCTCCAGAACAAAAAGCTATTTACGAATTGGTATTAAAAGCACAAGATGCAGGAATCAAGGTATGTAAACCTGGAAATCAATTTTGGAAGCCAGGAGAGGCAACAAAACAGATTATTAATGAAGGATTAGCAGCTTTGGGTATTATTAGTGCTCCTTCAGCAGAGCATAACTATTTTCCGCATGGTACTTCTCATCATATAGGCTTAGATGTTCATGATCCGGGAACCTATGGCGCTTTTAAAGAAAATATGGTTATTACCGTAGAACCTGGTATTTATATTCCAGAAGGAAGTCCTTGTGATAAAAAATGGTGGGGAATTGCAGTTAGAATAGAAGACGATATTTTAATTACAAAAAACGGACCTGTAAACCTATCAGCAGAAGCTCCAAGAACGGTTGAACATATTGAGAAAATGATGGCTAAAAAAAGCGTTTTAAACGATTTTTTACTGCCTAATTTAGATTGATATAAAAAACAAAAATAATTTGTAATACCATAATATTCATAACGACAGATAACAACCTTTAACCTAAAAAAAAACTACATGAAATTCAACAGAAAGACAATCTCAAACATTGTATTTGTCGTTATTATAGGCTTGTTACTATATCCGCCAACCAAAGTCTATTTTATTCGATTGGTTTCGTTTTCACCTTCTACTATTACAGAAGAAAAAAGAGAAGTATTAAACGATTACGACTGGAATTTAAAAGGGTTAAACACTACGAATATAGATTTTAACGACACCAAGAACAAAGTTGTTTTTGTAAACTTTTGGGCAACTTGGTGTCCGCCATGTATAGCAGAAATGCCAAGTATTCAAAAGTTATATAATGATTATAAAGATAAAGTTGAGTTTGTATTTGTTAGTAATGAAGATTGGACGACTATTGATGCTTTTTATAAAGACAAAGGCTATGATTTACCAACGTATAATATTCTATCAAAAGTACCAGACCAATTAGTAAGCAACTCAATTCCTGCGACGTTTATTATGGATAAAAACGGAACTATTGTCGTAGACAAAAAAGGACCTGCTGACTGGAATAGTGATAAAATTAGAATTTTGTTAGACGAATTACTACAATAGAATATTTACCTTTGTAGCATGAGTCAAGAACAACCAAACAATCCGCTTCACGGAATAAAATTAGCCACCATGTTAGAAGAATTATACTTAGAGTATGGTTGGGAAGAAATGGGAGAAATATTGAATATAAATGCTTTTAAAAAGAACCCAACCTATACATCGAGTTTAAAGTTTTTAAGAACAACCCCTTGGGCAAGAGCTAAAGTAGAAAAGCTGTACCTGCAAATGTCAGGTTATTAAGGTTAGCTTAGTACTAAATTACTCCACTCTTTAGAGTTTTCAAGCATAGGGAAATGCCCTGTGTTTTCAAGCCATCGTAATTCATTATTAGGAATTTCTTTGTGTAATTGCTCTCCAATAGCCCTTACAGCAATAGGATCGTGGGTAGTCCAAACTATTTTTGTAGGAATTTGTGTTTGTGTTAATCCACCAATCCAACGATGCCAAAAAAAGTAACGCTCATTAATATAATTGCTCAATAAATGAATAACATTCCGACCATTATTATAATTTAGCTGAAACCACATTTCGTTTAACTCTTCCTGAGAAACTTTAGAAGCATCAACATAAATTTTGCGAATATTCCTGTTGAAAATAGCTTGATTCGCCAATTTAGCAACCCATTTTCCTGTAATTTTATTCTTTAATAACTTTTGAATAGTTCGTAGTTTGGCTAATTCAATATGCATACTACCATTACACAAAATCAGTTCTTTGATAGAAATTTTCAGGTGATTCATATTGTTTCTAGCAATAATTTCGGTGGCAATACTGGTACCGTAATCATGCGCTAGTATTGTAACCTCATGTAAACCTAGTTTTTTCCATAAAAGTAAGGCTATATCAGCTTGCTCAATTAAAGAATACGAATAGTTTAAAGGTTTATCTGAAAAACCAAACCCTAAATGATCGTGAATAATCACTCTGTATTTTTTTGATAAAAAAGGAAGCGCTTTATAATAATCAAAAGAAGACGTAGGATACCCGTGGAGTATCACAAGAGTTTCATCAGCATTTCCTTCATCAATAACGAAAACTTGCTGATTATTAATGGTGTAAAATTCACCCTTATTTTTCCATTCTAGTGAAGTCATAAATATAGAAGCTTTGGTGTTTACAATGTACTCATTTTTGTGTAGTTTTGATTTAATTTAAAAAGAAAGCTTTATCCATTTCATCGACGTCATATTACCCATTCCGTTGCAAAAAACGTTTACCTATACGGTAACCGAAGCAGAAGCTTCTTTTTTAAAAAAAGGAATGCGTGTAGCGGTTTCTTTCGGAAAAAGTAAGATATATACCGCATTGGTGTTTAATATTCACCAAAATGCACCCGAATTATATGAGGCCAAAGACATTCATCAAATTTTAGATGATACGCCTATTATAACGGAACAACAACTAAAACACTGGCAGTGGATTTCGAGCTATTATATGTGTTCGTTAGGCGATGTATATAGGGCTGCCTTACCATCCGCATTTTTGCTAGAAAGTGAAACCATCATCTATAAAAATGAAAACTTTGAAGAAGAGGCCATATTAACCGATGAGGAGTTTTTAATTTTTGAAGCTTTACAACATCATTCACAGTTAACCATTCATCAGGTTGCTGATATTTTAGGAAAGAAAACCGTACTTCCTATCATTAACGGATTGCTAGAGAAGAGTGCGATTTACATCAAAGAAGAAATTTACGAAACATACAAGCCTAAACTGGTTAAGTATGTTCGATTACATAATAAGTATGCCTCAAATGAAGGCTTACAAATGCTTTTAGAAGAACTTTCAAGAGCGAAAAAGCAACGAGAAGCGGTACTGACGTATTTTCAGTTAGCAGCTTCTAAAAAGCCGATAAAAGCAAAAGATTTAGAAGAACAGTCGGGAGCTTCTTCCGCAGTTTTAAAAGCCTTGGTAGAGAAAGATATTTTTGAATTTTATCATATTCAAACCGATCGAATTAACTATCAAGGAGAAACAAATCAGATAAAAGAGTTGAATGAGTTTCAACAAGAAGCCTTCAATCAAATAAAAACTTCTTTTGAAACACAACAGGTAAGTTTATTACACGGGGTTACAGGTTCTGGTAAAACAGAAATTTATGTAAAGCTGATTAAAGAAGTAATTGCTGAAGGAAAACAGGTATTGTTTTTACTACCAGAAATCGCTTTAACAACCCAAATTATTACCCGTTTACAAAACTATTTTGGAAACTTTATTTCGGTATTCCACTCTAAATACTCGATGAACGAACGGGTAGAGGTGTGGAATAATGTCTTAGAAAACATACCAAAAGCGCAGGTTATTTTAGGAGCGCGTTCTTCGTTGTTTTTACCGTTTTCAAACTTAGGGTTGATTGTAGTAGATGAAGAGCACGAAACGTCGTACAAACAATTTGAACCGTCACCACGTTACAACGCACGCGATGCTTCGGTAGTATTGGGTCATTTACACCAAGCAAAAGTATTGTTAGGTTCTGCAACACCATCAATAGAGAGTTATTTTAATGCTGAGCAAAACAAATACGGATTTATAGCATTAACGCGTCGTTTCGGGAACATTCAGTTGCCTAAAATCGAGCTGATAGACATTAAAGAAAAGCATCGAAAAAAGGAAATGAACGGTCATTTTTCGGATCGTTTATTAAAAATGATTACCGAAGCGTTGGAGGAAAAAGAACAGGTTATTTTATTTCAAAATCGACGTGGATTTTCGCCTGTAGTAGAGTGTACAACTTGTGGTGTTTCTCCTCAATGTCCGAATTGCGATGTGAGTTTAACCTATCATAAATTCCGTAAAGAGTTAAAATGTCATTATTGCCATTACCAACGCGCAATGCCGAACAGTTGTGGTGCTTGTGGAAGTGCTACCTTAGACACCAAAGGTTTCGGAACGGAGCAAATTGAACTCGAGTTAAAAGAGCTATTTCCGAATCATACTATTGGACGAATGGACTTGGATACCACCCGTGGTAAATATGGGTATCAAAAGATTATTGGGGCTTTTGAAGCACAAGAAATTGATATTTTGGTAGGAACGCAAATGCTTTCTAAAGGATTGGATTTTGAAAATGTATCGTTGGTAGGAATCTTAAATGCAGATTCGATGCTTAATTTCCCTGATTTTAGAGCACATGAACGAGCTTTTCAGTTGATGGTACAAGTATCGGGTAGGGCAGGACGTACTAAAAAACAAGGAAATGTAGCGATACAAACCTACAATCCGTATCATCAGATTTTACAGCAGGTATCTACTAACAATTATACAGAAATGTATAAAGAGCAGTTGCAAGATCGTTGGCAGTTTCATTATCCGCCTTACTATCGTTTGATAAAAATAACTTTAAAACATAAAGATTACACGCGTGTTGATAACGGTATCAACTGGTTAGCAAAAGCCTTACAAAATGTGTTTCATGAAAATGTATTAGGTCCTACAGCGCCTGCGGTTTCTCGTATCCGAAACCAGTATATAAAGAATTTGGTAATTAAAATTCCGCCAAAGCAATCCTTAGGAAAAACCAAAGAGCAATTACAAAAAATTAAAAATACCTTTGAAGCGGTCAAAGATTTTAGACCCATCCGTTTTATTATTGATGTGGATGCGTATTAGTTTTCAATTAATAATTGAACTAATGAAAAAATGATTTAAGAGAATAGTTAGTTTGAGTATGATAGAACTTAATTATTAGTTTTTGAAATTTTAGAAATCTTATAGTTTGTACTTCAACAGTTTTTATTTTTCCACAATTTTATTTTCGGCATTATCAATTGATTGCTTACTTTCAAAATACAAATATTTAATATTTTCATATAGTTGGTCGTTATTAATTGTTGATTTTAGTGTGGTAGTTAAAAAGTCATAATTTGTATAGGTGGTTTTAGTTTTTAAAATAGTATTTAACCATTGCCACATTTTCTTCTCTCCAATTTCTTTTTCGATAGCAAGAAAAATAAGCGGTGCATAATTATAAACGTATAACTGCCTGTTTAAATACTCTGATTGTGATTTTATTTTGCTAAAAGGGATAGCTTCTTTTTTAAATTCTTGTAAATTTTCAATCTTTTTATTTCTCATTTTTTCATAAACATCTTTTCCGATATTATTTTTAGTTAGCTGTAAAGCTAAATATTCTGCAAAACCTTCACTCATCATATCCCCGAGTTCGGAATTAAATACTTTATATGTACCGAAATAAAAATGACCTAATTCGTGAGCGATAAATGGACGGTAAAAATTTTGATATTCTGGTTCTATCACCTTCTCTAATCCATTTTGCCAACCAATGCTCATAATTGTTGGATATGATACAAACATCCAGCCGTCTTTTATTGACGTTGGTGTAGTATTTACAAAAACCGTTGCTAGCTCATACGGAATATTGAGTTTGGATTCATAAAATTTCTTGTAATCGTTGATAACAGAACTAAATTCGTTTATTTGTTCGTTGGTAAAATCGGAATTCAAAATATAAGTTTCATCAATTTTGGAATATTCGTAATTACCACAGAAAAGTGTTAACTCTTGTGGAATTTCACTTTTAAAATGAGCCGACTGCTTTTTAACAGGTAAACTTCCGTTTACATAAATTGTATTGCAATCCTCACAAACAATTTTAATGTCGTACCTCACTTTTTCAAAAGCTTTATCTTTTTTTATATCATAAAGAACAGGGTACCAAGCCGATTGAACTCCGTCAGTTCTTAAAGAATTATGATTAAAAGCAATATTTCCCTTCCAATCTTTTCTGCTGTAATTTTCAATGGTGTCATTCACTACCGGAAATTTACCAACATATTTTATTTGTAAAGATTTGGGTAGAAATTTTCCGTCATTACCAGCAAAATAATATGCTAAAGACTCTCCTGTAGAAGTTGAGTCTGACCAGGATTTGTTTGCATAAATCAAAAAGTCATTAGGTTCTTTACTTCTAAAATGAAGTACATTCATTCCTGAATTAAGTCTGATAAAATAATCTTTTAAATGAGGAATATCACTTAAAGTTACATCACACTCAAATGTTCCTTCTTTTATTGAAATGTTTACTTTTCCTGTAATCATCGGGGCTTTCTCCTGTGCTTGAAGTTGAATTGATGACAAAATGATAGTCAGTACTAAAAAGATTTTTTTCATATAAGAATTTATTATTCTAGGGAGTTTGTTTTAAAACTGCCAATAATTCGCTTGAGAATATAAATCCATTCGATGAGTTATATTCAACGTTAGCGAAAGGTATTGGAATTTAGTTAAATTATTTTTCAAAAATTCCGAATATCCACAATATCCCCATTTTGTAGTTTGTTTTGGGTGTCTATGGTAAAAATGGTTTCAGCAACGTACTCAGGAGTGTACAACTGGTCGTTTTCTTTTAAATCGATAAAGCGTTGTACATTTTTAAAATCTTTTTCATCGGTACTTCTAATATCAGTTTGCATATTGGTATCTACCACACCAGGGTAAATCGCATTGCATTTTACCCCATTTTTAAGCTCGTTTTGTTCCGCAGCAATGGTTTTGGTCATCATATCAATGGCTGCTTTAGACGTACAGTAAATACTCCAGCCTTCGTACGGTTTTACCGCAGCTCCAGAAGAAATACTAATAATCTGTTTTTTGCAACTTAGGTGTTGTGTAGCTTCAATAAACAAACTCGATAAAATCAATGGAGTAGTGGTATTCAAATGAATACTTTTGGCAATATCTTCCGAAGGAATGTTTTCTAGGTTCGCTATGGTACCGAGTCTACCGGCATTATTCACCAAGGTAATCGATGAAACGTCCAATTTCTGAATTTCATCTAATAACATTTTAAATGTGTTGTGTGTGGCTTTGGTATCAGATAAATCTACAGAAAGCTGTACTACATTTTCCAAATCTACAATGCTTCTGGATAGTGAGTATACTCTGTAATTTTCTTGTGCGTATTTTTTGGCTAAGGCGCTACCAATTCCTTTACTTCCTCCGGTGATGATGATTATGTTCATAGAGTAAAAATAGGGAAATATAAGTAAACGTCATAGCGAGGAGGTCATTGAGCGAAGTCGAAATGAACGACGTGGCTATCTTTTAGTTGATACAAACTCTAGATAACTTAGAACCAAGAAAAAAGACCACTTCGCTGTTAGTGTAAAGACTTTTTGTAATTATACTATAGTCGTGGATATTGCTATTCTTCTCATATTAACGCCTTATATTATGATCTACAAGAAAATCTTTAAAAATCAAGATAGCAGCCGGTGGGTGTAAGATAAAAAGCTGTTTGAGCGGTCGCGAAATCGTTAGATTCGTGAGTTCTTTGGTAAAAAATAAAGATAACACGAACAATTCTTTTTATCAGTAGAAGGTGTCGTAGTATTTTCTCAAGATTTTATGGCAAGTCTTGATTTTTGTTTCTTTTTATCAAGAAAAAGAATATCAACAATATTTTTTATGTTATGTAGATGTTGTTTTAACCTTAAGGCAGTAGTGTCGTCTTGTGTTGCGATACTTATGCTAGCGTTAGCAGCTATTTGAAAAATTCCTTAGAATTTTCTCAAGTATGATTATTTGAAGAATTCTTTCGAATTTTTTCAATTATGATTATTTGAAGAATTCCTTAGAATTCTCCCAATGCACATCCATTTCAGCGAGGGTCATGTCAGAAAGTTGCTTGCCTTCTTTTTTGGCAGCTTCTTCTAAAAACTGAAAGCGATTGATGAATTTTTTATTGGTTTTTTCCAGTGCATTTTCAGGATTTACCCCAATAAAACGCGCGTAGTTAATCATAGAGAATAAGACATCTCCAAACTCTTTTTCTATTTTTTCTTGATTGTTATTTTTGATTTCTTCGTTCAATTCAGAAAGCTCTTCCTGAACCTTTTCCCACACTTGATGGGGTTCTTCCCAATCAAAACCAACACCTGCCACTTTATCTTGAATACGATTGGCTTTTACTACCGCAGGTAAACTTTTAGGAACACCTTCTAAAACGGATGTATTCCCTTCTTTTAGTTTGAGCTTTTCCCAGTTTTTCTTAACGTCTTCTTCGTTTTCGACAACTACATCACCATAAATATGCGGATGACGGTCGATGAGTTTATCTGAAATGGCGTTGGCAACATCAGCAATGTCGAAAGCTTGTTTTTCGCTTCCTATTTTAGCATAAAAGACGATGTGCAAAAGCACATCGCCTAATTCTTTTTTTATTTCTTGTAAATCGTTGTCTAAAATAGCATCTGCTAACTCGTAGGTTTCTTCAATAGTTAAATGACGCAGACTTTGTAAGGTTTGTTTTTTATCCCACGGACATTGCTCACGAAGGTCGTCCATGATGTCTAACAAACGATTAAAGGCGGCTAACTGTTGCTTACGAGTATTCACGATTTAAGCTTCTTCTGTAGTTGTTTCTTCAGTTTCAACTAACGTGCTAAAGTCAAACTCAGCTTTCGCTAAGATGTTGTACCACTGAATTACTTTTTTAATGTTAGAAGCATATACACGCTCTTCATCAAACCCAGGTAATACTTCACCAAAATAAGTAGTTAATTTATTAGCACTTTCTTTGTGAGAAATTGCTTCTTTACCTTCTTCTTTATCAGCCATATTTTTAAGTACTTGTGCTAAAGGCACTTCTTCTTCGTACGTGTAAATAGCGATGTTTTCTAATAAGCTTACGTTATGAGTTGCAGTAATAGGAAAACGTTTCCCGTCAACAATAGATTTTACGATAACTCCTGTTTTAGTTTGTGATAAAATTTCATACAAACCTGGTTTACCTGTTACCGCTATAATTTTGTTAAATTCCATGTCTTAATTTTTTTAGTGTATAACTATTATCTCTTAGCATTAGGAAAACGCATGCGATACCCAGCGTTTACTTTCCCTTTTGAAATATTGTCTAATTTCTTTTTAATTATTCGTTTCTTTAATGAAGAAAGCTTGTCTGTAAATAAAATTCCTTCAATATGATCGTATTCATGTTGAAAAACACGCGCAGGTAATCCGCTTAGTGTTTCTGTGTGTTTTTCAAAATTCTCATCTTGGTATTCAATGGTAACTTTTTCTTGACGAAAAACATCCTCATTAATGGTAGGAATGCTTAAACATCCTTCATTAAAAGCCCATTCGTTACCTTCTTCTTCAATGATTTTCGCATTGATAAATACGCGATTAAAGTTTTTGAAAACTTCTTTTTCTTCTTCACTTAAATCATCATCTTCAGCAAAAGGAGAAGCATCAATCACAAACAAACGAATGTCTTTTCCTATTTGAGGAGCCGCTAAACCAAGTCCGTTAGCATTGTACATTGTTTCTCTCATATCGGCAATTAATTTATCTAACTGCGGATAGTCTTTATCGATTTCTTTTCCTACTTTACGTAAAACGGGATCTCCGTATGCTACAATGGGTAAAATCATTTACTTTTTAATTTTAAGGAATGCAAAAATACAAAGAAAGCGTTGGCTAGAAAATTATTTATTGTATAAATACGATTGTAGGATGATTGTTGCACTGATTTCGTCTACCAAAGCTTTGTTTTGACGTTGTTTTTTCTTCAAACCACTATCAATCATAGTCTGAAAAGCCATTTTAGAGGTAAAACGCTCATCTACACGTTTTATGAGGATAGAAGGAATCGCTTTTTCAAGCTTTTGAAGAAAAGGAGTTATGAGTACTTCACTTTCACTATCAGAATTATCCATCTGCTTTGGTTTTCCTACTAAAAAGAGTTCAACATTTTCTTTTTGTGTGTAGTCTTTTAAAAATGAAATAAGTTCAGAGGTATCCACAGTTGTCAATCCTGAAGCAATAATTTGAAGTTCATCAGTTACAGCAATTCCTGTTCTTTTTTTTCCAAAATCTATGGCTAATATTCGGCCCATTCTATAAGTTTTTGCAAAGGTAGCTAAATTAAACAAGGAAGAAATATCTGTTTAAAAAATGTATCTTCGCAGTATATTATGGAAAGCAATTTTATTTTTGCTGAAAATATTTTAGAAAAAATGACAGAATTACAATCAATTATAGAAAAATCGTGGGATAACCGCGAGTTGCTACAAGAAGAAGCTACGATTAATGCTATTAGAAAAGTAGTAGATTTATTAGATGTAGGAGATTTACGTGTTGCGCAACCAACTAACAATGGGTGGCAAGTAAATGAATGGGTAAAGAAAGCGGTAGTGTTGTATTTTCCAATTCAAAAAATGGAAACCTTAGAAGCAGGTATTTTTGAGTACCACGATAAAATTCCATTAAAAAGAGGTTATGAAGCGAAAGGAATTCGGGTAGTACCAAATGCTGTAGCACGCCACGGAGCTTATATTTCAGCAGGAACTATTTTAATGCCTAGTTATGTAAATATTGGAGCGTATGTTGATGAAGGAACGATGGTTGATACTTGGGCAACTGTAGGTTCTTGTGCACAAATTGGTAAAAACGTACATCTATCTGGTGGAGTAGGAATTGGAGGGGTTTTAGAGCCTTTACAAGCAGCACCGGTAATTATTGAAGATGGCGCTTTTATAGGGTCTCGTTGTATTGTTGTTGAAGGGGTTCGAGTAGAGAAGGAAGCGGTTTTAGGAGCAAATGTAGTACTAACGATGAGTACCAAAATTATTGATGTTACAGGTGATGAACCAGTTGAAATGAAAGGAGTAGTACCAGCTCGTTCGGTTGTAATTCCTGGAAGTTATACCAAGAAGTTTGCTGCAGGGGAATACCAAGTTCCTTGTGCTTTAATTATTGGTAAACGTAAAGAAAGTACCAACAAAAAGACTTCGTTGAATGATGCTCTTAGAGAGTATGATGTAGCGGTTTAAGAACGTATAAATAGTACAAAAAAGGGAAGGTTTTAAATCTTCCCTTTTTTATTGTTTTCATATAATTTTCTAAGCTTCGCATACTTCATATAAGAAAAAAAGGCTTGCATCATAGAAAATGTAATTCCGTCTAATCCATGAAAAATACCTTTCTTAAGAATATAACAACGTAAAAATGACCATAATCCGTGTCCTATAGGCGTAAAGAAGTTTACTTTTTTATTTTGCTCAAAATATTCTTCCGATTGCCAAGTAGTATACAAGTTGTATTTTCCTATAATTTGATGAAAATCCTTCCAACCATAGTGTAATAAATGGAGTTTGGTTGTTTTTAAATTGGTGGCTTGTATGCTTTGATGAACTTTGGTCGTTGCAGGTTTAGCAGTTTGCTTGTTAAAAAACCTACAAGTGTACGATGGGTACCATCCGGCAAAATCAATAGGTTGATCTTTTAAAAAGTTTTTACGTCTAAAATTATAAGCATCGTAAGGTTCATTTAAATACTTTCCGCTCTTAATAAATTCAAAACTATCTTTATCTAGGCGTTCATCAGCATCTAAGTTTAGAATCCAATCATGCTTACAAAATTGAAGTCCGTGTACTCTTTGAGGGCCATCTCCTAAGAATTTTTGTAAATAAACTTTAGCTCCCATAGATTCTGCTATTTCAACAGTTTTATCAGAACTAAAAGAATCAATTATAATTACTTCATCACATACGCTGTTTAAAGAAATAATACAATCTTTAATGTTGGCTTCTTCATTAAAAGTAATTACGAGACCACTTATATTCATGTGTAAATATTATTGTAGATTTGTGCGGTCAAAAATACAATTATTAAATGATTCCAAAAATTATACATTTCTGTTGGTATGGAAAAGGGGAGTATAATGAAACAATAAAAAAATGTATTGCTTCATGGGAAGAAAAGTTACCTGATTATACCATAAAGAAATGGGATGAAACCAATACACCTTTTGATAAATTACCTTTTTTAAAACTATTGTATAAACAAAAAAAATGGTCGTTTATTACCGATTATGTTCGGTTGTATGCTCTATATAAAGAAGGAGGAATTTATGTAGATACAGATATAGAAATGGTTACTACTTTTGACCATTTATTAAACGAAAAAGCATTTGTTGGTTTTCAAGGAACAATAGAGTCTGAAAAATATCCCTTAAATTCTGCTGTTATTGGAGGAGAAAAAGGCAATGATTTTATTTTAGATTGTATCAAGGCGACAGAAGAAAAACAACGCTTGCATTTTAATGCAATGGGCGGTCCACCAATAGTATCGAAAGTATTGTTGAATTACGGATTGAACGAGTATAAAAAACAGCATTTAAACAATGTTTTATTGCTTCCAACTAAGTATTTCTTTCCTTTTGCGTGGAATGAAAAGTTTACGCAAGAGTGTATTCAACCAGAGACAATCTGTATTCACTGGTGGGAAGATTCTTGGGGAAATAAACAAAAAGGCTTTTCGTATGTAGTAGATAGCCTTCAAAGGAAAGCAGTTAAATTACCCTTATTAATTAAGAATAGAATTAAATTCTTAACCAATAAGAATAATTTTTACCATATTAATTCTTTGTAAAATCAGTACAACGATCAATTAGGTGCTGAGTATACTGTAGGTGATTGGTAGGATTGGGAATTGGATTTTCCCAATTTATTTTATCTAGAGTAATTAAGTTTAAGTTTTTTAACGAACTTAAATCAAGTCCAGAATCTAGATTAACCATGTTAAAGTGTTGCACAATTCCATCCAATCTAGACAAGTCAGAAGAATTGTTTAACCCTCCCATGATAAATATAACAGGAGTTCCCATTGCTAAACAAGGTAGCGCACAGTGAATTCTAGAGGTTATTACCAGTTTTGCTGAAGCGAATGTTTTTAATAATCGTTCCGCTTCTTTAAACCGATCTTCAGAAGTAGTTCCTTTTTCTTTATAAAAGGCAGTTTCAAACTTAGCATTGTTAACTATTTCTTCAGGAAATATAGATTTTAAATACTCTTTGTGATCCTGAAGCTTAGGTAATTTAAACTTAATTAAATCACGGTAATAGTGCCTAGGAATTCTTTCGTAATAAGATTTCTTATCTAAGTTAAAAAGGACATCGAAAAACACAATATCGTCTGTTTTAGGCACCTCAATCTTAGGAAGAGTAGTGGTTAAACAAGAAGAATAATACGAATCTACACCATATTTTTTTAAAATATTTACAGTGTAAAAGTCTCTACATCCAATAGGTTCGTACTGTTTTAAATAAGTGATATTTTCTTGTCTGCTCAATAACGTATCTGCGATATGTGCATTTAAATGAAAAGAAACAAATAAGGGATTAATATTAGGAGATATGGGCCAATTTTTGGTTTTATACATAAACCAGCCATTCATAATTAATTTACAAGGTTCAATATTTTTATCGTTCAAATATTCTCTATTCAGAAGTAAGTCAATATTCGAAAAGTATTGTTTGGCAGCGATACTTTGAACATAATCTCCAATATTAAAATAACCTCCTGTGGCTTTATAATCTAAAAGTGCATTTTTACTCATAAAGCAAAAATATCTTTTTTTATTGATGTAGTGTAATAGTTTAAAGTATAAATTTGTACGATGATTATAGAAATAAAGAACTATTTACTTAACGGAAAAACGATTCTTTATCCAACTGATACGGTATGGGGATTAGGTTGTGACGCTACTAATGAAAGTGCCGTTAAGAAAATTTACCAATTAAAAAATAGAGAAGAATCTAAGAGCCTGATTATTTTGGTAGCCTCTATTGAAATGTTGCAAAAACATGTAGGAAATATCCCTGAAAAAGCTTTGGAAATTTTAAAGACATCAGTAAAACCTACTACAATTATTTACAATAACCCGAAAGAATTAGCCGCTAACGCCATTGCTGTAGATGATACAATTGCTATTCGTATTCCAAAGGATCCGTTTTGTATTCAGCTAATTAAAGAATTTGGAAAGCCTATTGTTTCTACTTCTGCAAACGTAAGTGGAGAGCCCACACCAAAATCATTTTCAGAAATAAGCGAAGCAATTTTAAAGAATGTAGATTATGTGGTAGATTTGCATCAAGAGAAAATAGCAGAAAAATCTTCAACGATTTTAAAAATTGAAGGAGATGATGTTATTGTGATTAGAGAATAATTTGTATGCAAAAACAATATTTTAAGGAAGCAATTTCTGCAGAAATATTTCAATATATATCCCAAGCCACTAAAGAATTACAACTAGAGAGTTATGTAATCGGTGGCTTCGTACGTGATTTTATCTTACAACGTGGTACCGCCAAAGATGTAGATGTAGTAGCGGTGGGAAGTGGAATAGAGTTAGCCCAAAAAGTAGCTGAATTACTACCAAATAAACCAAAAGTTCAAGTCTTTAAAACTTATGGAACCGCTATGTTGCGTTTTCAAGAAATAGAAGTGGAATTTGTTGGTGCACGTAAAGAGTCGTATTCAGCAGAAAGTAGAAATCCTAAAGTTTCTGAAGGAAGCTTACAAGACGATCAAAATAGAAGAGATTTTACAATCAATGCTTTAGCATTAAGTTTGAATGAAGCTGATTTCGGATTGTTACTTGATCCTTTTGGAGGGATGGCTGATTTGGAAGCTAAAATTATCAGAACTCCCTTAGATCCAGATATTACCTATTCTGACGATCCACTACGCATGATGCGTGCCATTCGTTTTGCTACTCAATTGAACTTTGAAATTGAAGAACAATCATTACATGCAATAACAAAAAATGCTTCGAGAATTGAAATTATTACTCGTGAGCGCATTGTGGTTGAACTGAATAAAATTTTGGAAGCCCCAGTGCCATCAACTGGATTCTTATTACTTGAAAAAACAGGCTTATTAGATCGAATTATACCTGAATTAACCGCTTTAAAAGGGGTAGAAGAGGTAGAGGGACAAAAACACAAAGATAATTTTTACCATACCTTAGAAGTAGTTGATAACATCGCTAAAAATACGGAGGATGTTTGGCTTCGTTGGGCAGCATTGTTGCACGATATAGGCAAAGCCCCAACCAAGCGTTATCACAAAAAAATAGGGTGGACCTTTCATTCTCATGAATTTGTAGGGTCGAAAATGGTATATAAGCTATTTAAACGTTTAAAAATGCCGTTAAATAATAAGATGAAGTTTGTTCAGCAAATGGTACTGTTAAGCTCTCGTCCGATTGTTTTGGCAAGTGAAGTGACAGATTCAGCTGTGCGCCGTTTAATTTTTGATGCAGGAGATGATGTAGATGCGTTGATGACCTTATGTGAAGCAGATATTACGACTAAAAATCCGAAGAAATTTAAACGTTATCACAAAAATTTTGAAATCGTTCGTCAAAAAATTAAAGAAGTAGAAGAACGTGATAGAGTGCGTAATTTTCAGCCTCCAATTACAGGAGAAGAAATAATGAAAGCTTTCAATTTGCAGCCTTGTAGAGAAATAGGTCAGATAAAAGAAGCGATAAAAGAAGCTATTTTAGATGGTAAAATACCTAATGAACACGAGGCTTCTTACCAGTTTATGTTGGAAAAAGGAGCACAGTTAGGATTAAAAATAAATCAATAATAAAAAAAGAGAAGCAAAATTGCTTCTCTTTTTTTATTATCCTAATGATTGCATGGATACGAGTTTAAAATACTCTCCATTTTTATCGAGTAATTCTTCGTGTTTTCCTTGTTCTACTATTTTTCCTTTTCTAAGAACAACAATATTGTCTGCTTTTTGAATGGTTGATAGTCTATGAGCAATGACTAAAGAAGTACGGTGCTCCATCATTTTATCTAAGGCTTGTTGAACTAACTGTTCGCTTTCAGTGTCTAAAGCAGAGGTGGCCTCATCTAAAATCATAATAGGAGGGTTTTTTAATACAGCCCTAGCAATACTTAAACGTTGTTTTTGCCCACCAGAAAGCATGTTTCCTCCATCACCAATATTAGTGTCATACTTGTTCGGTAAATCTTTTATAAACTCATGGGCATTTGCTACGTTTGAAGCCTTAATCACTTCCTCTTCAGTAGTATTTTCCTTGCCTAAAAGAATGTTATTTTTAACCGAATCATTAAAGAGAATAGAGTCTTGTGTAACCATTCCCATTAAGTTACGAAGAGATTCCTTTTTTATGTTTTTTATGTTAACTCCATCAATAAGAATTTCTCCAGAATCAACATCGTAAAAACGAGTAATTAAATTAGCTAATGTCGATTTTCCACTTCCTGATTGCCCAACAAGCGCAACCGTTTTTCCTTTGGGTATTGTTAAGGAGAAGTTTTGCAAAACGTAATCATCTTGATATTTAAAAGAAATATTTTTAAATTCTATTTCTGCATCAAAAGCTATTTTATCTATAGCATTAGCTGTATCTTCAATAGGGTTTTGGGTTTCTAAAATCTCAAAAATTCTATCAGCAGAAGCACTTCCTTGCTGAATTCCATACATAGCTGTTGAAATAGCTTTAGCAGGGTTTAGAATTAAATAAAACAAACCGATATAGCCAAAAAATTCTTGAGGCTGTAAAGTACTGCCGCTTGTAAGAACAAGTTTTCCTCCAAACCAAAGAATAGCAACAATAGTTACTGTACCTAAAAACTCACTTAAAGGAGAAGCTATCATTTGCCGATGTTTCAAGCTTGTCATTAAGCCAAAAAGATTATTAATAGATTTTCCTACTTTTGAGTTGATGGCTTTTTCTGCGGTAAAACTTTTAATTATTTTCAATCCCCCCAAAGCTTCATCAACTATAGATAAAAAATACCCATTCTCTTTCTGAAAATTAGAAGATGATGCTTTTAGTTTTTTACTAGCTGTAGAAATAATAAAACCAGAAATAGGTAATAGTAGGAATACAAAAAGTGTAAGTTTAACACTAATAGCAAACATGGAAATTAAAGTAAAAACAATAGTTAAGGGCTCTCTAACAATAGTTTCAAAAGAAGAAAGATAGGTGAATTGTATTGTGTGGACATCTGATGTAATTCTCGCTATAGCATCTCCTTTTCTTTTTTCTGAAAAAAATGAAATGGGTAGTGAAATATACTTAGCAAACATAGAAGATTGAATATCTTTTATCGTATTTGTTTGTAAAAAAACCAACGTATAAGAAGCGAGGTATCTAAAAAGGTTTTTAAAGAAAAACAAGAATAAAGTTGTTAAACTAACAAAAAGCAATGCCTTTTCTGAACCACCACTCTCAATCATTTGAGATATTTTATAATTGAGGCTACCTTGCACATAATCATATATAGAGGTTATTCCATTATAACTAGGTTGGCTTGTTACGATTTCTTCTTTACCAAATAAAATTCCTAAAACAGGAATAAAAGCTAATACTGATAAGACATTAAATACCGCATAAAGCACATTAAAAAAGATGTTTAAAAAAGCATACTTTTTATACGGTTTGGCAAAATTTACTATTTTTTTAAAACTACTCACTAGAAATTTAGTTGTTTGATAATTCGTTGAATTTTATTATTCAATTCTTCTTCTACTGCCTTAGCATTGGAAATATCATATAATTTACGTTTAACACTAAAGTAAAATTTAATTTTTGGTTCAGTACCACTTGGGCGAGCAGCAATTTTAGTTCCGTCTTCTGTAAGGTAAATTAATACGTTTGATTTAGGAATATCAATTGTTGTTTCTTCACCAGTGATTAAATTTTTTCTTGTTGAAGCTTGATAATCGAATAAGTATTCAACCTTAGAACCATCTATTTCAGTTAATGGATGGTTGCGTAAATCAACCATCATTTGTTTGATTTGTTGTGCACCGTCCATGCCTTTTTTTACGAGAGAAATTAAATGTTCTTTATAAAAATGATGGCGTGTATATAAATTTAATAACTCTTCATAAAAAGAACTGTTATTGGCTTTTGCATTGGCAGCAATTTCACAAGCGAGTAGGGCAGAAGTAACCGCGTCTTTATCACGTACAAAATCTCCTACCATATAGCCAAAACTTTCTTCTCCACCACCAATAAAGTTAAGTTCAGGGTGGTCTTTAATCATTTTCGCGATCCATTTAAAACCAGTTAAGCCAACTTTGGTTTCCACACCATAAGAATCGGCAATCTCATTGACTAAATTAGTAGAAACAATGGTAGAACCCACAAATTGCTTTCCGTTCAATTTTCCTTGTTTTTTCCAATCGTTTATTAAGAAGTCGGTCATCATACTCATGGTTTGATTTCCGTTTAATAAGGTCATGTTTCCATCCATATCTCTTACGGCAATACCTATTCTATCTGAATCAGGATCGGTTCCTAATACGATATCAGCCGCAAGTTCATTGGCTAAGTCAACCGCTATTTTAAGAGCTGCAGGTTCTTCTGGGTTTGGAGACTCAACAGTAGGGAAATCTCCGTCAGGAATGGCTTGTTCTTCAACAATATGAACTTGAGTATAACCAGCACGTTCTAAAACTTCAGGAATTAATTTGATAGAGGTTCCATGTAAGGAAGTAAACACAATTTTTAAATCTTTACGACCTTGTATATCAAAAGTCCCGTTAGCTAAAGAAGCTTTCCAAAAAGCTTCGTCAATTTCGCTTCCGATAGAAGTTATCAATTCTTCTTTTGCATTGAAATTGACTTCAGAAAAAGCTAAGGAGTTTACCTCATTGATAATTTCAGTGTCTTGTGGAGGCACAATTTGCCCGCCATCATTCCAGTACACTTTGTATCCATTATATTCTGGTGGATTGTGGGAAGCGGTTAAGACAATTCCAGCATCACAACCTAAATAATTTACTGCAAATGATAACTCTGGTGTAGGACGCATATCTTCAAATAAGTATACTCGAATGTTGTTTGCAGATAACACATTGGCAACTACTTTAGCTAACCACTCACTGTCGTGACGACAGTCGTAACCGATGGCTACTTGTAAGGTTTTGTTAGGGAGTGTTTTATGCAAGTAATTGCTAAGCCCTTGGGTAGCTTTACCTAAAGTATATTTGTTAATTCTGTTGGTTCCAGCACCAACAATTCCACGCATTCCGCCAGTTCCAAATTCTAAGTTTTTATAAAAACGATCAGCTAAATCGTCAGCATTGGTGTTTATTAGTTGTTGAATTTCTTGTTGGGTTTCTGAATCAAAAGTATTAGAAAGCCACTGTTTAGCACTGTTTAAAATCTCTTCCATGTATCAAATTAAAAAACGTACAAAGGTACGGGTTTAAAAATTTAGTTGTTCTTTAATTTTGTAATGTTTTTGTTGCGGATTGCTCTTAATTATTAATTCTCCTAAGAAACCAGCTAAAAATAAAAGAGTCCCTAAAATCATAGAGGTTAACGCGATGTAAAACCAAGGATTGTTGGTAACTAATATTGCTTTGATGCCTTTAGAAAGGTGGTAAATTTTCACGATACCAATAAAAAAAGCCGCCAAAAATCCGAAAATGAACATAAGAGTACCCCATAAACCGAAGAAATGCATAGGTCGTTTTCCAAACTTAGACAAAAAGGAAATGGTAATTAAATCTAAAAAACCATTCACAAAACGATCCATACCAAATTTGGTAACACCATATTTACGAGCTTGGTGTTGAACTACTTTTTCATCAATGCGATTAAAGCCTTCATTTTTAGCTAAAACAGGAATGTATCGATGCATTTCACCGCTTACTTTTACTGCTTTTACGACCTCATTTTTATAGGCCTTTAGTCCGCAATTAAAATCATGTAATTTTAGTCCTGATGTTTTTCGAGCCGCCCAATTGAACAGCTTAGATGGAATGTTTTTAGTAATTACGTTATCGTAGCGTTTTCTCTTCCATCCAGAAATTAAATCGAAGTTTTTTTTTGTAATGAGCGTATATAGTTCTGGAATTTCATCTGGACTGTCTTGTAAGTCAGCATCCATGGTAATAACTACACGGCCTTGTGCCAAACCAAAACCTGCGTCTAAAGCTTGTGATTTTCCGTAGTTTTTTTGAAAACGAATTCCTTTTACAGACTTGTTTTTTGCCGATAGTTCTTCAATAACACTCCAAGAAGTATCTGTGCTACCATCATCAATAAAAATGAGTTCGTATAAAAACTGATTGGATTGCATAACTTTTGCAATCCAATCGTGTAACTCGTGTAAAGACGCTTCTTCATTAAGAAGTGGTATTACAACCGATATATCCATATTTTTTATTCAAAGTTTAAAAAGGTAAAGTTACGAAGTATTACTTTTATGAAAAACGTTAACTTACTTAAACTATGTTTTAGTATTGTTCTTCTTCTGTCTTTTTCATCACAGCTCCTGTAATAGCTGAAACTACAAAACCAAGGAAAATATAAAATAATAAACCTAATGCATCTCCAATAAGAGTACCTTGAAATTTAGCTTGCATAGCTAATTGCGTATCAACTTGTTCGTCTGTTAATCCGGCATCTAATAATTTTTGAGTTTGAAATTCGTTTAATTGACTATAAAAATTGGGCTCAATTAGTCCTGTAAAAATATGACTGTAGATGATACTTATTAAAGCGCCAACAGCAACAACACCTACACCTATTTTTAAAGCTTCTCCCCAAGTTAAAAAAGAACCATTGTCCTTTTTAAATTTTTTAATAGCTAAAATAGGAAGGGCAATAATACATGCAGCTAATACAATCATATTAATTATTCCTCCTACAGTATCGAAGGTCATACCTAAAGCGTAAATTATAAGGTTGGTTAAAACGATAACTCCTCCGTAGGTTAATCCATAGTTTAAAATAATGTTTTTACTGTTTGCTTGATGTTCCATTGTGTGAATTTAGTTAGTGATACAAATATATTCTTTTTTTAATGTTACGTTTGTTTAAGAGCTGTAAAAGCAAAAAAACAAATAACAAACTATTAGTATTCAAAAACTTAGAAATGTTACAGTTTTTTTATTGAAATTTTATTGTTTTTTACGAAAAAATGGTTGTAAATTTGCATCGGCAAGTCCTACACAACCAGCTCCCTTTGAATCCCCCAGGGCGGGAACGCAGCAAGGGTATTAGGTCGTAGCGGTGTGATGTAGGTAGCTTGCCTTTTTTTGTACCCAATAGTTTCGTTTATTCTTCCTCTTCTTTTAGATTAAAATCACTTCTAGGGTGATGTAACTCAACAACTTCTTTAAGGTAACTGTTATCTAAATGCACATAAATTTCGGTAGTTGTAATACTTTCATGTCCTAATAATTGTTGAATAACACGTAAATCAGCTCCATGCTTTAGTAAGTAAGTAGCAAAAGAATGTCGTAGGGTGTGTGGTCCAATACTTTTTTGAAGGTGTATTTTTTGAGCTAACTCTTTTAGAATAATAAAAATCATTTGACGAGTTAATCGCTTGCCTCTTCTGTTTAAAAAAACGATATCTTCATCTTCTTTCTTTGGAGTAATTTGCGACCTGATTTCCTTAATATAAAAGGTAAGCCTATGAATTGTAGTGATATGTATAGGTACAAAGCGATATTTATTCCCTTTTCCTAGGATACGTATGTAACCGTCATTAAAAAACAAGTCTGAAAGTTGTAAGTTAATTAATTCACTCACACGAAGACCACAACTGTAAATGGTTTCAATAAGAGTTTTGTTACGTTCTCCTTGAGGATGACTTAAATCAATAGCAGCAATTAGCTTGTCCACATCTTCTTTTTCTAAAGTATCAGGAAGTTTTCTTGTAATATTAGGACTTTCAATTAAATCTGTAGGATTATCTTTACGGTAATCTTCAAAAACTAAATAATCAAAAAAACTACGTAAGCCAGAAATTAAACGAGCTTGACTACGAGCGTTGATATGTTTGCTTGTTTCATAAATAAACTGTTGTAAAATTTCATGACTTATGTAAATAGGAGACAGGGGAGTACCTAAATCATTTACAAATAAGGCGAGTTTTTTTACATCTCTTTGATAACTGTCGATAGAGTTTTTTGAAAGCCCTCTTTCAATTTTTAAAAAATTAATATAATCAGATATAGCTTGTTCCCAATTCATTAAAAAAAATACTGTTCTTTTAGTAAAAAATGTTATGAAAATAAAAAAATAGAATTATTTTCGGCTTCAAAATTAAAATTATAAAATTATAAATTATGAAAAAATTATTATTAGTAATTGCTATGGTAGCTGTAGGATTAACTGCTAACGCACAAGAAGGGAAATTTAATTTAGGAGCAAGTATTGGTATACCAGTGGCAGATGCAGATACAGGTTACGATTTTGCAATAGGTTTGGAAGCTAATTATTTATTTAGCGTTTCTGATAACTTTCAATTAGGGCCTTCAGTTTCTTACTCTCATTATTTTGGTGGCGAGATAGCAGGTTTTAATGTTAAAGATGCTACTTTTTTACCTATCGCGGCGGCGGCACGTTTTAATGCTTCTGAAAAATTCGTTGTAGGCTTAGATTTGGGTTACGCAGTAGGTATAAGTCCTGATGAAAATGATGGTGGATTTCATTACAGACCATTAGTAGGGTATAGTGTTTCAGATAATACGTCTATTCAAGTTTCATATTCTGGAGTTAGTGTTGAAGGTGGTACAATAGCTAATTTAGGATTAGGGGTTGTATTTGGACTGTAGTATAAATAGAGTCAATAAAATAAAAAAAGGGAGGCAATTTTGCCTCCCTTTTTTTAATCCTTATTTTTTTTTAGCTAACTTTTTTGTCCTTAGTGTTTTATGTAAAAAACCTGCTTTACGCCCTATTTTTATTGAAAAAAAGAGTTATTGGAAACTTATTTAGATGTATCTTTGCCGGCTCAAAATAAAACTTATAAAAACAAAAATTATGAAAAAATTTTTAGTAGTTGCTATGATGGCTTTAGGTTTAGCTGTTAATGCACAAGAAGGACAATTAAACGTTGGTGGAACTATTGGATTACCTGTAGGTGATGCAGATGGATATGATGTAACTGGAGCTATTGAAGCGAACTATTTATTTAATGTTGCTGAAAACTTTAAAGTTGGACCATCAGTATCTTATTTACACTTTAACGGAGAAGGAGCTGATTATGCTTTTTTACCAGTTGCTGCTGCAGCTCGTTATAATTTTACTGATAAATTTTCAGTAGGAGCTGATTTAGGGTACGGTATTGGAGTTAGACCTTCAGGTGCTGAAAGCGGTTTTTATTACAGACCAATCGTAGGTTACCAAGTAAGTGAAAAAATTACCTTACACGTAGATTATACAGGTGTTGCTCTTGATGGAGCTACAGCTTCTACAGTAGGAATTGGAGGAACTTATTCTTTTTCTTTATAATAAGAAACTCTATAATAAGTAAAAAAGGAAGCAATTTAGCTTCCTTTTTTTTATGCTTAAGAGTTAAAAAGAGTATTTTTACTTTAGATAACATTAAGAATGAAAAAAATCATCATCATCAACGGACCTAATTTAAATTTATTAGGGAAACGTGAACCAACTATTTACGGAGCAAGCACTTTTGAAGACTATTTGAAAGAATTAAAAAATAAATATGTAGATATTCAGTTAGAGTATTATCAATCAAATATCGAAGGAAAAATAATAGATAAACTGCAGGAAGTTGGTTTTGAATATGAGGGGATAATTCTTAATGCAGCTGCTTATACCCATACTTCTGTTGGTATTGGAGATGCAGTGAAAGGAATAGATACTCCTGTTGTTGAAGTGCACATTTCTAATATACATGCTCGTGAAGAGTTTCGTCATGTAAGCTATATAGCCCCAAATGCCAAAGGAGTTATTTTTGGTTTTGGCTTGAAAGGGTATGAATTAGCGCTTCAAAGTTTTTTGTAAATACCAGTAACGAATTCCAAGTAAGACCAATAGAGGAATCATAGGATAGGTATATAACTGTATTTTAGTGAGCCACACAATTGGTATCGCTATTAAAAAAAAGAGTAGAACGAGGCAGTATTTGTGAATCCAAATTGGAGGTTCTTTTTTTAACAAGAAAAAGGCGATAATAATATTTGGAGCAAACGCCCATAAAAAGTTAAAGTTATTTGGAGCTGTGGAGTGATTGGTAAAGAACCATAAGAATACAATTAGTAAACCCAAAGCCCCTGTCATAAAAAATAAAGTAACATCAAGCCATTTACTTCTTTTAGAGTTTTTGATGTCTTTATACGTAACAAATAATCCCAGTAGCGAGAATAATAGAAGAATTAAAAACGGACTAAGAGCATCACTTTTTGATTCTTTCTCTTTAAAATCGAGCAAGATATTAGTTTTTTGTACTACATCTTCTTCTTTTTCATCTTTAATTATCCTAGATACTTTTAAAGCTTCAAAAACATAATCAGGTAGATATAAATATTCTGAAGGTGTTGCTGTTTTATCTAATTTACTTCCCAATGCGATATTAATTCCTAAACTTCCCCATGTATTCGGATTAATTTCTTTGTTCATCAATTGCCTCAGAGATTGTTTTTTAGTAATAAAAGTTTCCTTGAACACTAAATGCCCCCCTGTAACCTTTTGAATTATATCACGTGGTTTTGTAGCACAATTATTAAAAAAAGGATCGTAAAAATAGCTTGCATTCTCTGGTAGTACGTTTGTTTCTAAAAATTGGAAAAACTTATTTTTTTGAAGTTGAGTTAAATTTAAAATTTGTTCTTTAACCCAACGTTTGTCTTGTTGAGCACTTTTTAAAGATAAATGAAACGGATAACGTGCTAATTTATATTTCATATAACCTTTGGTAAAGTTTACATAAAAATTAGGATCATCAAAATCAAAAATACCGTAGTTATAAAGTAAATCTAGTTGTAACACAGGGTCTTTTACTCGAATTGCTGTATGTCCAAACTTTTCATATAAGGCTTCACCAGGACCTGAGGTGATAATACTGATTTGTGAAAATTTAGATAACTCTAAAGTGTTAACTCTTTGACAAACTATAGTGTTTATAGTAAGGAAAGCAAAAAGAAAAAAAATGTTTTTTTTTATCATCATAAGTTAAAACTTGGTATGGTACAAATATCATAAATACAATTTACATAACTAAAGGTTTTTATGGATATTGTGTGCGTGTCTTATGCCGATAACTTCTTGGATAAAAACACCAATTTGTTGCTCTAACCATCTGTTTTCTGTGTTAGAAAAAGAAGACATAAACCCTACATGTCCCCCGTAATTAGGAGTAAGTAAATGGAAGTTCTTCATTTCTTTAGCTTCCTTTATTGGATAGCATTCTTGTGATAAAAAACTATCGTCTAAAGCATTTATAAGTAGCGTAGGAACTTTAATTTCAGGAATAAAAGGTTTTGCGCTTGCTTTTTGCCAGTAATCTTCTGAACTATCAAAACCAAAAACAGGAACAGTATATTGTTTTTCTAAATGTCGGAATTTACTTGCCTTGAATAAAAGCTCTTTGTCGAGCTGAAAATCAGGGAACTTTTCAGCTTTTTGTAAGAGTTTTAATTTCATAGTGCGTAAAAACTCATTTAGGTAAATTTTGTTTTTGAGTTTGTTTAATTCGGCTTGAGAAGAAGTCAAGTCTACGGGAACAGAAACAGCAATACCTCCTTTTACCTCTGAAGGAATATTGCTATATTCTCCTAAGTATTTCAAAGCCAAATTTCCTCCTAAACTATAACCAATAACAACAATATTCTCGTAGTTATAATTGTTTTTTAGGTACTTAATAATAAACTCTAGATCATCAGTTTTTCCACTATGGTAAGTTTCTAAAAGTAAATTATCTTCTCCACTACAACCTCTTAAATTCATACAAACTGTATCAAAACCAATAGTGTTTAAATAATTAGATGTTGTAATCATATAATTTGATTGAGAGCTCCCTTCTAATCCATGAATTAATAATACGAGTGTGTTAGAATCGACCAAAGAAAAGTCTAAATCAATAAAATCTGCATCCCAAGTTGTAATTCTTTTTCTTTGATACTCAATAGTGTCTTTCATAAATAAAGGACGATAAACAGTGTTAAAGTGAGCACTTTTAAAAGGAAAACTAGGAGAAAATGTATTTGATATAATTGGCATAATACTATGTGATAGCTTTTTAAACAAATATGACAAAAAATAGCTAAAATGTAAAAGCCATTGAATGATTTCTTATTTTAGCTGTAAATTATGAGTACTATGAATATCAAAAAATATATTCCCAATTTATTAACTTTAGGAAACTTACTATGTGGTACTATTGCTACTATTTTTGCTATAAAAGGTGATTTTTTTGCTACAGCAATCTTGGTAATGCTAGGAATACTTTTTGATTTTTTTGATGGTTTTGCCGCTCGTATGCTAAAAGTGCAAGGCGAGTTAGGAAAACAACTAGATAGTTTAGCTGATATGGTAACGAGTGGCGTGGTGCCAGGAATAGTAATGATGCAAATGTTGGTAAATGCTTTAGACGTAGATGCTGTTGGGTATTTTGGAGTTGATGAGTACGGTGCAACAGGTAGTAATTTACCATATTTAGGGCTGTTATTAACGCTAGGAGCGGGGTACAGGCTGGCTAAGTTTAATATTGATGTACGTCAATCAGATAGTTTTATTGGTGTACCAACACCAGCTATGAGTTTGTTTGTTATTTCACTGCCATTAATTGCCCAATTTGATAAAGAATCGTTTTTAATAGGGTTTATTGAAAATCAATATTTTTTAATATTAATTACAGTATTGTTCACCTACTTAATGAATGCTGAAATTCCGTTATTTTCTCTAAAGTTTAAAAATTTTTATTTTAAAGATAATGTGATTAAGTATGTGTTTTTAGTTTTGTCAGTTATATTAATTGTGACGCTAAAAATAGTAGCAATTCCTATGATTATACTATCTTATATCGTGCTATCTATAGTAAATAATTCAGATAAAAAACTTTCTTCAAAATAGATTCAAAAAACATTTTACATAAAACAAAAAACACGTTGATTTAACGTGTTTTTTTTAGTTGGATTGAGAAAATATTTTATGTGTTTTTTTGAGGTTCAAAAATGTTACTTATAAAATGATAATTGTCTAAAGATATTTTATCTTCAGCAAAGGCTTTATCCATAAGTTTATTTTTTGAAAACGCTCCTTTTTTGTAAATATCCCAGTTTTCGTTGTTTCTATTGGTTAGTATTATCTTATCAGAGGCTATTTCAAAGTTACACCAATCATTGTAATTAGCTATTTTTTTATAGTTGTGGTCGGATACTTTGATGTTTCCTTTTGCATTTAACCCCTCTAAATCGATGCATAAATTACAGAAATCTATAAAACTCATAGTATCAGCTGGTATAACAAGAAATGAATTAACATTTCCTTTTTTTCTATATAGTTTAAAGCCTTCTTTTAAATGATGGATATTGTAAACTTTAGAGAAAGAAGAGAAAAGGTCTTCTTCTGTTGCATTCTCAATTATGAAGTGATTTTGTGTTACAGCTTGATTATCAAACTTTTTCTTTTTAAGCTCAAAATCTTTTCCAAGATATACCCTGCGAACAGTTTCGTCTTCAGCAAGTTCTTCTGGAGTTCCTTCTTTTAAAATCCCTCCATTATACATTAAGTAGGTTCTATCTGTAATGGCCAACGTTGCTTGTACATCATGATCGGTAATTAAAATACCGATATTTTTATTCTTCAATTGCGCAACAATCCCTTGAATATCTTCTACAGCAATTGGGTCTACACCAGCAAACGGCTCATCCAATAAAATAAATTTAGGGTCGGAAGCCAAACAACGGGCTATTTCTGTTCTACGACGCTCACCTCCAGATAATAAATCACCGCGATTTTTACGCACATGTCCTAAACTAAATTCATCAATCAATTCTTCTAAGCGTTGTTTTCTTTCGGCTTTGGTTCTATTGGTAAATTCAAGAACCGACATAATGTTGTCTTCTACAGAAAGTTTTCTAAAAACAGAAGCTTCTTGTGCTAAATAACCAATTCCCTTTTGAGAACGTTTGTACATAGCGTCGGTGGTAATTTCTTCATGATCTAAAAAAATATGACCATCGTTAGGTTTAATCATACCTACAATCATGTAGAAAGAGGTTGTTTTACCGGCTCCGTTAGGGCCTAATAATCCAATAATTTCACCTTGCTCAACTTCTAAAGAAATTCCTTTTACGACCTTTCTACTACCGTATATCTTTTGTATGTTGTCTGCTCTTAACTTCATTTATTATTGTTAATGATGGAATTGATTAAGGGATAAAAGTAACAAAACTGTTTCTTAAAAACTTCTTAAATCAACTTATACACAAAATTAAGCTCCGTTTTCTAAAGCTTCCCAAAACTCTACAGCTCTTCGTAAATGAGGAATTACAATAGTTCCGCCAACTAATGTAGCAATACTCATGGTTTCCATCATTTCTTCTTTGGTAACTCCATTTTCGTAAGCTGTTTTTAAGTGATACGCAATGCAATCATCACAGCGTAGTACAGCCGATGCTACCAATCCTAGTAACTCTTTAGTTTTAACAGGTAAATGCCCTTCGGTAAAAGCATTCGTGTCTAGATTAAAAATACGTTTGATTACTTTATTATCTGACGCTAAAATCTTTTCGTTCATTTTAGCACGATAGTCGTTAAACTCTTGGACTTTTTGTGACATTTTTTTGTTGTTGTTTTATGACAAATTTTGAAACGTAAATACTCATTTCATATAAAATCATGATAGGTACCGATACAATTACTTGGCTAGCCACATCTGGAGGCGTAATAATTGCAGACAGTACCAATACTACGATTAATGCGTGTTTGCGATACTTTCGTAAAAATTCTGGGGTAATCAATCCTATTTTTGATAAAAAGAAAATAACTACAGGGAGTTCAAAAAATATAGCAACACCTAATAATGTGTTAGTAATAAGACCAATGTAAGCCTCTAATTTAAAGTTGTTTTGTATGGCGTCTGATATTTCAAAATTGTAAAAGAAATATACAGACATAGGTAAAATAACATAATAACTAAACAAAATTCCTAAAAAGAATAGGAAAGAAGAAGTAAAAATAAACCCTTTTGATTTTTTCTTTTCGCTTTCGTGCAATCCAGGAGCTATAAATCGCCAAAACTCCCATAAAATATAAGGAAAGGCAACGACAAAACCTAGAATTAGAGAAGACCAAATTCCTGTCATTAATTGCTGAGTAGGATTTAAAGCTTGTAGTGTTTGTTTGAATTTGATTGTACAAAAACTACTGTCAATTCCCATAGAAGAAAATACTCTACAAAAGAATTGATAGGTTGCAAAATCGGGTTTCAAATGGGCTAAAAGAATCTCATTAAAAACAAAATTAATATTAGCAAAAATTACAATAGCAATAATAAAAATTGCTGCAAAACTTCTTACTAGATGCCATCTGAGTTCTTCAAGATGGTCTAAAAAAGACATTTCTTTTTCTGCCATCTTAAAATATTCCTTCTTTAATTAAATCATGTAAGTGTACAACTCCAACATAATTACAATCGGTATCGGTAACCAATATTTGTGTAATATTATTGTTTTCTAAAGTATCTAAAGCTTCCACAGCCATTGCATCTACATCAATTGTTTTAGGAGTAGTACTCATAATATCAGCAGCAGTAAGCTCATCTATTTTAGTGGTTTTGCTTAACATTCTTCGAATATCTCCATCAGTAATAATTCCTGTAATTTTATCATTATCATCAATAACAGCAGTAACACCTAAGCGTTTTTCTGAAATTTCAACAATTACCTGAGTAACTTTATCAGTACTTTTTACTTTAGGCAATTCGTTATTTTTAATAAGATCAGAAACTCTTAAATACAAACGCTTTCCTAAAGCGCCACCTGGATGATACTTAGCAAAATCACTGCTAGTAAAACCTCTTAACTCTAATAAGCAAACAGCTAACGCATCTCCTAAAACCAACTGCGCTGTAGTACTCGTTGTAGGCGCTAAGTTGTTAGGGCAGGCCTCTTTATCAACAAATGAGTTTAACAAAAAGTCAGCATTTTTTCCTAAAAAAGAATCAGGATTTCCTGTTATGGCGATAATTTTGTTATGAGAACTTTTAATTAAAGGAACCAATACTTTTATTTCCGGAGTGTTTCCACTTTTAGAAATACAAATAACAATATCATCTTCCTGTACATTTCCTAAGTCACCATGAATGGCATCGGCAGCATGCATAAAAACAGCTGGCGTACCTGTTGAGTTAAAAGTAGCGACCATCTTGGTCGCAATGTTGGCACTTTTTCCTATACCAGTAACAATAACACGACCTTTAGAATTAAATATAAAATTAACAGCGTCCGTAAACGAGCTATTTAATAAATTTGCTAAATTAGCAATAGCATTACTTTCTAAAAGGATAGTTTCTTTTGCGGTTGAGAGAATAGCGTTTGCGTCTTTCAAGTTAAAAAAGTTTTAAGTATATTTTTAAAGTGTAAAAATAGGAATATTTGAGAAGAAAATCTTTTTTAATAAAAAGAAAGTTTACGTTATATATTGTTGGGAATTTTTGTAAATTAGTTCTCGTTTTTAATTTTTGATATTAGAAGATGAATAAAGAGCAGACGGATTTATATGGATCATTAAAAAAAATCTTCGGATTTAACCAGTTTAAAGGGCTACAAGAAGATGTAGTTAACAGTGTATTGGAAAATAAAAATACATTTGTTATTATGCCAACTGGAGGTGGTAAATCGCTATGTTATCAATTACCTGCCCTAATGAAGGAGGGTACAGCAATTGTGGTGTCGCCATTAATTGCCTTAATGAAAAACCAAGTAGATGCTATTCGAGGAATTTCTGAAAACCATGGAATAGCCCATGTATTAAATTCTTCGTTGAATAAATCGGAAATTGCACAGGTAAAATCAGATATTGAATCGGGAATTACGAAATTATTGTACGTGGCTCCTGAATCTTTAATCAAAGAAGAGTATGCGGAGTTTTTAAGAAAGCAAAAAATATCATTTGTAGCAATTGATGAAGCACACTGTATATCTGAATGGGGACACGATTTTAGACCTGAGTATAGAAATCTAAGAAACATTATCAAGCAAATTGATAATGTGCCAATTATAGGCTTAACTGCCACTGCAACAGAAAAAGTACAAGAGGACATTCTTAAAACTCTTGGAATGACCGATGCGAATGTATTTAAGGCTTCTTTTAACAGGTCAAACTTATTTTATGAGGTTCGACCAAAAACCAAAGAAGTTGAAAAAGATATCATTCGTTTTATAAAGCAACGACCAGGGAAATCGGGTATTATTTATTGTTTGAGTCGTAAAAAAGTGGAAGAAATAGCACAAATTTTACAAGTCAACGGAATTAATGCAGTTCCTTACCATGCCGGGTTAGATGCCAAAACACGTGTAAAACATCAAGATATGTTCTTAATGGAAGATTGCGATGTTGTAGTGGCTACAATTGCTTTTGGTATGGGAATCGACAAACCAGATGTTCGTTTTGTCATTCATCATGATATCCCCAAAAGTTTAGAGAGTTACTATCAAGAAACAGGTAGAGCAGGACGTGATGGAGGAGAAGGATATTGTTTAACTTTTTATTCGTATAAAGATATAGAAAAACTTGAGAAGTTTATGGCGAACAAACCTGTTGCTGAACAGGAAGTTGGACATGCACTTTTACAAGAAGTAGTTGGATATGCAGAGACTTCAATGAATAGACGTAAGTATTTACTACACTATTTTGGCGAAGAGTTTGATGAAGTTAACGGGGAAGGTGCTGATATGGACGACAATATGCGAAATCCTAAGAAAAAGCACGAAGCCAAAGATGAAGTAGTAACCTTACTTTCTGTTATAAGAGATACCAGTGAAATGTATAAACCAAAAGAAATTGTAAACACAATTATTGGTAAAGAAAACGCATTGTTAAAGTCGCATAGAACAAATGTTCAGCCTTTTTTCGGTATTGGTAAAGCCAAAGACAATCACTATTGGATGGCTTTAATTCGTCAAGTTTTAGTGGCGGATTTCATAAAGAAAGAAATAGAACAATACGGTGTTTTAAAACTAACAAAAGAAGGTAAAGCATTTATAAAAAATCCATCATCGTTTATGATGACAGAAAATCATGTTTATAAAACAGCGGATGATGGTACCATAATTACGAATGAAAAATCGGCAGGAGGAGTAGATGATAAGTTGGTAGCGATGTTGAAAGATTTAAGGAAAACTGTAGGAAAACGTTTAGGAGTTCCGCCTTTTGCTGTTTTTCAAGATCCATCTTTAGATGATATGGCATTAAAATACCCTGTTACATTAGATGAGCTAGCCAAAGTTCATGGTGTTGGAGAGGGAAAAGCTAAAAAATACGGTAAAGATTTCGTTGCACTTATTTCAAAATATGTGGAAGACAACGAGATTATGCGTCCTGATGATTTAATAGTGAAGAGTACAGGTGTTAATTCAGGGTTAAAACTTTATATCATACAAAATACTGATAGAAAATTACCTCTAGAAGATATTGCCAAGTCCAAAGGTTTAGAAATGTCTGAATTGATAAAGGAAATGGAAGCGATTGTATTCTCAGGAACCAAGCTTAATATTGATTATGCAGTAGATGATTTACTTGATGAAGATCAGCAGGAAGAAATTCACGAGTACTTTATGGATGCTGAAACCGATAAAATACAAGAGGCATTGGATGAGTTTGATGGAGATTATGACGATGAAGAATTGCGTTTAATGCGTATTAAATTTACTAGTGAAATAGCTAACTAAAAACTCAATAATATGCAAGCAAGTACTTATTTACATTTTAATGGAAACTGCAAAGAAGCAATGACTTTTTATGCGGATGTTTTAGGAGGAGAGATGACAATGTTAATGCAGTTTAAAGATGCACCTGAAGAGGTTTGTAAAAATGTTCCTGAAGAAGCAATGGAATTAACAATGCATTGTACTGTTGAAGCAGGAGATTTCTCTATTATGGGGTCAGATTTCTTAAATGAAAAAGAAGCGTTTACCAAAGGGAATAATTTTGCAGTAAGTATAAATACGGAAGATGAAGATGAAGCCGTGGCTATTTTTAATGGACTTTCTTCTGATGGAGCTTTCGTAATGATGCCTTTTGATGAAGCTTTTTGGGGAGGGAAGTTTGGTATGTTAAGAGATAAGTTTGGTGTAAACTGGATGGTGTCTTTAGAAGAGCAAATAGCATAATGAATCCTAAAGTAACACACTATATACAAGATAAAAGTAAGTGGACGCAAGAGTTAAACCTCTTGCGTTCTGTTTTTCTAGAACTCCCTCTTGAAGAAAGTATCAAATGGGGGGCTCCTGTATACGTATATAAAGGGAAGAATATCGTAGGTTTATCGGCTTTTAAAAATTATTGCGGCTTGTGGTTTTTTCAGGGGTGTTTTTTAATAGATAAAGACCAAGTGTTGATCAATGCCCAAGAAGGTAAAACACAAGCAATGCGTCAATGGCGATTTAATGAATTGGGTGAGATTGATACCGTACTTATTAAACAATATGTATTAGAAGCTATTAGAAATACTGAAGAAGGAAAAGAATTAAAAGCAAAAAAGAACACAAAGCCTTTACTAATTCCTGAGGAATTACAGCTGGAATTGGACAACAATAATAGGCTAAAAGAAACTTTTAACGAATTTACTTTAAGTAAACAAAGAGAATTTACAGATTATATTTCTGAGGCAAAAAGACAAACAACCAAACAAAAGAGACTAGAAAAGATAATTCCTATGATAGTAAATAAAATAGGTTTATACGACAAGTATAAAAATTGTTAGTTGTTAATTGTTATCTTATCAATTGTTGCTGTAGAGTCACAGCGTATAACGTATAAGTCAATGTGATTTAAACTGTCTTTTCCGGTTATAAAGTACTCGGCACAAGGCTTTAAGCGAGGCTTACTCTTTCCAAAATTTACATCTCCGTGGCTTAAAATAGTAGAAATGGTAGCAGTATCGACCTTTGAAGTAGCCAATATTTGCTGCGCATTGTTAGAAAACAAACGTTTTTTTATTCGGATAGTTTTTAAGGTGCGGGCATCCATTCCGTAATCGAATGAGACATCTTTACCTTTCCAAATAAAAAGAACAACCAAACTACCTAGGGCAATTCCTATTAAATAATAACCAACACGTTTTAACCACTGCATAATTTAAAAATTGAAATGCAAAAGTAAGTAAAATCGAATTATAAAATTAATAAATTAATGTCTCTATAAGGCAAATCAAACCAGTCAGCTACAGTCTTATTCGTTAAAATTCCGTGGTAAAAATACATTCCATTACGCAAGCTTTTATCAAAACGAGCGGCGTTTTCAAAACCTCCTTCTTCAGCAATTTCTAATAAATAAGGTGTAAATATATTGCTAATAGACACCGAGGCTGTTCTTGAGTATCTAGAAGGAATATTCGGAACACAATAATGAATCACTCCATGGTTGGCAAAAGTAGGTTTGCTATGCGTAGTTACTTGAGAAGTCTCAAAACACCCACCTCTATCAATACTTACATCAACAATAACTGCCCCATCCTTCATTTGTTCAATCATATCTTCAGTAACAACCACAGGAGAGCGATCTTTACCTCTAATTGCTCCAATAGCTACATCACAGCGCATTAAAGCTTTTTGTAGGGTTTTAGGTTGTATGGTTGACGTATAAATAGGCGCTTGTACACACGATTGTAAGTTGCGAAGTTTTGTTATCGAATTATCAAAAACTTTAACTCTTGCGCCTAAGCCTATGGCTGTTTTAGCGGCAAACTCACCAACGGTTCCTGCTCCTAAAATAACGACATCGGTAGGAGGAACCCCCCCGATATTTCCTAATAATAAACCGTTACCACCATTAGAGGCTGTCATAAGTTCAGCAGCAATATGCATAGACGCAATTCCTGCTATTTCACTTAGTGATTTTACAATAGGAAAAACACCGTGTTCATCTTTAATATAATCAAAAGCAATTGCAGTTATTCGTTTTTTTGCAAGTGCTTCAAAGTATTTTTTGTTTTGTGTTTTTAATTGTAGAGCAGAAATTAAAACTGTTTGAGGATTTAACATTTGAATTTCTTCTAATGAGGGTGGTTCTACTTTTAAAACAATATTACAAGCAAAAGCTTCTTTTACATCATATGATATTTTGGCACCCGCATCAGAGTATTCTTTATCACTATAATTGGCACCCTCTCCAGCACCAGTTTCAATTACAATTCTATGTCCATGAGTCACCAATGCAGCTACAGCATCAGGAGATAAACTAATTCGTTTTTCTTCAAAATAAGTTTCCTTTGGCAACCCTATAAATAATTCTCCTTTTTGCTTTTTAATTTCAAGCATTTCGGTTTGTGGCATTAACTGCTCTTTGGTAAAAGGTGAAATAGACCCCATTTAAATTTAGTTAGTTTTTAATTGAATGTTTCGTAGCCCATTTTCTAACAGGCTAATTGATATTGAAACAGTATCTAAAGGTAGTAAATTTTTAATATTTTCTGGCCATTCAACCAAACACCAGTTATTACTGTATAAATAATCTTCAATGCCCATATCATAAGCTTCTTCTTCATTTTCAATACGGTAAAAATCAAAGTGGTATACGGTTTTACCTGAGTTGGTTTTGTATTCGTTTACCAACGAAAAAGTAGGAGAGTGGGCAATATCTTCCACTCCTAAAACATTACATATCTCTTTAATTAAAGTTGTTTTACCAACGCCCATATCACCAAAAAAGAGCAGTGTTTTATGGCGGGCAGTAGCTATGATTTCTTCAGCTACAGCTGTTAATTCGTTTAGTGAATAATCTCTGTTCATAAGTAGCAAAAATAAAGAAGTAGATGGTAAATTACTATAGTTTATTTGTTCTTATAGCTGTAATGACCAATAATTTTAAAATTGAATAAACAATCTTCTAAAACTTGACCAGCTCCAATGTTATGTACTATCAAGTATTGTTGATTATTGGTTGGCGATTTTTTAGATGAAACTATCCCAATATGAGTTAACCCTCCTCCTCCAGGTAAATAATTATTAGGGTTTTTAGTAGTTTTCTTAATAGTTCCTTTTCTTTTAAAAAAGGTCATTAAATTAGGTACTCTTCTATGGTCTATATTAGTGTCAGTATTTTTAAGTCCCCATATTTTAGGATACAATGAAAAGTTAGCTTTCATATCTTTATGAACTTCTTGCTGTAAATCTACTCCTAATTTACGATAGGCGCGAATAATAACATCAGTACAAACTCCTTTGTCTTCTGGAACATCTCCTTTAGGGTAAGGTATAGAGAAGTAACTAGAATCGTAAGTAACTTTATTTTTTGTCAGCTCTAAAGCAGCAGTAGAAAGTTTATTTTCTTGAGCTACTAAAGAGTAGGAGTAAGCAAAAAAAGATAAAAATAATAGAAACTTAATTTTCATATCAACACTAATTTTTAAAAAAGCTATTTTGGGTTATAAACAGCACAAGGAATAATCATTTCTTCCAGTGAAATTCCTCCATGTTGATAAGTGTTTTTATAGTACTTTACAAAATGATTGTAATTGTTTGGGTAAGCAAAAAACAAATCTTCTTTTGTAAATATAAAAGGACTGTTAATAGCTACTGAGGGCAAGAAAATATCTTTTGGATTTTTAACCGCGTATACATCTTTATCTTCATAACTTAAACTTCTACCAGTTTTATATCGTAAGTTAGAGCTAATGTTTTTATCACCAATAACCTTGGTAGGATGATTACAATTAATGGTACCGTGATCGGTAGTGATAATTAATTTCTGACCTAACTTTTGGGCTTTTTGAATGATATCGTAAAGAGGAGAGTTTTTAAACCAACTTACAGTTAAAGAACGATATGCTTTATCATCACCAGCAAGTTCTTTAATAACTTCCATTTCAGTTTTAGCATGTGAAAGCATATCAACAAAGTTGTAAACCACAGCAGTAAGATCATTTTGTCGTGTTCCGTTATAGTTGTCAGCTAAATCTTTTCCACTTTTTAAAGAAACTATTTTGTAATATTCGTGTGTAATACTCAGTCCCAATCGCTTTATTTGTTCGTCTAAAAAAGTAGCTTCAAATAAGTTTTTACCTCCTTCATCAGTATCATTTTTCCAATAATTAGGATATCTTTTTTCCATTTCAGATGGCATTAAACCAGAAAATATAGCATTGCGTGCATATTGAGTAGCCGTGGGCAGTATGCTGTAATAAGAGTATTCTTCTTCTTTTTTAAAATAATTATTAATAAAAGGCTCTAAAATTCGATATTGGTCGTAACGTAGATTGTCAATAATTACCCATAAAACCCCTTGGTTCTTCGATAAATTAGGAACTATATAATCTTTAAATAAAGTATGTGAAAAGGTAGGTTTATCATCACTTGTAAGCCAGTGCTGATACTTCTTTTTTATAAACTTAAAAAATTGTGAGTTGGCTTCAGATTTTTGAGACTCTAAAATTTCTAACATTCCCGTATCGTTGATGTTTTCCAACTCAAGTTCCCAGTGAACTAATTTTTTATAAAGTTCAGCCCATTCTTCATAAGAATTGACCATAGCTAAATCCATTGAAATTTTTCTAAACTCTTGTTGGTAACTCGATGTTGTTTTTTCAGAAATTAAGCGAGAATGGTCTAGGTTTTTTTTCAAACTCAATAAAATTTGATTAGGATTTACAGGCTTAATTAAGTAGTCTGCAATTTTAGAACCAATAGCTTCCTCCATAAGATACTCTTCTTCACTTTTGGTTATCATAACTATGGGAAGGTTCGCGTTTTTCTGTTTAATATCTGATAGTGTTTCCAAGCCAGTAATACCTGGCATGTTTTCATCTAAAAAAACAATATCAAAATTATTATCACTCACTAAGTCAATAGCATCAGTACCATTGGTGCAAGTTGTTACTTTGTAGTCTTTTTTTTCTAAAAATAATATATGTGGTTTCAATAAATCTATTTCGTCATCTACCCAAAGAATGTGTATGTTTCTCATCATAATTTTCAACTTGTTTATTACCTAAATAACGGCTAAAAGCAGTTTTGTTGTATTTTTAAAAGCTAAAAATACGTTAATTAAACGCTGGTTAATTTGCTTTTGTAGATAAATTATGATTTTTTTGTTTAAAATTCAAGGATTTATACATTTTGAAAAAATCAAAAACCAACAAATTAAAGATAATAAATGATCCTATTTATGGATTTATCTCTATACCAAATTCCCTAATTTTTGATATTATAGAGCACCCTTATTTTCAAAGGTTGCGTAGAGTAACACAAATGGGGCTATCAAACTTAGTATATCCTGGAGCCAATCACACTCGTTTTCATCATGCAATAGGTTGTATGCATTTGATGCAAAAAGCGGTACATGTGTTGCGAATGAAAAACGTTGCAATTTCAGAAGAGGAAGCAAATGCTTTGTATATAGCTATTTTGTTACACGATATCGGGCATGGAGCATATTCACATGCATTAGAACACAGTATTGTGAATGAAATTACTCATGAAGAAATTTCATTGAAATTTATGCAAGCTCTAAACGAAGAGTTTGAAGGAGCATTAAGCTTGGCAATTCAGGTGTTTGAAGGGAAATATCCACGTAAATTTTTATATCAATTAATATCAAGTCAGTTAGATATTGACAGATTAGACTATTTAAAAAGAGATAGTTTTTTTACAGGTGTAGCAGAAGGTAATATATCGTCTGACCGTTTAATAACGATGATGAATGTGGTAGACAATGAATTGGTTATTGAACAAAAAGGAATCTATTCCGTAGAAAAATTTGTCATTGCCAGACGCCTAATGTATTGGCAGGTTTATTTACACAAAACAGGATTGGTAGCCGAAAACCTTTTGGTAAGTATTTTAAAAAGGGCAAAAGAATTGGCTACCAATGGAGTAAAACTTCCCTCTAGCAGAGCGCTTGCATACTTCTTATACAACCCAATAAACAAAGAAAATTTTACAGACAAAACACTACAGATTTTTTCTGAGTTAGACGATTACGATGTACTGTCGGCGATAAAAGAATGGAAGCATCACGAAGATTTTATACTATCTACATTAGCAACAAAAATTATTGACAGAAGCTTGTTAAAGGTTGAAATTCAAGAAAAACCATTTACAGAAGAGTATATAGAAAAAATACGTAAAAAGCTCAGGGAACGAGTAGAATTAAGCGAAAAAGAACTTGAATATTTTGTTTTTTCTAATGCTATAAAGCACCAAGCTTACAATACTGATAAACCCATAAAGATTTACACAAAAAAAGGGAAGTTAAAAGACATTGCAAAGGCATCTGACCAATTAAACCTGAAAGCATTAACAAAACCTGTAGTGAAATATTATTTGTGTTACCCGAAAGCAATGAAGTGAGTGAATAGTTAGAAACAAATTCTAATCAAGAGGTATTTGAACAAAAATAATTACTTTTGCAAATAATGAAATTCACAGCAAAACAAATAGCCGATATTTTAGAAGGAGAGATTGAAGGGAATCCAGAGGCTGAAGTATCTACACTTTCTAAGATAGAAGAAGGCAAGGAGGGTTCGTTAACCTTTTTATCAAACCCTAAATATAACTCATATATATATACAACCAAAGCATCTGTTGCTATTGTAAATAAAAGTTTTGTTCCTGAAAAGGAAATAGAAACAACTTTGATAAAAGTTGAAGATGCGTACAAAGCATTTTCAAAACTTTTAGCGTTTTATAATGAAGTGAAAAACAATAAGCAAGGAAGAGAAAACCCTCACTTTATAGCAAGTTCAGCTACCATTGGTAACAACGAATATATTGGAGCTTATGCCTATGTTGGAGAAAATGTGGTATTGGGTAACAATGTTAAAATTTATCCTAATTCTTATATAGGAGATAATGTTACAATTGGAGACAATACAGTTGTTTTTGCTGGAGTTAAGATATATTCTGAAACCGTTATCGGAACTAATTGTAAAATACATTCAGGAACCGTAATTGGAGCTGATGGTTTTGGGTTTGCGCCAGATGAAAATGGAGAGTATAAGGCAATTCCCCAAATAGGAAACGTTATTATAGAAGATAATGTTGATGTGGGGTCTAATTCAACTATCGATAGAGCCACTTTAGGATCAACAATAATTCGCAAAGGAGTAAAGTTAGACAATCAAATTCAAATAGCCCACAATGTAGAAATCGGTAGAAATACCGTGATAGCTTCTCAAACAGGGATTGCAGGATCAACTAAAATAGGTGAAAATTGTATGATTGGAGGTCAAGTAGGGATTGTTGGCCATATTACTATTGGAAACAATGTAAAAATTCAAGCGCAATCAGGAATTGGAAAAAGCTTAAAAGATGAAGAAGTAGTGCAAGGATCTCCAGCATTTGGATATTCAGACTATAGCAAGTCTTATGTACACTTTAAAAATTTACCAAAATTAGCATCTACAGTACATAAAATAGAAAAAGAGTTGAATGCTCAAAAAGTAAAAGATGAGTAAGAAACAAAAAACAATACAAAATGAAGTTACCTTATCAGGTGTAGGATTGCACACTGGTAATGAGGTTACGATGGTTTTTAAACCAGCCCCAGAAAATCACGGATTTGCATTTAAGCGAGTAGATTTAGAAGGAGAACCCGTAATAGAAGCAAAAGCAGAGTATGTAACAAATACGCAAAGAGGAACAAACCTTGAAAAAAATGGCGTTCAAATACAAACATCTGAACACGTTTTAGCTGCTGCAGTTGGATTAGACATCGATAACTTATTGATAGAAATTAACGCTTCAGAACCTCCAATTATGGATGGCTCATCTAAGTTCTTTATCGAAGCCTTAGAAGAAGCGGGAATTGTTGAACAAGAAGCTGGAATTGAAGAATACGTAGTTAAAGAAATTATTTCATATAAAGATGAAGTAACTGGGAGTGAAATTATTTTAATGCCTGCTGATGAGTATCAGGTAACTACTATGGTAGATTTTGGAACTAAAATATTAGGAACTCAAAATGCTACATTAAATACAATTTCAGAGTTTAAAGAAGAAATCTCAGCAGCAAGAACATTTAGTTTCTTACATGAAATTGAAATGTTGCTAGAAAATGACTTAATTAAAGGAGGAGATTTAAACAACGCTATTGTTTATGTAGACAAAGAATTGTCTGATAGTACAATGGAAAAGTTAAAGAAAGCCTTTAACAAAGATAATATTACTGTAAAGCCTAACGGAGTACTAGATAATTTAACATTGCATTGGGCCAATGAAGCGGCGCGTCATAAATTGTTAGATGTGATTGGTGATTTAGCTTTAACAGGTACTCGAATTAAAGGGAAAGTAATAGCAAACAAACCAGGACATTCTGTAAATACTACTTTTGCTAAGAAACTAGCTAAAATCATTAAAAAGGAAAAAAGAAACAATGTTCCTTCTTATGATTTAAATCAACCACCATTAATGGACATCCATAAAATAATGGATATTTTACCTCACAGACCTCCATTTTTATTAATCGATAGAATTATAGAGTTATCTGATAAGCATGTGGTTGGGATGAAAAATGTTACGATGAATGAAAATTTCTTTGTAGGACATTTCCCTGGCGCACCAGTAATGCCTGGTGTTCTTCAAGTAGAAGCAATGGCACAATGTGGAGGAGTTTTAGTCTTAAATACAGTTCCAGATCCAGAAAACTACTTAACATATTTCATGAAAATGGATAATGTTAAATTCAAACAAAAAGTATTACCAGGAGATACACTAATCTTTAAAAGTGAATTAATTACACCTATAAGAAGAGGTATTGCCCATATGCAAGCTTATGCATACGCTAACGGAAAATTAGTGTGTGAAGCAGAGCTTATGGCACAAATTTCAAAAGTAAAATAATATGAATCAACCACTTGCGTACGTACACCCTCAAGCAAAAATAGCTCGTAATGTAGTTATCGAACCTTTTACAACCATTCATGCAAATGTAGAAATAGGTTCAGGAACATGGATAGGTTCTAATGTAACCATTATGGAAGGTGCGCGCATCGGTAAAAACTGTCGAATTTTTCCAGGAGCTGTTATTTCAGCAATTCCTCAAGATTTAAAATATAATGACGAGGATACAATTGTAGAAATAGGCGATAATGTTACCATAAGAGAGTGTGTAACCATTAACAGAGGAACTTCCGATAGAATGAAAACAGTTATTGGTGATAACTGTTTAATAATGGCGTATTGTCATATTGCGCACGATTGTAAAGTGGGAGATAATTGCATCTTTTCAAATAACTCAACATTAGCAGGTCATGTAACTGTAGGAGATAATGTAGTGCTTGCAGGTATGGTGGCAGTACATCAATTTGCCTCGGTAGGAAACCATGCTTTTGTAACCGGTGGATCGTTGGTACGTAAAGATGTTCCTCCTTATGTAAAAGCAGCAAGAGAACCATTATCATATGTAGGTATTAACTCAGTAGGCTTAAGAAGAAGAGGGTTTACAACTGAAAAAATTAGAGAAATTCAGGATGTATATCGAATTTTATTTCAGAAAAATTACAACAATTCACAAGCGATTGATATAATTGAAGCTGAAATGGAAGCAACTTCAGAAAGAGACGAGATTATTCAGTTTATCAAAGATTCACATCGCGGAATCATGAAAGGATATTTTAAAGCAAATTAATTAGTAAAATTGCACTTATAAGAGCAACTATAAAGATCAAATAAATGGCATCAACATCAGATATTAAAAAAGGATTGTGTATAAAGTATAATCACGATATATTTAAAATCATTGAGTTTTTACATGTAAAACCAGGAAAAGGACCAGCTTTTGTACGTACAAAACTTAAAAGTGTTACTTCTGGAAAAGTGATTGATAATACTTTTTCTGCAGGGCATAAAATTGAAGACGTTCGTGTAGAAACGCATAAATTTCAATATTTATACCCTGAAGGAGATATATACCATTTCATGAATACGGAAGATTATAACCAAATTACACTTCAAAAATCAGTATTAGACGCTCCAGACTTAATGAAAGAAGGAGAAGTAGTTACTGTTTTAATAAATACTGAAGACGGAATGCCGTTATCAGTAGAAATGCCTTCTCATGTTATTTTGGAAGTAACTCATACTGAACCAGGAGTAAAAGGAAATACAGCAACAAATGCAACTAAACCTGCAACCGTTGAAACGGGAGCAAGAATTAATGTTCCTTTATTTATTAATGAAGGGGATAAAATAAAAATAGATACAGAAAAAGGCGCTTACACCGAACGTATTAAAGAATAAATACACTATTCCCGCGTTAGCGGGAATTTCTTTTTAAAAATGAAATTTAAACAGCCTCAAACTTTAGAGCAAATAGCAGCTTTATTAAGTGTAGAATTTGTAGGAGAACCTCATTTTCCAATCTCAGGAATTAATGAAATTCACGTAGTAGAAAAGGGAGATATAGTGTTTGTGGATCATCCAAAATACTACGATAAAGCACTAAACTCAGCAGCTACTACCATACTAATAAACAAAAAAGTAGCTTGCCCAGAAGGAAAATCACTTCTAATTTCTGAAGACCCTTTTAGAGATTTTAATAAAATCACCAAACATTATAATCCTTTCATAGCTTCAAAAAGCAGTATTGCTGAATCTGCTGTTATAGGAGAAAATACGGTTATACAACCCAATGTTTTCATAGGAGAAAACGTAGTTATTGGTAAAAATTGTTTAATACATGCAAATGTGTCAATTAACAATAACTGTATAATAGGAGATAATGTAACAATCCACGCTAATACTGTTTTAGGAGCAGATGCATTCTATTATAAAAACAGACCAGAAGGTTTTGATAAACTAATTTCTGGAGGTAGAGTAGTACTTGAAGATAATGTAGATTTAGGAGCTTCTTGTACAATTGATAGGGGGGTAACTGGAGATACGTTAATAGGTGCTGGATCAAAAATTGATAATCAAGTTCATATAGGGCACGATACGGTAATAGGTAAAAAATGTTTAATAGCTGCTCAAACTGGTATTGCAGGATGTACAGTGATTGAAGATGAAGTTACTATTTGGGGACAAGTAGGAATTATTAGTGGATTAACCATAGAAAAAGGAACTGTTTTAATGGCACAAACAGGAGTGACAAAATCCTTAAAAAAAGGAGTTTATTTTGGTACACCGCAGCGTGAGTACCGTCAAACACTAAGAGAAGTCATCTATTTAAAAAACGCAACAAATAAAGAAAAAAAGTAACCTAAAATTAATTGTGAAAACACAATTAAAAAGTTATTTTTGTCTGTCTTAAAAAAATAATAAAAAGCAAACCAATGAGTGTTTTAGTAAATAAAGATTCAAAAATTATAGTTCAAGGTTTTACAGGTAGCGAAGGTACTTTCCACGCTGGCCAAATGATCGATTACGGAACAAACGTAGTTGGAGGTGTAACGCCAGGCAAAGGAGGTCAAGAGCATTTAGGAAAGCCAGTTTTTAATACAGTTGATGAAGCTGTACAAAAAGCAGGAGCTGATACTTCAATTATTTTTGTGCCACCAGCATTTGCTGCTGACGCTATAATGGAGGCTGCCGAAGCTGGAATCAAAGTAATTATTTGTATTACTGAAGGAATTCCAACAGCTGATATGGTAAAAGTAAAAGCTTATATTGATCAATTAGATTGTACTTTAGTTGGACCTAACTGTCCAGGAGTAATTACTCCTGAAGAAGCAAAAGTAGGAATCATGCCAGGATTTATCTTCAAGAAAGGTAAGGTAGGTATCGTTTCTAAATCGGGAACTTTAACTTATGAAGCTGCTGATCAAGTTGTAAAACAAGGATACGGAATTACTACTGCTATTGGTATTGGTGGAGATCCAATTATTGGAACGACTACTAAAGAAGCTGTTGAGTTATTAATGAATGATGATGAAACTGAAGCAATCGTAATGATTGGTGAAATTGGAGGTAACTTAGAAGCTGAGGCTGCTCGTTGGATTAAAGCTGACGGTAACCGTAAGCCAGTAGTTGGTTTTATTGCAGGGCAAACTGCTCCAGCTGGTAGAACAATGGGACATGCAGGTGCTATTGTTGGTGGTGCTGATGATACAGCGCAAGCAAAAATGAAAATTTTAGCAGAAAACGGAGTACACGTTGTAGAATCTCCTGCTAAAATTGGAGAAATGGTTGCTAAGGTTTTAGCATAATCTTAAAAGAAAGAATTTTAACAAAAACTGTTAAAATTTTACCATAAATTATTTTTAAATCCGTTGAATTCATAAATTCAACGGATTTTTATATATTTAAGCAGTCATTAATTTAAAATATATAAAATGAAATTAGATCAAGTAAAAAATTTAGGAAAAGAATTAACAAAAAGTCAATTAAAAGAAGCAACGGGTGGTAGAACCTGGTATTACCAATGTGCTGATGGTAGAAGCGGGCAAATTAGAAATGGAGGAGATACCCTTACAGAAAATCCTTGTGGTGATGTAGATGGAGAAGCTTGGTCTAATGGATAGTATGAAAATATAATATAAATTGATTAAATCCAATATTTAATAAATATTGGATTTTTTTGTTACAATAAATGCTAAGATCAATTCATAAGAATGAAGTTTAACGATAAATATACTAATCGTTATGAGTTGGCTAAATCAAGAGCTGTTATTGGTGAATACTCAATTGTGCCTAGGTATTAAAACATAATAAAATCCTGCTAAAAAATAATCTTTAGCAGGATTTTCTTTTTATATTTGACGCTATTAAAACAACTAATAAATGAAACTTTTAGAAAATAAAACAGCAATTATTACAGGAGCTACCAGAGGAATTGGTAGAGGAATTGCCTTAGAGTTTGCAAACCAAGGATGTAATGTTGCATTTACGTATAACTCATCTGTTGAGGCAGCAACTGCTTTAGAAAATGAATTGAAAGCATTAGGGGTAAACGCTAAAGGATATCAATCTAATGCGGCAGAATTTGATGCAGCTCAAGAGTTGGCAAAAAATGTTTTAGCAGAATTTGGAACTATAGATGTATTGGTAAACAACGCAGGTATTACTAAAGACAATTTGTTAATGCGTATTTCTGAAGATGATTTTGATAAAGTAATCGAAGTAAATTTAAAATCTGTTTTCAATTTAACCAAAGCAGTTATTCGTCCGATGATGAAACAACGTGCAGGTTCAATTATTAATATGAGTTCTGTAGTTGGATTGAAAGGAAATGCTGGTCAAGCAAATTATGCAGCATCAAAAGCAGGAATTTTAGGGTTCTCAAAATCGGTAGCATTAGAATTAGGTTCTCGTAATATCCGTAGTAACGTAGTTGCTCCAGGTTTTATCGAAACTGAGATGACAGCAAAATTAGACGAAAAAGTTGTTGAAGGTTGGAGAAACGAAATTCCTTTAAAAAGAGGAGGAACTCCAGAAGATATTGCAAATGCTTGTGTATTTTTAGCATCTGATATGAGTTCATATATTACTGGTCAAACATTATCAGTTGACGGAGGGATGTTAACCTAAAATTTAACTTACATATAAAAAGTAAAAAGCCTGTATTATTTTTATAATACAGGCTTTTTCTATTTTAAGGGGTTGATTTGCTTGTAAGGGGACAAGCATGAGGGGTTTGCTTTAGGGGACATTCGTCTAAACTCAACTTAAAGGGGATGTAAGTTTTAGGGGAGTTTAGTTTTTAATGACTCATAAAATCCAAACGATTTGTTAGGGGATACAAATACAGAGGGGTTACTTGAATTTTACAACCCATTAAATTCTTTGGGGATTATAAGGGAATCATTTATACTATTATCTTTTTTTGTAATCTTCAAAGGTTCCATCATCGTATAGAACCAAAATATTTTTAATTTCTCTAAAAGCGGTTGATTCTTTTGGTTTCATAGTACTCTCTGAGAATTGCGTATTTGATTTTTTTTTGGGTTCTTGCTCAAATACTACATTTTCAGTAAACAGAGAAGGAGCTTCATTTTTCTCTATTCTAACTTCTTTCTCCTGGTTTTGTATATTGGGAGGAAAATTCCCTTTACCGTATACTAACCAATTCAAGTCTACTTCATCAAAAGCCGTTTCAACTTTTATAATAAAATCTAAGCTCGGTTTATTTCTTCCTGATAATAGGTGAGAAATGCTAGATCTAGGAACATCAATTTTATCTGCAAAACTTGACGCCGATAAATTGTAATAATCTAATATCTGTTTTAGTCTTTCTATCATTTGTTTACTTATGTAAACATTAGGGGTTGTTTACAGTTGTGAATATATGTTATTTTATAATTGTAAACAAGAAAAAAATACTTTTTTTAAACTATTAATACAATGCGGGCTATATAAAACTTTAAGTAATAGCACATAACTTACTTGAATACAGTTATTTATGTGTAAATAATAGACAAATACTATAGAGTAACTAAATCTGTACAATTACAATTGTAATTATTAAATTATAGGTTTATAAGGTGTTTAATGTTGTAAATTAGTCTAAGAATGATCATTATAATACCTTTATTCGCTTATTAATAGCTTGTTTTATGCTTTTAAAATAAATAATAACGCTTTATACATCTAAATAATAGACTTCTTTTTATAATTCTATTTAAATTCTTTAAAATCAGTATCATAATAACATCTCACTTATATAAGTACTCTAAAATTACTAAGCCTATAAGCATGATAATTAAAAAGAACTAATTATACTTCTATATGTGTAACATAGATGTTGTAATAGCTATGATTCAGGATAGTTATTACAATTGTAACTAAAAACAAGCAGTTAACAATTGTGAATACATGAATTGTATGTTTACTTTTGTAAAAAAAAGAAAGCACCCTGTTTACAGAGTGCTTTTTGTAGTTGAGAATGTGGTATTCTACTTATTTTTTATTCTCTATCCATTTTCTGGCATTCACAAAAGCTTCTAACCAAGGAGAAACTTCATCTTGTCTGTCTTGTGGATAGTTTGCCCAGTTCCATTGGAAAGTAGAACGTTCAATATGTGGCATAGTAACTAAATGACGACCCGTTTTATCACATAGCATCGCTGTGTTATAATCTGAACCGTTTGGATTGTTAGGATAGCCTTCATATCCATACTTAGCCACAATGTTATACTTGTTTTCAGTTTGCGGTAAATGGAACTTTCCTTCTCCATGAGAAATCCAAACTCCTAGTTCAGTTCCAGCTAAACTAGATAACATTACTGAATTATTCTCTTGAACTTTTACAGATGTAAATGAGCTTTCGTGTTTCTTAGAATCGTTGTGAAGCATTTTACCATGCTCATTATGTTCAGGATTAATAAGTTCTAATTCCATAAACAACTGACACCCGTTACATATACCAACTGAAAGCGTATCTTCTCTTTTAAAGAAATTTTTCAAAGCAGTATTTGCTTTTTCATTATATAAAAATGCACCAGCCCATCCTTTAGCAGATCCTAATACATCGGAATTTGAAAATCCACCTACGGCCCCAATAAATTGAATATCTTCTAGCGTTTCACGACCAGAAATTAAATCTGTCATGTGAACATCCTTTACATCAAAACCAGCTAAATACATAGCATTTGCCATTTCGCGTTCAGAGTTTGAACCTTTTTCACGAATAATAGCAGCTTTAGGTCTGTTAGTTACAGTTCCCACAGTATCAGCAAGCTTCCCTGTAAAATATGTAGGAAATGTATAGTTTAATGGTTGGTTTTTATAATTATCAAAACGATCTTTAGCCAAACCATTAGCTGTTTGCTTTTGATCTAATAAATATGACGTTTTATACCAAGTGTCTCTTAATTCAGCAATTGATAGAGCAAAAACATCAGAACCATTTTTAATATTTAATCGATCAGATTCAGTAACCGAACCAATTTTAAAGAACTCAATGTTATTATCAGCTAAAGTTTGTTCGACAGAAGCATCTGTTGCTTGGAAAACAATTCCTGAGTTTTCTGCAAATAACAATTTGATACTATCAGCTTCATTTAAAGGAGATAAATCTAAGTTGGCACCTACATTTACATCTGCAAAACACAATTCTAATAAGGTAGTAATCAATCCTCCAGACGCCACATCGTGACCTGCAACGATTTTTCCTTCTTTAATTAAATTCTGTAAAATAGTAAAAGCAGATTTAAAGAATTCATTATTGGTAATCGTAGGAGCAGAGTTTCCTAATTTATTTAGGATTTGTGCAAAAGAACTTCCTCCTAATTTAAAATCATCTTGCGATAAGTTGATGTAATAGATGTTTCCTTTATTTGGTTGTAAAACAGGTTCTACTACTTTGGTAATATCGTTACAGTTAGCTGCGGCAGAAATAACCACAGTTCCAGGAGAAATTACTTCTTCATTCGGATATTTTTGTTTCATCGATAAAGAATCCTTTCCTGTTGGAACATTGATTCCTAAATCGATAGAAAAATCTGAAACCGCTTTTACTGCTTTGTATAAACGAGCATCTTCCCCTTCATTTTTACAAGGCCACATCCAGTTAGCTGATAATGAAACCGATTGCAAACCATCTTTTAAAGGAGCCCATACAATATTTGTTAAGGCTTCAGCGATTGAGTTTTTACTTCCAGCTTCCGGATCAATCAATCCAGAAATAGGAGAGTGTCCAATTGTAGTGGCAATTCCTTCTTTACCTTTATAATCTAATGCCATTACCCCAACATTGTTTAGGGGGATTTGTAATGAACCAACACATTGTTGTTTTGCTACTTTTCCACCAACACAACGGTCCACTTTATTAGTCAACCAATCTTTACAGGCAACCGCTTCTAATTGCAAAACTTGCTCTAAATAATGAGTAAAATTTTCTTTAGAATACTCCACATTAGCATAATTGCGATTTACTGTGCTATCAGTCATAACTGTTTTAGGAGAACTACCGAACATATCTTCTAAAGCTAAATCCATTGGTTTGTTTCCGTTGGTTTTAGATTCAAAAGTAAAACGGTGATCTCCAGTAACATCACCTACCGTGTACATTGGTGAACGTTCGCGTTCAGCTATTTTATGAAGGGTATCGATATGCTTTTCAGCAATTACCAATCCCATACGCTCTTGTGACTCATTCCCTATAATTTCTTTATCAGATAGGGTAGGGTCACCCACTGGTAATTTATCTAAGTCGATTTTTCCACCAGTATCTTCTACTAATTCAGATAAACAGTTTAAGTGCCCACCAGCTCCATGATCGTGAATAGAAACGATAAAGTTTTCATCACTTTCTACCATACCACGAACCGCATTGGCAGCACGTTTTTGCATTTCTGGGTTTGAACGTTGAATTGCATTTAACTCAATTCCCGTTGAAAATTCTCCAGTATCAGCAGAAGAAACAGCAGCCCCTCCCATACCAATACGATAGTTTTCACCACCAAGAATTACTATTTTATCTCCTTCTTGCGGAGTATCTTTTAATGCTTGCTCTTTTTTACCATATCCAATACCACCCGCTTGCATGATGACTTTATCAAAACCAAGTTTGCGAGCATCTTCCTCATGTTCAAAGGTTAATACAGAACCGCAAATTAAAGGTTGTCCGAATTTATTACCAAAATCAGAAGCTCCGTTAGAAGCTTTGATTAAAATATCCATAGGAGTTTGGTATAACCATGTACGTTCATCCATTCCTTTTTCCCAAGGGCGATTCTCTTCTAAACGAGAATACGAAGTCATGTATACCGCAGTACCTGCTAATGGCAACGATCCTTTTCCACCAGCTAATCTATCGCGAATTTCACCTCCTGAGCCTGTTGCAGCACCATTAAAAGGCTCAACAGTAGTAGGGAAATTGTGAGTTTCTGCTTTTAAAGAAATAACAGATTCAAATTCTTTTGTTTCGTAAAAATCGGGTTTATCCGCACTTTTAGGAGCAAATTGTTCCACCTTTGGTCCTTGGATAAAAGCTACATTGTCTTTATAAGCAGATACAATATCGTTTGGATTTTGCTTAGAGGTTTCTTTAATTAACTTGAATAAAGAAGTAGGCATCTCTTCACCGTCAATAACAAAAGTTCCGTTGAAAATTTTATGACGACAGTGTTCTGAATTTACTTGAGAAAATCCAAATACTTCAGAATCGGTTAATTTTCTTCCTATTTTAGTAGCTACTTCTTCTAAATAAGTAATTTCTTCATTGCTTAAAGCTAGTCCTTCTTGCTCGTTGTAAGCAGCAATGTTGTCAATTTCTAAAATTGGCTCAGGCTGAATATTAATGGTAAAAGTCGCTTGGTTTAACCCGTCAAATTTTTGAGAAATCATCGGATCGAAATCAGAAAAATCATTAGCTACCGCTTCAAATTCTTCTATTCTAATTATTCCAGAAATTCCCATGTTTTGAGTAATTTCGACAGCATTGGTACTCCAAGGAGTAATCATTGCTGCTCTGGGTCCAACAAAAAAGGCGTCGATAGACGCCGCATTTATTTTCGGTTGGTTGCCAAATAACCAAGTTAATTTCGAAATTGTTTCAGATGTTAATTCTTCTGTTGTTTGAACAGCAAAAACCTTGCTGTTTACGTTTCCAAAGAAATGAATCATTATTAGTTGTGTTTGTGTGTGTTTTTGAAAGCTGTAAATTTAGTTCTTTTGGTTGAAATAGAAGCATAAAAAAAGCAGCAAAATTTTGCTGCTTTCATTTATTTCTGGTCAGGTATTCTGTTTCGTTCTATTTTCCCTTTTTTTACGGTTTTATAATTTTCGTAGCAGTTTAAAACTGCTTCTATTAATTGCAAGTCACTAGCTTTTTTTATAAAATATTCAGAGTAATTACAGTCAGATAATAGTTTGTTTAACTCAGCTCTATCCATTTCAAGATATTCCATCATAACTTCACGATCAAATTTACCAGCTAACATTTTACGTAAATCATCCTCTTTTTTAAGCTTTTTTAATTTTTTAAGCTGTTTCGGTTTGCTTCCAAAGAGGTTATATACCAAATCTACTGGATTCAACAGTTTAGCTATAGGAGAGGAAATTTTTTGAGGTCTTCCAACTTCATATGTTTGTGGTAATCCGTTGATATGTATCCTTGTAAAACGATCTTTAGGAACTTGCTTAATATCTACTTCCAAAACACCTATTAGTTTGGTTGATTTAATAACCACTTCTTTTACCTCTTCAGGCTTTTCTTCTAAAGATATAACCACTTCATTCCCTTTTAAAAGGTCGTTCGTAACTTTTAATTTAATAGAAGCATAACCTAAATAGGAAACCAATACTGTATCGTTTGCTTGAGCAACAAGATCAAAGAGCCCATTTTCATTAGTAATGGTACCTACAACGCTATTGAGGTTTAAGATATGTGCTGCACTTAAAGGTTTTTTAGATTCTGAGTCTATTATTTGCCCTTTTAGTTTGTCTTGCGCCTGAATAGACAATATACTAAATACTATTGCTACTAGAAATAATAATTGTTTTTGCATAGGGCGAAAATAAGAATAATAGGCTTTATACTCGTTAATAATTTGTGAAATTAACTATTCTTTACTTTCGGGGGTTTTTGTTTGTGTAAAAAGTAAAATATAGACCATAAAACAGTGTAATAATTTAAAAAAATAAATAAAAAAGTAGGGAAAACACATTTTTAGATGTTTAATTACTCCTCGAGGTCTTAATTAGTACAATGTTAAATTTTAAAAATAAATAAATGAAAAATCTAAAAATACTTGGATTAACCCTTTTTTCAATTATTTCATGTCAAAAAGAAGATTTATTACACAATACTGAAATAAATTCTAGCACAGAACAAATAGCACAATTTATAACATCAGATATTCCTGATGGTATTCATAATTTAAATATCAAAGAACTACACGATAGCAAGTCATCCAAAGCTGAAAGACTAGCGATGGAAGAAAACTGTGTTGATAAAGAAATATCGTTTACTCAAACAGATTCAGACTTCTTTATTCTAGATGCCAATAGTTCTTTATTATGGCCAGGTAATTTAGTAGCAGCAAGATCTATACAAGAAGGAGCTCCAGTGTCGATACCTATTTCAGGAGAAGACAGGAATCCTGTAGAGGTAAGAGTTAACGTGTTATCAGGAACATCTGCTTCTACTTCAAGAATTATTGAAGCGCCAACACCAGGAAAAGTACAAGACAATTTGAATTCTATTTTAAATGCGTACTATAAAAGTGAAGCTAATTTTCCTGCTAGCTTTGATATTAGTATTCAACGAATTCACGATGAAAAACAATTTCAACTTTCTTTAAATGCTGGATACTCTGGACCTAGTGTAAAAGTATCTGGTAGTTTTGGGCTAGACTTTTCTAGTCAAAAAACAAGATATGCAGTTACTTTGAGGCAACGTTTTTTTACAGCTTCAGTGTCTCCTAAAGAAGGAATTATAGGAAAGAATGGGTGGTTTACCAACAATGTTTCTCCAGATAGATTACAACCCTATGTTACTGATTATTTAGAGGTAAGTGAAGAGCAACAAAATCCGTCTTCGTATATAGAGTCTGTAACTTATGGTAAACTATATACGTTAATTTATGAGTCGAGTAGTAGTGCTAAAGAAGTTGAAGCAGCATTGAATTTTGCTTATAAAGCAGTTGGAACAAAAGTGAATGCAGAAATAGAAGCAAGATATAAGTCTATTTTCAGTGAATCGACTGTTAAAGTAAAGCAATTAGGAGGAAATGCAACTTCAGGAATAGCATCATCTTTAGCTGCCATGGCTAATAATTTAGATAGAGTTGTTGAATTTCTAAAAGAAGGAGCAGAGGTATCAGTTAATAATCCTGGATATCCTATTTCATACAAAGTGAACTATACCTATGATAATAGACCATTCAAAGTAAGTTCAAATTTAGAGTATACTATCAAAGAATGTGATTTAGTATATTATGATAAAATAAGAGTAGATCCAACTAATGTGGCTTTATATGGAAGCGATCACGGAACTAGTGGAGGAGAGCTTTTTGGTAGGTTTTATGTAGAAAAGTATGATCAAGAATTAGGATCCTGGTATTTAGCTGGAAGGAAAATTTACTGGGGATACGGAATTGAAGGTCATGTAGGCTTAGATTATTATAAATTCAATCAAAAAAGAAGTGTAGCTGATGGTGAGGTTATTGATTTTATGGTAAAAGCAAAAGCGGGTGAACGCTTTAGAATAGTTTCTGTAGTAGGAGAATGTGATTCTGGGTGTTATGTTTATAGAGATGGAGTAAAAGCCTCTAATGAATATGAATACAACCTTAGTTTAAAAAAATGGGTAGATTATACAAAACACAATCCGTATGTAGATAATTATACAGTAGGAGATGGGCTTCATAATAAAACATGGAATGGTATAAAAACCATAGTCCAGGGAGATACTTGTTATTTAGATTACGATACTTACATACTAAACTAAGTAATTTGATATAAATTTACGATAAGGAGGCTTTTTAGTCTCCTTTTTTTATTTGAATAATCTACAGCGGTCAACTATCTCGGAGCAAGTTCATGAGGTATTTATAGGAAAAAGCTCTTGATTTTCGAAGCAAGTTTTGGGGCATTACCCCCTTTGACGGTACCAATAAAAAAGCACCCTACATTTTGTAGGGTGCTTTTTTATTGTGCACGTAACAGGAGTCGAACCTGCACTTCCGTTGGAAACAAGCCCCTCAAGCCTGCGCGTCTACCAATTCCGCCATACGTGCATAAACTAAAAAAGTTAAGCATTTGCTTAACTTTTTGTGACCGGGCTGGGGCTCGAACCCAGGACCCTCTCCTTAAAAGGGAGATGCTCTACCAACTGAGCTACCCGGTCATTGCTTCTTTGTGAAAGCGGTTGCAAATATACAACTGTTCTTTAAATCAAAAAAGCTTTTTTGTAATAATTTTTACTCATATTTGTAACTGCTTAATTACTAGTTTATGAAAATTGTATTATTGGGGTATATGGCGAGTGGGAAATCGACAATTGGACGAATTTTAGCCGAAAAAATGCAAACTCCATTTATTGATTTAGATGCATATATAGAAAAAAAGGAAAGAAAAACAGTTTCTGAAATTTTTGAACAGAAAGGAGAAATCTATTTTAGAAAGCAAGAACATGTATATTTAAAGGAGCTTTTAGATAAAGAAGGCGATTTCGTTTTATCATTAGGAGGGGGCACTCCATGCTATGCTGGAAATATGGAGGTGTTATTAAGTTTTAACAAGGCAAAGTCTGTGTATTTAAAAACAAGCATCCATACTATTGTAAATAGGTTAACAAATGAAAAAAGTCAACGTCCATTAGTAGCTCGTTTGAATAAAGAAGAACTAACAGAGTTTGTTGCTAAACATTTATTTGAACGAAGTTACTATTACAATCAAGCTCAGTATAAGATTACTATTGATGACAAAAATAAAGAGGAAGTAGTGGAAGACTTACTATCTTTATTAAGTTAAGTAAGCAATTGTTTCGTTGGTTTTAAACTCTACGACTACGTGTTCTTTGATAGAAGTTGATAGAGAAATACCTTTAAAATCAGCTTTTACAGGATACTTTTTATGGTTTCTGTTTACTAATACCGCTGTTTTAAATCTTTTTAAAGGAACTTCTAAGAAGTGCTTTACGCCATATATTAAAGTGGTTCCTGAATTTAAAACATCGTCGACCAAAACCAACGCTTTATGCTGATATTCTTCACTGTTAATAGAGGTAGTGATTGGATTTATAGGGTTTTTCTTATCGATTAAAACTTTACATAAAGTTACAGTTAAAGGAGATATTTCACTTAAAATAGTTGAAATTTTTTCAGCTAAAAAATATCCATTATCAGCAATACCAGCTATAATAATTTCTTTTTCGTTACTATTGCTTTCATAAATTTGAAAAGCGATTCGACGAATTTTTTGTTCAACTTGAGTATTGTTTAAAATGATATTATTTACGTCTGTCATTTTTAGCTAACTTTAACTTAATTTGAGATTACAAATTAACATCATTTTTATCAGAATCTTCATAATAATCGTCAATATCACGACGATCTTTTTTTGTAGGACGTCCTGTTCCTTTTTTACGATAATAATCTTTAGCGTATTTCAGTAAATCTGTTTTTTCAAATTCTTCTTTAGGGGTCAAATCTTTTCTATATAAATCTACCAACTTAGCCCCAACCCGGTTAGGAGGGATATCTAATATTTTTATTTTATAATTAATTTGATTTTTTCGAATAGTAATTTCTTCACCACCAAATATTTCTTTCGATGGCTTTAAATTCGTTCCATCTATTTTAACATGCCCTTTTTTACAAGCATCTGTGGCAATACTACGAGTTTTAAATAAGCGAATACACCACAAATATTTGTCAATTCTCATATAAAAAGTTAATTTTTATCGTTTCGTTTTTTACAAAGGTATAAAAATGGTAAATTGCGCGTTAAAATTTCAGAATTAAATGATAAAATTTAAACATCTAGTTTATACTGCCATCGCAGGTGCTCTTTTATATGCATGTGGAAGTGATAGCAATTCTTCAGTTGATAATTTTGACCATGAAGCTCAAGCACTTATTGACAATGACTCTTTGGTTGTATTTTTAAAGAACAATTATTACGACGAGGCACTAGACTCAATTAAACCTATAATTAGTGGAAAAACATCGTTGTTCGACGATGACAAATTGGTAACTAAAGAAGTAACTGAAAACGATATTAATTATAAATTGTATTATTATGTAAACAGGGTTGGAACTCCAAATGTTGACAAAGGTTTTCCTACTGTGATGGATTCTGTTTATTCAAAATATAGAGGACAACGAATCGTTAGAAGAGATAGTTTAAGCCCTAATTTTGACAAAAATACAACTTGGTTTTCTTTAAATAGTGTAATTAGGGGGTGGACTTATAGTTTCATTCACTTTAAAGGAGGAAATAATGTTACCACTGATGGACCAATTACCTATGAAGATGGCGGGAAAGGAATTTTGTTTATTCCTTCTGGTTTAGCGTATGCTAATACAAGTAGAACTTCAATACCTCCTAATTCAATTCTATTATTTTATTTTGAATTATGGGACTTAGTTCCAGATACAGATGATGATCAAGACGGGGTTGCTTCAATTAATGAAGATCCTGATGGCGATGGAAATCCTAGAAATGATGATACTGATCAAGATGGCTTGCCTAATTATTTAGATACAGATGACGACGGCGATGGTGTTTTGTCGAAAAATGAAGATAAAAATGGAGACGGAAATCCGGCAAACGATTTTAGTGATCCAAACAAACCTACAGTGCCTGATTATTTGAATAGGGACATTTTTTAACGAGCTATTCGAAAAAAATAAATAATAAAAAAACCGAAGTCTAAAACTTCGGTTTTTTTATGTTTAAAACTTAAAAGGGTTTTAGAATCTATATGATAAACCTACAATAATTTGGTTTACACGCGTGTCAAAATTTACATTCCCTACATTAGAATCTACAAACTCTGCTTCTGTATCCGATAAGGCTCTTTCCCAACGTACATCTAAACCTAATTTACCAAGCTCAACACCAGCTCCTAACTGTAAACCAACAGAAAAACCATCCGAATTTACTTGTTTAAGATCTTCAATATCAAAATCAGAATCTAAAATGTACTGAAAAGAAGGTCCTGCAAAAACGTGTCCTACTTTTAAAAAGTTTAATCCTAATAAAACAGGGATGTCAATTTTTTGGATATCATAAGTAGTTGTTTTAGCAGAAAAACCTGTAGGTTCATACGAAACTTCGTTACTTAATTGTGTATATACCAATTCTGGTCTAATGTACAAACCAGTAGCAGGTAATTTTATACGTAACCATGCACCAGCATGAAAACCTGTTTTACTTTTTGCTCCACTAAAAACGTCGTCTTTTACGTCAGAAAAAGAATCTGAATTGTAATTGATACCACCTTTAATACCACCTTGTATTTGGCTTTGTGCTAATTGAGAACCTCCAATTAGAAGGCATAAGATAAAAATTGCTTTTTTCATTGTTATTAATTTACACTGTTATAAATTGGGTTAAATTTTACTTTTTACATAAAAAAATACATCACCTTAAACCTGAAAAGTGATGCATTTATTGTTTGAGGATCTATATTTTTATTTTCTAGAAATAACTTTTTCAACTGCTGTTACTATGGCTTCATCATTTAAACCATATTTTTTCATCAATTCATCAGGAGTCGCAGATTCTCCAAAGCTGTCATTTACAGCAACAAATTCTTGTGGAGTCGGTGTATGAGTCGCTAAGCAACGAGCCACACTTTCTCCTAATCCTCCATATTTGTTATGTTCTTCAGCTGTAACGATACATTTTGTTTTTGCTACAGATTTTAAAATCGCTTCTTCATCTAAAGGTTTAATTGTATGAATGTTTATAACTTCGGCAGAAACACCTTTTGCTTCTAACTGTTCAGCAGCCTGTAAAGCTTCCCATACTAAATGACCAGTAGCAACAATGGTAACATCGGTACCTTCAGTAAGTTGAATTGCTTTTCCTATTTTAAAAGGCTGATCGGTCATAAATACAGGTACTTTTGGGCGTCCAAAACGTAAATATACAGGTCCTTCATATTCTGCAATCGCTAAAGTTGCAGCTTTAGTTTGACTGTAATCACAAGTATTTATTACAGTCATACCAGGCAACATTTTCATTAGTCCAATATCTTCTAAAATTTGATGAGTAGCTCCATCTTCCCCTAAAGTTAATCCTGCGTGTGAAGCACAAATTTTTACATTTTTATCAGAATAAGCAACTGATTGACGAATTTGATCATAAACTCTACCAGTTGAAAAGTTAGCGAATGTACCTGTAAAAGGAATTTTTCCACCAATAGTTAACCCAGCAGCAATTCCTATCATATTGGCCTCAGCAATTCCTACTTGATAAAAACGCTCAGGATGATTTTCAGCAAATTCATTCATTTTTAATGAACCCGTTAAATCTGCACATAGGGCTACAACATTAGGATTTTTTTGGCCTAATTCTGTTAAACCATCACCAAACCCAGATCGGGTATCTTTTTTTTCTGTGTAAGTATATTTTTTCATCAGTTTGTGTTGTGTAAATACGCGTCAAAAATAATCTTTTATATAGATGTAAAGCTACAATTTTGATAATTCTTTGTAAAGTTTATGAATAGGAAAGCCCATAACGTTAAAATAGCTTCCTTCAATTTTAGCAATTCCTATTTTACCTATCCACTCTTGAATACCATAAGCTCCTGCTTTATCAAATGGTTTGTACGTTGTTAGGTAGTAATCAATTTCATCGTCTAAAAGTTCTCTAAAATGAACAATCGTAATATCATTTACGGTTGTTTGAAATGATTTATTAGTAATGCATATCGAGGTGACAACTTCGTGTGTGGTATTGGAAAGTTTTTTAAGCATTTGAAATGCTTCATCATAATTTTTAGGTTTTCCTAAGGCCTCATTGTTTATCCATACAATAGTATCTGATGTTATTAATAACTCATTCTCTCGTAATTCTTCTTTGAATGGAGAAGCTTTTAAGTCAGCTAAAAAATCAGTTATTTCAGTATGATTTAATTCCTCAGGATAAATTTCCTCAACATCTTTTGTTTTAATTGTAAAAGGAATATCTAAGCTTTTTATAAGTTCTTGTCTTCTAGGAGAGTTTGAAGCGAGAATAATAGAGTATTTTGACAGTTTAGTAGATAACATATTTAATATAATAAGCTATGATAGGGATACTTAAAAGGGCTAAAAAGAAATTTACATAACTAAGGTTACGTAAACGCTGATAGTCCTTAGCTTCAGAAGCTAACATTAATCGATAGATAAAATGTAGTTCAGGAATGGTACCTAATAACATAATAGTTGAAAAGATAAATTTATTTTTAATAAAGGCAACAGCTATTGAAAAGACAAACAAACTACCTATAATAGACAGCATTAAAGCGATGTCTTTTGCTCTTTTTCTACCCAATAAAACGGGTAATGTATTTTGCTTGTTAAGGTTGTCTTGATTTACGTTAGTTATATCAATAATAATCTCCATTACAATATTACTTAGAAAAGAGATAATTACATATGCTATGGTAATTAGTTGAAGGTTGTAAAACAATTCCCATTGTTCAATAGATAAATTAAGGGGAAAATCAAACCACCAAAGAGTTAATAAAGCAAAAGGTTTTAGAAATGAGGTAACAATATTGCTAAAAAAAGTTTTTTGGGTATTGTTTTTAGAATAGAGGTATACAATTATGGGACATACTATAAATATGAGTCCGTACCAAGCTTTGTTCACTTTTATAGATAAGCACAATCCAACAACAACGCCTGCCAAGGTTAAATAAATAGCCAGTTTTTTTACTTTTTGTAAAGGAAGTTTTGTTTTCTTTTGAGAATTTCTAAAGAAAAAACTAGTCAAATAACCAGCAGCGAGTAAGAAAGCACTTGAAATGGATAGCAAACTTAGGTCAAGAAAGGAAAGAGTTGTTTTAAAACCATAACCGTGTAAAAAAGAAAATTTGAATAAGAATAGAATAAAAATAAAATATACAATTTTCTTCCACTGTATGATATTTAAAAAAGTATCATTCATTAATTATAAGCCTTTTTAACCCTGGCTAAATCTCGTTTATTATCACGGTCTTTAATGCTTTGTCTTTTATCATGAGTTTTCTTTCCTTTAGCCAAAGCAATATCTAATTTTGCCCAACCGTTTTCATTAATAAATAATCGTAATGGTACAATGGTACTACCTTTGGCTTCAACTTCTTTTTCAAGTTTTTTCAATTCCCGTTTGTTCAGCAATAAACGACGCTCACTTTTAGGTTTGTGATTATAATGATGACCAAAGGCGTATTCTTCGATGTACATATTTACAACAAAAAGTTCCCCTTTATCATTAAACTCACAAAAACTCTCGGTAATTCGAGCCTTACTTTGTCGTATCGATTTTATTTCAGTACCCGTAAGTTGAATTCCTGCTGTATATTTATCAAGTATCTCGTATTCAAAACGAGCTTTTTTGTTCTGTATGTTAATCTTTTTTTGCATAAATAAGTCACAAATATAACCATAATTTTAAGTTGTTAAATAAAATTATTAAGCTATGATTTAAGTCATGTTTTTAGGGAAGAGTGGGATGTAATTTTGCTTAAAATTTAAACTTATAGTCATGAAAAAAATTATATTAAGTATGGTATTAGGAACATTGTTTTTTAGCAGTGTAAATGCACAAGAAGCCTCTAAAACAAACGACTTTAAAAAGTGGCAAGCACGTTTTAGATGGGTAAGTGTTTTACCAAATGAATCTGCAACAATTGGTACTATTGGAGGAGATGTAGAAATAAGCAAAAGTTTTATTCCAGAATTGGATTTTACCTACTACTTTACTGAAAATATTGCTGCTGAATTAATTTTAGGAACTACAAACCATGATGTAAAAGCGGTAAATACGGGGTTAGGAAATGTAAACTTAGGAGATGTTTGGTTGTTACCTCCAACATTAACGCTACAATACCATTTTAATATAAGTGATTTTAAGCCTTATGTTGGGGCGGGTGTTAACTATACTATTTTTTACAATGCAGACCCAGGAGCGGTCGTAGATGTAACTTATGAGAATGGTTTTGGATATGCTTTTCAATTAGGATTTGATTACGACTTAGACGATACATGGTTTTTAAATGTAGATGCTAAATATATAGGACTAAGTACAGATGTATCTGTAAATGCAGGTGTAGCAACTGTACCAGCCGAAGTTGATATCAATCCTTTGCTTATTGGTTTTGGTATAGGTATGAGGTTTTAATCAATACTTTATAATCCCCCTTTAAATAGAGCTATTGTTATATAGCTCTATTTTTTTTGTGTTAAACTTAACAACTTAAGTTCTTGAATACTCCTAAATTTGTTACATTAAAAATGAACTCAAACCAAAATTTATGCGATATTTATACATTTTACTACTTTTATTAGTTGTTTCATGCAAACCTAAGTTTACGGCTCAAGAAATAATAGATAAGTCAATTGACTATGCTAAATTAAATGAAATAGAAAATGCTACAATTTCTTTCAACTTCAGAAAAAACAATTACAAAGCAACCAGAAAAAATGGAACTTTTGAACTAGTAAGAGTTATACAAAATGATTCTACAAAAATACAAGACATCCTATCAAATGATAGTTTTAAGCGTTTTGTAAATGATCGCTTAGTTGAGTTAACGGAAAAGGATAAAAACCGCTACAGCAATTCGGTAAACTCGGTTCACTATTTTTCTGTATTACCTTTGGGGTTGAACGATAAAGCAGTTCAAAAAAAGTTGTTAGAGTCAGTTGTAATTAAAGGAAAGGAATACTATAAAGTTAGGATAACTTTCACAGAAGAGGGGGGAGGAGAAGACTTTGACGATGTGTTTATTTATTGGTTTGCTAAAGATAACTTTCAATTAGATTATGTAGCGTATAAGTACCATACAAATGGAGGAGGAGTACGTTTTAGAGATGTAAAACAAGAAAAAATCGTTGATGGAATTCGTTTTGTAGATTATAACAATTACAAGCCTTTGGATACAGATATCGATTTTTATGCAATTGATAGCTTATACGAAGAAGGTAGCCTAAAAAAACTGTCTGAAATCGTTTTAGAAGATATACATGTCAGTGTTTTTTAGTCAAATTATTGACTGAAGGATATAAAAACCCGAGAATTCATACAAGAATTCTCGGGTTTTTATTCTTTTTTAATTAGAATAAGCAGTTATAGGGTTAAGGTTATTCAACCGTAATTAGTTTCGCAGGTTTGGGTTTTACGGCTTCTAATTTTGGAAGGTTAATTTTTAGCTCACCATTTTTATAACTAGCTTTAATTTTTTCACTATCAACAATACCTTTAGGTAAGGTAAAACTTCTTTTAAACGATTTATAACTATACTCTTTTCGTGTATAGCGATCGTTTGTTTCTTTTGTAGTCTCTTGTTTTTCTGATGAAATGGTTAAAACATCATTTTCAAGATTTACTTGAAAATCTTCTTTATTCATTCCAGGAACGGCTACATCAACGGTAAACTCATTTTCATTTTCTTTAATATTTACAGCTGGTAGCGTCGTGTTTGTCTCTGAGAAATTTGCGGTTGACCAATCTCTAAAAAAATCATTAAAAACATTTGGTAAGGCTGGAAAATCAGTACTTTTTAATAACATAACATTGCATTTTTTTAGTTAAACATTAATCTTTTATAACAACCATTCAAAAAAAATACCAATTTAAAAAAGTGTCATTTTTTCACTGTTTACATGAAAAAATGACACTTTAATTATTGATTTACAATTGTTTATGTGTTCTTATTCGTCAATTAAATCAGATTGATTTCTAAACACTAGTCTATCATCAAATGCATCTAGTAAAATAATGCTATCAGTAGTTATTCTTCCTGATAAAATTTCTTTAGATAATTGATTTAAAACCTCTTTTTGAATCACACGTTTTACAGGGCGCGCACCAAATTCTGGTTGGTATCCTTTTATCGCTAAGTAAGCAATAGCTTCATCGGTAGCATCAAAAGTTATGTTTTGTTGCGCAATCATCTTTTTAACACTATTCAATTGTAATTTTACAATTTCTTTAATGTTAGCCTCTGATAATGGAGTGAACATAATAATATCGTCAATTCTGTTCAGAAACTCCGGTCTTACAGATTGTTTTAATAAACCTAACACTTCTGTTTTTGCTAAATCCATAGTGGTATGGATATCTCCTTTCATATTATCAAACTTCTCTTGAATAATATGGCTTCCCATATTAGAGGTCATGATAATTATGGTATTTTTAAAATCAGCAACACGCCCTTTGTTATCGGTTAACCTACCTTCATCTAGTACTTGTAATAAGATATTAAAGGTGTCAGGATGTGCTTTTTCAATCTCATCTAACAGTACAACTGAGTAGGGTTTTCTTCTAACGGCTTCTGTTAACTGTCCGCCTTCATCGTAACCAACATATCCTGGAGGTGCTCCAACCAGTCTGCTTACAGAATGGCGCTCTTGATATTCACTCATATCAATACGTGTCATGGCATTTTCATCATCAAATAAATACTCAGCTAAAGCTTTTGCCAACTCTGTTTTACCAACCCCTGTTGTACCTAAGAACAAGAAAGACCCGATAGGCTTGTTAGGATTTTGTAGTCCAGATCTCGAACGGCGTACCGCATCAGAAACGGCTTCTATTGCCTCTTCCTGACCAACAACACGTTTGTGTAATTCGTCTTCTAATAATAAGAGTTTTTCACGTTCTGATTGTAACATTTTAGTAACAGGAACCCCAGTCCATTTAGCTACAACTTCGGCAATATCGTCGTAGGTTACTTCTTCTTTAATTAAAGAATTTTCTTGTTGATTGGCTAAAACTTCTTGTTGTTTGTCAAGCGCTTCTTGTGCTTCTTTAATTTTACCATAACGCAATTCAGCTACTTTTCCATAGTCGCCATTACGTTCAGCTTTCTCAGCTTCATGCTTGTAATTTTCAATATCCGTTTTTAAATTCTGAATAGTATCTACAACACTTTTTTCAGACTGCCATTTGGCATTGATTTCATTACGATCTTCTTTTAAGTTTGCTAAATCAGCATTTAATGATTTTAACTTAGTTTCATCATTTTCACGTTTAATGGCTTCAATTTCAATCTCTAATTGCATTATTTTACGATCTAGCACATCTAATTCTTCTGGTTTAGAATTGATTTCCATGCGTAATTTAGAAGCAGCTTCATCCATTAAGTCAATCGCTTTATCAGGTAAAAAACGATTAGTAATGTAACGTTGTGATAATTCTACAGCTCCAATAATAGCTTCGTCTTTTATACGCACTTTATGGTGTGTTTCGTATTTGTCTTTAATACCACGTAAAATAGAAATAGCACTTTCAGTATCCGGTTCATCTACCATAACTTTTTGAAAACGACGTTCTAAAGCTTTGTCTTTTTCAAAGTACTTTTGATATTCATCTAGGGTAGTAGCTCCAATAGCTCTCAATTCTCCACGTGCTAAGGCTGGTTTTAAAATATTCGCAGCATCCATTGCACCTTGTCCCCCTCCAGCACCTACTAAAGTGTGGATTTCATCAATAAACAATACGATGTCTCCCTCAGATTTTGTAACTTCTTTTACAACAGATTTTAAGCGCTCTTCAAATTCACCTTTGTATTTAGCACCTGCAATTAACGCTCCCATGTCTAAAGAAAAAATTTGTTTATCCTTTAAGTTTTCAGGAACATCACCTCGAATAATTCGGTGTGCTAAGCCTTCTGCAATAGCTGTTTTACCAGTACCCGGTTCTCCCACTAAAATAGGGTTGTTCTTAGTTCTACGTGATAAAATTTGTAATAAACGTCTAATTTCTTCATCACGACCAATTACAGGGTCTAGTTTTCCGTCTTGTGCTAATTGATTTAAGTTTTTAGCATATTTACTTAAAGAATTATAGGTTTCTTCAGCACTTTGTGAGGTAACGCGGTTTCCTTTACGAAGCTCGTCAATTGCGGCCTTTAAACTCTTTTCAGTAACTCCTTGATCTTTTAATACTTGGGCTATTTGGCTTTTAGACTTAAAAATAGCTAAAATTAGGTGTTCAATAGACACGTACTCATCGTTCATCTTTTTGGCGATGATGGCTGCTTCATTTAATGTTTTGTTAGCTTCACGAGAAAGCATTAAATCAGCACCAGTAACTTTAGAAAAACTCTCCAATTGTTTATCTACTACTTGCTGTATAACCTTAACATTAATATTAAGTTTTTTTAAAATGAAAGGAAGCACATTTTCATCGACTAAAAATAAGGCTTTGAAAATATGTTCATTTTCTATTAAGTTGTTACCATAGCTTTGCGCCAATTGTTGCGCTTGCTGTATGGTTTCTTGTGATTTTATTGTATAATTGTTAAAATTCATATCGTTTTTTATTTTTCTCTATGAAAGTCAAAATCAGTACCAATTGCTTTTTTTTAGAAATAAAAGACATTTTGTCTGTATAAATGGTTTTTTTATGTCTTTTTGACTGGTGTAGAGGTGATTAAGAACAAATATGTTATTAAAATAAGAATTTTATGGGAGTATTAAATACTATTTTTGGAAGAAAAAATAGAAATAATGAAGGAGCAGCATCGTTTATAAACTGGATTCCTTTAACGTCGTTAGAACAGCTAGAGGAACTAAAAAAAATATCAAATAAAGAACCTGTAGCTATTTTTAAACATTCAACTAGGTGTGGTATAAGTAGTATGGTAATAAAGCGTTTTGTAAACAGTTTTGATGAGGAATTAAAAGATTTTAAAGTCTATTATCTAGACTTGCTTAGTTACAGAGATATTTCAAATGAAATAGGGTATACATTTCAGGTTTTACATCAATCTCCTCAGTTGTTGGTAGTTAAAAATGGAGAAGTAATTTCACATGCTTCTCATTATGATATTGCTCGTATTGATTTGAAAAAATTCTAAAAAAGATGCCATTTTTAATGGGATTTCCTTAAATACCTCGTATTTTTGCATATTTCAAAATTATAGAGATTTGAGTAACGAAACAGCAACTTCACAACCAAAGAAAGGAAAAAATCTATACGATTATCAAAAAGAAGCATTGCACAAAATTTTCAAAAGTTTTGAGAATGCCCCCGAAAATTACCATTTACTTTATCAACTACCTACAGGAGGAGGAAAGACCGTTATTTTCTCTGAAATTACACGTCAATACTTGAAACATTATCAAAAGAAAGTATTGATAATGACACACCGAATAGAATTGTGTAAGCAAACAGCGAAAATGCTTAAAGAGTTTGGTGTTGTAAATAAAATTATAGATAGTAAAGCAAGTTTAGACGATCAAGATGAGTTTGATTGCTTTGTAGCTATGGTAGAAACCTTAAACAATCGTTTAAATGACGATATGTTAGATATTTCAGATGTAGGTTTAGTAATTATTGATGAGGCACATTACAATTCTTTTACTAAATTATTTAAGTTCTTTGATAGGTCTTTTATATTAGGTGTAACCGCCACTCCTTTAAGTTCAAATATTAAACTTCCTATGAAGGATAATTACGATGAACTTATTGATGGGGAAAGTATAGGGGCTTTAATTCAAAACGAATATTTAGCAAAAGCCAATATTTATTCTTACAACGTAGGATTAACATCGTTAGAAGTTGGAGCTAATGGTGATTATACTGTAAAGTCATCTGAAGATTTATATACCAACACAGACATGCTTTCTAAGCTTTTACAAGCTTATGAAGAACGAGCTAAAGGAACAAAAACACTCATTTTTAATAATGGTATTAATACATCACTACATGTGTATGATACGTTTAAAAGGGCAGGATATCCAATAGCACATTTAGATAACACAAATACTAAAAAGGAACGTGATTTTATCTTAAAATGGTTTCATAAAACACCTAATGCAATCATTACTTCGGTAAGTATTTTAACAACTGGATTTGATGAACCCTCTGTACAGTCGATTATTTTAAATAGAGCAACAAAATCGTTAACATTGTATTATCAGATGATTGGTCGTGGGTCACGTATTTTACCCGGAAAATCGGAATTTAATGTAATCGATCTAGGGAACAATTTCCATCGTTTTGGACCTTGGGGAGCCGATTTAGACTGGCAAAAAATGTTTAGAGCACCAAACTTTTATTTAGATAATTTATTATCTGACGAAGAAATAGAAAGCGACTTTAAATATGAATTACCTGCAGATGTTAAAGCAGAGTTTGCCAATTCTGAAGACCTGTATTTCGATGTTAAAAAAGTATACAGAGATACTATTCAAGGAGGAGAGTCTTCAAAAAGAGTGTTAGAAAAATCAATAGAGCACCATGCTAAAATGTGTGTTGAAAATAGTGAAGATGTTTTTGACGCACTGATATTAGCAAAAATGTTGGGAGGAGATATTGACGATCGAATTTTTAGATACTCTAAATGTATATCAAAGAGTACTCATAATTTCATTGATTGGTTACAAGATGACTATCGTAAAAAATTAAATAGTTATTTACGAAGTAATTTTGATGAAGTATACGAGCAAATTCACGGACACCCACCACCAGAGGAGGAGTAAAAGGCAAAATAAAAAAATCCAGTTCAAAAGAACTGGATTTTTTTATATACAATTTTGATTAAAGTGTTTATTTAGCAGGCAAAATTTTACCTGAGCATTCACCAAAACCAATACGGATTTTTTCATTTTTACAGTAACCGCGCATAATAACTGTATCGTTATCATTAATAAATTTACGCTCACTACCATCATTCATTTTAATAGGATTTTGACCTCTCCAAGTTAATTCTAGCATAGATCCAAAGCTATCTTGAGTAGGCCCAGAAATAGTACCACTACCCATCATATCACCTGCATTTACAGGACATCCGTTTACCGTGTGATGCGCTAATTGTTGTACCATTGTCCAGTACATATACTTAAAGTTAGAGTTACATACAACAGTTTCTTCTTTACCCTCTGGTTGAATAGCCATTTGTAAATTGATGTCGTAACTATCTTTTCCTTCTTTCTTTAGGTAAGGTAATGGTTCGTATACTTGTTTAGGGTTGTCTACTCTAAAAGGTTCTAAAGCATCTAAGGTTACAATCCAAGGAGAGATTGTTGAAGCAAAATTCTTTCCTAAGAAAGGTCCTAATGGAACATATTCCCAAGCTTGAATATCACGAGCAGACCAGTCATTAAATAATACCAATCCAAAGATATATTCTTCTGCTTCTTCAATAGGAATTCTGTCTCCTAAATCGTTTGCTACTGTTGTAATAAACGCCATTTCTAATTCAAAATCTAATAATTTTGAAGGTCCAAAGTTAGGTGTAGTTTCTCCCTCACTAGGACGTTGTTGTCCTACAGGACGACGAATTGGAGTTCCTGAAGGTACGATAGAAGAACTTCTTCCGTGGTAACCAATAGGTATTTGTAACCAGTTTGGGAATAAGGCATTTTCAGGATCTCTAAATAAGCTTCCTACATTCGTTGCGTGTTCTTTACTGGCATAAAAATCGGTATAATCTCCTACAGCGACAGGAAGTTGCATTTCAACTTCATCCATTCTAAAGATGATCTTGTCTTTGTGCTCAGCATTATCTCTTAGTTTACTATTTTTTACATCAAAAATATCAGCAATTCTATTACGAACTAAACGCCATGTTTTACGTCCGTCTGCAATAAAATCATTTAAGGTATCTTGTAAAAAGATATCATCTGTTAACGGAATTCCATCAAAATATCCTAATTGATGTAAGGCACCTAAATCAATCGCATAATCACCAATTCTTGTACCAATCGTTATGATATCATCTTTAGTTAGAAAAACCCCAAAAGGTATGTTTTGAATAGGGAAATCTGAGTTTTCAGCTACAGTTAACCAAGATTTTCTATTCGGGTTATTAGCAGTTATTTCCATTTATCGTTTTTGTTATATTTTCATCAAACCTACATATTTTTTTCAATTTACCCCAAAAAGATGAGTAAAAAAAATGTGAAAGTATTTTTGTAGATACTTCTTGTAAAATCCATTTAAATTGAATAATAAAATTAGTACTTTTGGCTACTTTATGTAACAACACACAACATGCAAAAAGATCATCAAATATTTGATTTAATTCAAGAAGAAAAAGAACGTCAGCTAAACGGTTTAGAGTTGATTGCTTCTGAAAATTTTGTAAGCGACCAAGTAATGGAAGCTCAAGGATCAGTTTTAACCAATAAATATGCTGAAGGATACCCAGGTAAACGTTATTACGGAGGGTGTGAAATAGTAGATATCGTTGAGCAAATTGCGATTGATAGAGCTAAAGAATTATTTGGAGCGGAGTATGTAAACGTACAACCACACTCTGGAAGTCAGGCAAACACAGCAGTTTTTGCTGCTTGTTTACAACCAGGTGATACTATTTTAGGATTTGATTTATCTCACGGAGGTCATTTAACTCATGGATCACCAGTAAACTTTTCTGGTAAATTATACAATCCAGTATTTTATGGTGTAGTTAAAGAAACTGGATATATTGATTATGATCATTTAGAAAAGCAGGCTAAAGAACATAAACCTAAATTAATTATTGCAGGTGCTTCTGCGTATTCTCGTGATATTGACTTTAAGAAGTTTAGAGAGGTTGCAGATAGTGTTGGCGCTATTTTAATGGCTGATATCTCACATCCAGCCGGATTAATTGCAAAAGGAATTTTATCTGATCCACTACCACATTGTCATATTGTTACCACAACAACTCACAAAACCTTGCGTGGACCTCGTGGAGGAATGATTATGATTGGAAAAGATTTTGAAAATCCATTTGGATTGAAATTAAAATCAGGGAAATTAAAAAAAATGTCTACATTGATTAATTCTGCGGTTTTCCCAGGAAATCAAGGTGGACCATTAGAACACGTTATTGCGGCTAAAGCAGTTGCTTTTGGTGAAGCATTGACAGATGAGTTCTTAGAATATCAAATTCAAGTAAAAGAAAATGCACAAGCAATGGCCAAAGCATTTGTAGCAAAAGGATACGAAATTATTTCTGGAGGTACAGACAACCATTGTATGTTAATTGATTTACGTAACAAAAAAATTACTGGAAAAGCTGCTGAAGAAGCCTTAGGAAAGGCAGAAATTACGGTAAATAAAAACATGGTTCCGTTTGATACTGAATCACCATTTGTTACTTCTGGTATTCGTGTTGGTACTGCTGCAGTTACTACACGTGGTTTAAAAGAAGAAGATATGCAGGTAATTGTAGACTTAATTGATGAAGCATTAATGAATGCTGAGAAAGATGAAGTATTAGAAGCTGTAGGAGAGAAGGTATATGATTTAATGCATAACAGACGCTTGTTTATTATGTAATATAACAATGTCCTTATATAAAAAAAGGTTGTCTTGAAAGACAACCTTTTTTTTATATACCTAACTCAGTTTTGTTTTTACTCTTTATAAAGTTTTTTCTACCGCTCACAAAGTCATTTTGTTTTTTAAGAGGTCGTAAACTACATTCGACTTAGTTAATTTAAACAATAAAAAAATGAAAAAAATTTACACAGTTTTAGTGTGTGTAAGCGTACTTATTGGAGCTTGCTCAAAAGATGAAGAAAATTTACCTGTTAAAGAAGTTACTCCTTTTGAAAATTTATTAAAGGACAACAATCTAATGGCTTATTATCCTTTCAATGGTTCAGCAAACGATAACAAAAACTCGTATGATGGAATTGTAAAAGATTTTGATGCTACTCAAGACAGAAAAGGAAACAACTCTAGTGCTTATAAAAGTACAACAACTTCAGCAGAAATTAGTTTTCCTGCAGCTATTCCTTTTAAAAATGAATCCTTTTCTATGAGTTTTTGGTTCAAGGTTCCTACCAACTTGCATGATGCTGTTTTTACTATTTTATCTAAAAGAGAAGCTTGTAAAAAAGGAGACTTTATTCAAGTAGCATATAAAAAAGGTTCGAATGAATTAACTGTTGAAATGAGATCAGACAACGTTATGACAGATTTAAATGGCTCTGCAACAGCTGATTTAGAAAATGTGAACCCAACTGAATGGACTCATGTGGTAATCATAAAAGATAATTCTACTAGAAAAACGACTATCTATGTAAATGGAGAAGAAAAAGTAAGTACTCCATGGAGTCTTCCTAATGGAATTGTGAGCATAGATAATACTGCTAAGTTTAAAGTAGGGCATTCACCATGTGCCATTTCTGGTCTTAACAACTTTATAGGCTCAATAGACGAATTAATCTTATTAAAGAAAGCTCTTACACCTCAGGAAATAAGTATTTTGAAAAATCAATAAAAAAGAGCAAAAAAGAAAAGGTTAAAAAAAACAGGTACTCTAATTAGAGTACCTGTTTTTTATTCATCATTATCTTGAGCTCGTTCGAGAATTTTTTCTGGAAGTGCTTTTTTAGCTTTCGCTCCCATTTTCTTTAATTTTTCTACACTGGTAATTAAATTTCCACGACCTTCTACCAACTTATTCATGGCTGCGGCATAATCGGCTTTGGTACCGTCTATTTTCTTACCTATATTAACCAAGTCTGTTAACAATCCTTGAAATTTATCATACAAAGCACCCGCTTGTCGTGCTATTTCCAAAGCATTGCGTTGTTGCTTTTCGTTATTCCACATCGTGTCAATAGTACGTAAGGTTGCTAATAAAGTAGTTGGAGTAACAATCACAATATTTCTTTCAAAAGCTTTATTGTATAAAGTATTGTCTTCATTTAAGGCTACCGCAAAAGCAGGTTCAATTGGTACAAAAAGCAGTACGAAGTCTGGAGACTCAATCTTATAAATATCTTCGTATTTTTTTTCTGAAAGTTGCTCAACATGTCGCTTTAATGAGTTTACATGTTCTTTAGCAAAACGCTCTTTTACAATATCGTCTTCACTATTTACATATTGTTCATAAGCAGTTAAAGACACTTTAGAATCGACCACCATTTTTTTGTTATCTGGTAAGTGAATCACAACATCGGGCATGATACGTTTACCTTCATCGTTGGTAAAAGATTGTTGTACAAAGTACTCTCTGTCTTTTTCTAAACCAGATTTTTCTAAGACACGTTCTAAGACTAATTCCCCCCAATTTCCTTGGGTTTTACTATCACCTTTTAAAGCTTTGGTTAGGTTTAATGTTTCCTTACTCATTTGAGCGTTTAACTCTTTTAATCCTAATAACTGCTCTTTTAAAGCAGAATGCATTGAAATGCTTTCTTTTTGAGTGTCTTCAACCTTCTTTTCAAAGGTTTGAATTTTTTCTTGAAGCGGATTTAAAATATCCTTTATGTTTTTCTTGTTTTGCTCAGTAAACTTGTTCGATTTCTCATCTAGAATTTTGTTTGCTAAGTTTTCAAACTCTTTGGTGAACTTATCTTGTAGTTTTTCTACTTCTTCTTTATTCTCTTGAAGTTTTAACTGTAAATTTTTCAATTCTTCATTTTTTCTAGCCAATTCAATAGAAGAAAACTCCTTTTCACGACGTAGCTCACTATTTTCTTTCGTTTTTTCATCTAACCGCTTTAGAAAGTCTTCTTTTTGCTCAGAAAAAGCGGTATCTTTTTCTCTTTTCTGAATTTCAAAATTAGCTTGATGGTTTTGTAGGGTTACAATCTCTTTTTCCAAATCAGATGTTTGTTGTTTGAACTTTAATTTAGAGAGTAAGTTCCCTATAACAAATCCAATTAGTAAGGCGCTAATAGCAATTAAAATAAGTAAAAGAGTGGTATTCATTAGAATAAATAAAAGGTTATTAAGTGAACAAATATAGGACAAGATAGGTTAAAATTATTTGATTTTTGTAAGGAAAACCGTAGAACTTAATCTTTATCAACATTTGAAAACTCATATTTTTTTAGTGTGTTTTGAAGTATTTTCCAATGATTGCGTAGTTGTCTCTTTATTTCAGGAGCTTCTAGTTCTTCAGAAGCTCTGTATGCATAACGAATATAATTTCCCCTAAATTTTTTCTCATAGTCTTTTCCTTTAATAGGTAATTTTCTAGATTTAATTCCTTTAAAGCTATAAAGTCTATAAACTTTTCTTTTAAATATCGGAGCTTCATCTAACAAGTATTTTTCTTTGACTTTTTCTACTCTTTTATGTTTTCTTTTTACAGACTGTTTCATGTTTCTATAAAACTGAGCTAAGTTTTTGGATTTAATTAATGTTTGGTATCCATAAAATTCAAACCCTAAATAATTCAAAGGAAAATTAAATTGTAACGTTTTGTCTTTCTTTATTTTAAATGATTGAAGTCTATTATTGTGTTTCTTGAATAGAATTTTTTCTGTTTTTTCTTTTGAGATAGTTAAATGTATTTTTTTAACTTGATTGATGATAAAATCTTCTACGAACTCAATTTGATTTTCTTCACATAAAACAACAATATCATCAGAATATCTTCTATAAAAAATATTATGTTTTTCTGTAAGTTTATTAATAATTGTTTCATCAAAAGAAAGCATGTAAATATTCGCTAACAAAGCACTAATAGGCAAGCCTTGTGGAATTCCTTGAAGTTTTTTGTTGTTGTCTTTCTTTTGATTCTTATGGATGATAACATCAGAATCAATCAATTCTTTTATATTATCAAAGAATGTATCTTTTCCTTTTTTACGATTTTCAGCTATTCTTTTTTCATCAAAGTGACCGTTTTTAATTTTTAGATTATTTAATTTCACATATGAAAATCGAGTAGCAGATTTAAAGATATTATAATGATCTTTAGGTAAACTTTTACATCCTAAAATTTTAGCCCAAGCTAATTTTAATTTTTTATGATTTAAACTAGGAAAGAAGTTTTCTATGTCTAAAACTAAAGCAACACAATTTTCTCTTTTTTTTATTTCGGAAAAAACTTCTTTTGCAAAATGGATATTGTTTTTAAACTTTAAACCACATTCTGTTTCTATTTGTCGGTAAGCAGTTACCGCTTCTGACAATTTTAGGTTAGTTTTAAGAGTTGATTCATATTTTGGAGTAATTATTTTTTGTGAATAATAGGAGTAAATATGAGCATCTATGTGTGTAGCATATAATATCTCTCTAATTTTTGTATTGGAAATAATTTGTTCTTTTTTTATTTTTTTATGAGAACGACGTTTAACTCCATTAAAATCAGATTCCTTATATCTACGTTGTTTTATTTCTTTAAAAATTAAAGGTGAAAAGGAATGTAAGGCTACTTTTTTAGAATTCTTTACATAGTTTAAAATTTTCTTTTTATCTACAAGTGGAGTTTTATTTGTAAAGTGTATATATCCTCTGTTTTTAAACCAATCTTTTTCTCTTTTTTTATTCATATGTAAGTAAAACAAAAAGAGAAGTTCTCGCTCGGTTTTTTGTAATATAGACATAACATCTTTGATAGATTGAGCCGCTAACCGAATTCTCGATTCCCGATGCTATTATACGTACATTTACCTTTGGAGGTAAGTTTGTTGTTGGTCATAATTAAATGCCTTATAATAATGAAAATAAATATTCCAATATTAAGAGGTTTATCTCCTGTATCAGCTGATACAGGGATGAACATAACCATGCTTCTGAAATTAGCGAAGATTAAATTAATTGTTTCTTTGATAATTCAGAAATTATTCAACTTTACTAATTCACATATTTTATTTAATCCCCAAAGTAATTAGGTCTGAATTAATTGTAATTGAAAATTAACAATAGCTCTAAACAAAAGTCTATAATAAATAACTAAAGAACTTCTCCATATTATATGTAAATATAGTATTTTTAGAAAGTTTAAATTAAAAAATGAATATGAAAAGTAAATTTACTGTTGGAGATATAGTAACGTTAAAAACTCACCCTCTTTTTAAGAGTTTTAGAATCCAAGGTGACACAAAATTGGTTCCACCTCTAATGATTATCAAAGAAGTGCTAATTGAGAGAGATAAAAAAAAGTTATATGAGGAAGTTACAGGATATGAAATTGCAGATAGAATTAAATATACGTGTGTGTATTTTGATGATAATCAATGTGGATTTATAGAGTTAATGATATATGAAAAATTTGTAGAAAAGTTTGATAAGTTAAAGATAGAAAGAATTACAGAAAAAGGAGAGATTCTAGATGATTCAAATACAATAATTGACGAAATTAACTCTTATTATGCTAACCCATTAAAGTATGAGTTTGGAAAAGTAGTTAGATTTCTGACTAAAAAAATAGAAATTTATAAAAAAAGATCCTCAAAAGAAATACCCGTGATTAAAGAAAAAGGGGGGGAGGTTGTTGAATCAAAGAAAATAAAAAAGATAATAAAATACGTCGTAAATTATGCTTCTCCTGATTTTATAATTAGCGGGTTTAAAAAGAATGAAGTTTTAAATACATATTATCCAGATGGATCAGTAAAAAGAGTGGTTTGCGAAGATTTAGTAAAGGTTCAATGGTTTAACTCTAACAAACAAAAGTTTAGTGAAGAATACTTACCAATAATTTTCTTCACTGACAAGATGAAGTTTAAATAAAAGAACATAACTAAAAAGCTTAATTATTTGATTTTTGTAGGGAAAACCGTATCATTGAACTTTATACCTAGTAAATGATATCTAAATTTATATTTCACAAAGTTTTAGGCTGGAAGGTAGTTGGAGATTTTCCAAGAGACTTAAAAAAATACGTTGTTATTGGAGCTCCACATACCAGTTGGAAAGATTTTCCAATCGCTATTTTGGCTAGAAACACTATTGGCGTAAAAATTAACTTTATAGGTAAGGCTTCGTTATTTAAACCTCCTTTTGGTTTTATTTTTAAAGCTTTAGGGGGCGCTCCTGTTGATAGAAGTAAAAGCACAAATAAGGTGGATGCAATAGTATCAGTTTTTAATCAGCATGATGAATTCCGTTTAGCGTTATCTCCTGAAGGAACTCGTGCTAAAGTAACCTCATGGAAAACCGGGTTTTATTACATAGCTAAAGGAGCCAATGTACCTGTGGTAATGTTTGCTTTCGATTTTGAAAACAAACAAATTATAATAGAACCTCCTTATTACTTAACAGATGACATGAATGCTGATATGAATCATTTTTATGATTTTTATAGAGCTATTAAAGGAGCAAAACCAGAGTTGTTCTCAGTACCAGATAAAGAGTAAAACAAACGTTAAATACTCTTATTTACTTGAAATTTTTACGAGATTTAAGTACCTTGTAAAAGGTTTAAAAACAGTAAGGTATGAAAAGGTTGGTTTATTTAATTAGTATGGTTTTTATTCTGCTTAGTTGTGCCTCTTCTAAAAATGCAACTCAAGCAGAGATAGATAATTTAAAAGCTCTTATAGAAAGTAAGTCCTTTGAGGTAGAAGCTGAATGGGCAGAACCTATGGTTACCAATGCAATGACACAAATAGCTAATGCTGGTTTGTTGCCTATAGGAAGTAATGTAGGAAACATTAATTTAGTAGGAAATCGTAATTTTTTCAGAATGAAAAAAGATACTGTAGCTGCCTATTTACCTTATTTTGGAGAACGACAAATGGGAGGTTCTTATGGAGGTACAGATATTGGAATTGAATTTGAAGGAGTTCCTAAAAATTTAGTTGTGTCTGAAGACAAAGAGAATAGTTACAAAATTAGTTTTAAGATAAAGGACAAAAATACAACGACTGAAAATTATAATGTAATAGTTAGAGTATACCCTAGCTTATCAAGTACTATTTATGTAAACAGCTCGCAAAAAAACTCAATTAGATACAGAGGTAAAGTACTTAAAATTTCAGAAGAAAAGTAAAATTATAGATAAAAACGTATTTTTAGTAGCTCTTAAAATGATGTATGGAGTTACCTAACTTTAAAAAGTATCTTATTGAAAAAGGAGGGCTTTCAGAAGCTGACTTCCTTTTAATTCAACCATTAATTATTATAAAAAACGTTTCTAAAGGTGATTTTTTATTAAAAGAAGGAGATGTGTGTGCTCATTTCTTTTTTGTAGAAAAAGGTTTGTTACGTTTATATGCCTTAAATGAAGAAGGAAAAGAAAATATTTTACAATTTGCTACTGAAAATTGGATTGTAAGTGATAGGGGAAGTGTCTATTTCCAACAACCTTCCACATATTATATAGACGCTGTTGAAGATACGTTTGTTGTAATGTTAGACGAAAGTTTTATAAACAATGTATCAGAAATAAATACAGATTTTAGAAGGAAAAACGAGCAGTTATTACAAAAGCATATTCGTCAATTATACCAACGTATTAGTCAACTACTAGGAGCCTCAGCAAAAAGAAGGTATTTAGATTTTGTAAAGATGTACCCAGACATTATGTTACGAGTTCCGCAATGGATGATTGCTTCTTACTTAGGAATTACCCCAGAAAGTTTGAGTCGCGTTCGCAAAGCACTAGCTGAAGAAAACTTCAAACCAAATAATTGATTTTTGAATTAAGAATTATAAAGTATTTTTTTTCAGACTTTAAAATTCAAAAAATGAAATATCAATCATCAATCATAAATGGTTCTTACCATAGGTCAATGCATCCCTTTTTTAGTTGTCGTAATTTTACAGTGAAATAAAAAGTAGAGTACCACTCACTCAATATTTCAGAAAAAATAAACTGAATTCATTTCGATGTTAACCATCGAGTAATTACCCCTATTTAATGGGTAAAAAAGGAGTTATTATGAGACATTTAAAATCATTAGTTGTAACCACAAACACAGCAATGCCTAAAATTCTAAATTGGCAAGTTTCAACGGTTCCTAATGTCGAAACAGCCATTGAAAAATTATACCAGCAAGCATATAAGGTTATAGCTGTTTCAAAAGAAACCAATGAAATAGATAAAAGTAAATTACAAAAAATTATTACTGTGCTGTTTCCCAATACAGTTTTAGTAGAGTTTGGTAGCGAGTCTACTCTTGCTGAAAATGTAAAAAAGGGGTATTGGTCTAAAAACAAACCTCAATTACAGCGTAGTTATATAGACAATTCATTTGATATTGAATTAGCCAGTAGTTTATAAGAATTAAAAAAGGATTTTTAAAATGAAAACAAGAAGTATAGAAAAAATAGTAAAACCGGGAACTCCACACTTTGTAGGAGATGGATTTAGAGTTCATAATTTTATACCAGGAACATCAACAATGCAGCGAATGGATCCGTTTATTATGTTGGATTATAATTCGAAATACAATTTTCCACCAACGGATAAACCCAAAGGAGTAGGAGTGCACCCACATAGAGGATTTGAAACGGTAACGATTGCCTATAAAGGGCGTGTTGAACACGGAGATAGTGCTGGAGGTGGAGGAATTATTGGCGAAGGTGATGTGCAATGGATGACGGCTGCTTCAGGAGTTTTACACAAAGAGTTTCACGAAACTGAATGGAGCAAAACAGGAGGCGAGTTTCAAATGGTACAGTTATGGGTAAATTTACCCGCTAAGGATAAAATGAGTCCGCCAAAATATCAGGCAATAGCTAATGCTGAAATGGCTAAAATACCATTAGCAGATGGTGGAGGAGAAATAGAAGTGATTGCGGGAGCATACGAAGGAAACAAAGGACCTGCATCAACATTTTCACCAATTAATATGTTTAATGTGAAGTTAAAAAAAGGAGTGACAACATCGTTAACTTTTCCAGAAAATTATACGACTGCTATATTATCAATTGAAGGGAGTGTTAAGGTGAATGAATCAAATAATGTTTTAGAAGATCACTTTGCATTGTTTAAAAATGATGGAGATACATTTACTTTAGAAGCTTTAGACGATGCGGTAATTTTAGTGTTAAGCGGAGAGCCTTTAAACGAACCCATTGCCGCACATGGTCCTTTTGTAATGAATACGAAACAAGAATTGATAGAAGCGTTTCAAGATTTCAATACGGGAAAGTTTGGTTATTTAGAAGATTAACAATAACTTTAGAAAGCAGCTCTTTATTTAGAGTTGCTTTTTTTTAAATAATATTTTAAGCATATCAAATGTCTAATACGAAACTCATAATTGAAGAGCGAGCAGCTAATATTGGTAATTTTATGGTAGGTCGTTTATTGCCATTTAGACAAAAGCGCATGGTAGGTCCTTTTATTTTTATTGATCATATGGGGCCTGTAAAAATGAGTGAGAAAGATAATTTAGATGTAGCAATGCATCCTCATATAGGTATATCTACACTTACCTTTTTGTTTGAAGGTGCTATTATACACCGGGATAGTATAGGTACTGAAATAGAAATAACTCCAGGAGCTGTAAACTGGATGACAGCAGGAAAAGGTGCAGTACATACTGAACGAACTCCTGAACGGTTAAGGAAGTCAACTAAAAAGCTTCATGGGTTACAAATATGGGTAGCCTTACCTTTGGAAGAAGAGCAATGTGAGCCTTCTTTTGCACACGTTTCTGCGGATGAGATTCCTAGTTGGGAAGACGATGGAGTACAGTTTAAGCTCATTGCAGGAAAAGCCTTTGGTAAACAATCGCCTGTTCCAGTATATAGTCCATTATTTTTTATAGAAATTAAATCGAGTGAAACAAAAACAATCACTATTGGAGAGTATTTGTCTGGTGAAAGTGCTTTGTATATTTTAGAAGGAAGTATTACTAGTGAGGAACATACTTATAAATCCAAACAATTATTGGTAGCAAAAGATAGTACCTTGTGTAGTTTTGAAATTGCTGCCAATTCAACCATATACATTTTTGGAGGAGAACCATTTAATGAAGAACGTTTTATTGAATGGAATTTTGTTGCTTCTAATAAAGAATTGATAGAACAAGCGAAGGAAGACTGGAAGAGTCATAAATTTCCTGCTGTACCAAACGAAACAGCACGCATTCCCTTGCCAGAGCAACGACGTTTTGGAAGGAAATGAATAGTTGGATAGAAGCCTGTGAAAACCTTGCCTGTGTGTTGTTTTATCAATGAATGTGATGGTCTATTTTATCTTATAAAGAGGGTCCTGAAGATAATAATACGTTATCCCAGCTATGTGCTATAATGAATTAAAAGAGTAGGCTTCTTTTCTACTGTATTTAGCAACTATACCATTGCTTATAGGTTCACTTGGAGTGCGCTATTGTGTTATTTAGTGGTTGCCTTTATTTGGTTGCTTCCAGAAAAAAAATAGTAAGGATTGTGAGGAAGACAAAGTCTGATTAAAAGTATGGTTTTTCCTTACCAAAAGTAAGGTTTTTTAATGGTAAACCTTTTTTTTAAAGATTATTTTAGGGACGTGAAATAATATTTTTAACCCCAAAAAACTTTATAATGAAAAAAGTGATTTTAAACGTAGAAGGATCTCAAGAATTAACAAAAACAACATTAAAAAACATCAAAGGAGGAGGCCCTTTTCCTTTCCCTAAAGAGTGTGGAGGAGATGGTTCGTACATTTACCAAGACGGTGTAAAAGTATGTTGTTATCAACCTACTACCATGAACTATATTTGTTAATCTTTCTTCAATGAACGATTTTTAATTTAAAACTGCTTAAGTATTTTTCTTAAGCAGTTTTTTGTGTTTTATCACAAGCCTAAATCATCCATTTTTTGCTTTTCATACCTGCTATCTTCAGCAGGATAACGCAATTTACCTTCGTATTTTTTAGAATCTTTAGCTAACGCATATATCAAACTCTCTCCTGCATTATTAGGAATTTGCGTATAAATAGGATCAGTATATGCTTCTTGTGCAGAAAGTACTTTCCAACCTTTTTCTTTAAATAGTTGAATTACATCATCTATAAATAAGGCAGCGGCAAGGTTATGATGAAGCAATAAGTTGTGCTTAACATGTCGCCCTGTAAGTTCAAAAGCCAACTTTTCATAAAATTGAGCGTGACTCCATAGATGTTCAAGGTAAAATTTTCTGAATTTACCTATATTGAACAAAGGATCAGTACGTAACTTTTTGATTAAACGACTGTCAATATACCAATCAGAAGCATCAATAGTTACGTATCCGTTTTTATAATGTTGTTCTGTTAAGAACTTGCGAAAAGCTTCAACTTTTTCTTTGGTATTGCCTTCCTTAAGATATGGAAATCGAAAATATTTTTGATAATTAGAATACTGTTTAATGAGGCTATCATTTTTTAGCAATTCATTTTTAAACTGTTCAAAAGTTACTTTAGGATTATTGTAATTAGGATGTGTATACGTGTGGTTGGCAATACTGTGTCCGTCATTATTCCAAGATTCTAATAAATATTTTCCTCGTTCACTGTCTTTACCTCTCCCTGTAACAAATAAGGTAGCTTTTACATTGTTGTCTTTTAGTTTTTGAAGCAATAGAGCGTTCCATTTTTCAAAAGAATAGCCAGGTCTGTCACCTAAAGTACCATCATCGAAAGTAAAACTGATAGACTGTGCGTATATAGAGCTATAGAAAAAAACAGATAGTAGTATAATTCGTAATATGTTTTTAATCATTGTGTTATTCTTATTCTGGAAAGGTTATCAAACAAAATTCTCCCATTAGTTTTATGGGAGAATTGCTTTAGTTATACATTATTATTTAATGAAGTTTATAGGATTAACCTGTGCTTCTTTATAATGTACTTCGTAATGTAAGTGCGCACCTAAAGATGCACCAGTATTACCAACATACCCAATAACATCTCCTTTTTTAACAGCTTGGTTTTTGGTAACGTTGAACTTTTGCAAGTGTGCATACCAGGTTTGGTACCCATCGCTATGTTCAATTACAATTAGGTTCCCCCATTTGTTTTGGTCAGCTGCTTTGGCAATAACACCATCGGCAGTCGCAACAATAGGCGTTCCTATTGGTGCTTTGATGTCAATACCGTTATGCATCATTTTTTTTCCATTTTTCAACGGGTTTCTTCTCTTTCCATAAGAGCTACTGATGTCCTTCTTACTTTTCCCTTGCACAGGAAAAAGAGTGGGAGGGTCAAGTACCAACTCCTTAGCTAATTGCGGAGTAGTACCAGGTACCAATTTTTCAGTTGTGTTTGGCTTCGTAAATGCCAAACACAAACTTACAGTACCCATAATGAATACTGAGTAGGTGAACTTGTACACCTTAGCCGTAGGCTTCTTTGTGATCATATCTATTCGCTTTTTGATTACGGATTGATTAAAATAGCTGTACAAGCTATTTGAAGTTGCTGTTTCTTTTTCGATGTTTTGTAAAAGAACTGCTAAGTAGTTAGATGTTTTAGTAGCTCCATTTAATACCCAACTATCTGCTTGGTATTCGTGTATCGATTTCAACGATTTTCGATACATATATACTAACGGATTAAACCAAAAGAATACTATATAGATTTCAGCAAGTAGCACATCTATCGAGTGCTTTAATGCTACATGTGCTTTTTCGTGTGCTATGATTAATCTATTTTCTGAAGGATTTACATGTTTAGAAATGAATATCCAATTAAAGAAAGAAAAAGTACTGTGATGATTGGTGCGTATTAATTGAGCATTACCGTTATGTGTAACTTTTGATTGCTGTTTTAATTGAAAAAGTAACCAAATAGAATGTAGCATACGTAAAAATACCAATAAACAACCTAGTAGATATAAACCGAAAAGGATGGTTTTAAAATTATAGGTTTGTGTACTTGTTTCTTCAATAGTATCTACTAAGACAGTCTCGCTATTTGCGACAAATTCATTGAATTGAGGAATTTGTATGATGGTTGATGGCGCTTCCAACGTTAGCAAGTAAGACAGTGGAGCTAACAAAGCTACCACAGGTAGTAAGAGTAATAAGAATCGGTTTGTTTGATGAAACGTTACCCGGCTACCTATAATAATATAAAGCAGGTATAAGCAAGAAAATACCAGACTGCTTTGAATGAGATAAATTAAAAAACTAGTCATTTTTTTCTTTTAAGGTTTCTATTTTATCTTCAATAAGACTCTTAATTTCTTCTAATTCGGTTAAGTTAAAGTCTTCATTTTCTGCAAAAAACAGAGCAAATTTGCTTTTAGAGCCACTAAAAAAACTACCAATTACATTTTTAAAATGCTTTTTAAAATACTGTTCTTTACTAATAGTAGGTGAGTATTGTCGTACTTTACCAAAGGTTTCGAAATTGAGAAACCCCTTTTTTACCAAAACACGTACTACTGTTGATATGGTAGTATAGGCAGGTTTGGGTTCAGGAAATTGCTCTACAATATCTTTTAAGAAAGCTTTGTTGAGCTTCCATACATATTGCATTATTTGTTCTTCAGCTTTTGTAAGTTCATTCATGCAGCAAATATAGTATTATTTTATTACTACAACTATAGTTATAGTAATAAAACTATTTTTATAGTCGTTAAAGTTTTGTTAAGTGACTATAAGATTAATTTGTCTATTGAAAATGAGGGTATTAGGAGTAGGATAGGTAATTAGCTCAATAATTTATCGATATTCATTTTGTACATTTTTCCAATAGGAATCACATGATCTCCTATCAAAATTCTATTACCTTCAATACTGTGAATATATTTTTTAGTTACAGCAAACGATTTATGCACTTGTAAAAAATCACTTTCTGGTAGAGATTGTAATACATCGGATATCTTTTCTCTTATAGTAACCGTATTATTGGTGGTCACTATTTTGGTGTAATTCCCTGCTGCTTCAATATACTGAATGGTATTAATTGTTACTTGAATATACTTTTTATTGCTACGAAGAAAAATACTGTTGGTGTTTTCAGTATTGCTTTTAGGAATGTTTAGTATTTGACTATTTTGAGGTGTACCAATTACTTTATTAACCGCTTTTAAAAAGCGTTCAAAACCAAAGGGCTTAAGTAAATAATCAACAATGTTAAGCTCGTAACCTTCAAGGGCAAATTCTTGGTAGGCTGTAGTAACGATTACCTTAGGAGGAGAAGTTAATGTTTTTAAAAACTCAAATCCTTTTAGTTTAGGCATATTTAGGTCGAGGAAAATTAAATCTACTTGATGTTTGTTTAGATATGCTAAAGCTTCAATAGCGTCATAACAATGCTTTTTAAACTCCATAGTGGGTAATAAATCGCAATAGCCTTTAATAATATCGTGGGCAATATGCTCATCGTCTACAATAATGTACTTAATCATAGGTTTGTAATAGTTAGTTTAGCTAAATAAATATCATCAGTTTTAGAAGTCGTCAATGTATGATTTTTAGGATACACTAACTCTAATCTTCGTTTTAAGTTTTGCAAACCGATGCCTTCTTCTTGACTTTCTTCTGTAGCGTCAAAATTATTCTCAATTTCAAAATGTATCGCATTTTGATGAGCTGTTAAACTCAAATGTACATAAGCGCTTTTTCTCAAGTTTTCTACACCGTGTTTAAAGGCATTTTCTAAAAGAATAATAAAAAGTAGGGGCATTACTTTATAATCGTTATCTGTTATATCAATCTTGAATTGTATATCAATAGCTTTATGATAACGCATTTTATGAAGTTCGATATAGTTTTGTAGATACGTTGCTTCTTCAGAGAGTAACACCGTATCTTTTTCACCGTCATAAACACTGTAACGCATCATATCGGAGAGTTTTAAAATAAGCTCTTGTGCTTTTTTAGCATCTTTACCTACCAAACCATAAAGGTTGTTAAGTGTATTAAAAAAGAAATGAGGATTTACTTGACTTTTTAAATGCATCAACTCCGTTTTCGTTTTTTCATTTTTCAATCGAATAATGGACTTTATTTGTTTAAACAACCAATAAAAGAAAGTGGAAAATACCACTAAAAAGTAGAGCGTTATAAATTCTATAAAGCCTTCTAACTTACCAAAAGTATCATTAAAAACAACAATGATAACTCCTGTTAAGACAAGAACTATGCTATAAACACGCTTTATAATAGCCTTCTTTTTATCCGTAATTCTAAAATTCATAAGTCAATATTAGTCAAATAAAATACGCCTCACAAATTAGTTGACAAACATCTCTTTTGTGTGGATAAAAATGTGGTTAACTGTGATAAAATACTTTTATAGCCTATAGTACTATTTGTATCACATAACACTATAGGTTCATCACATAACTTTTACTAGTATAAAGGGTAAGGCTAGGTTTGTTCAATATCAATTAAACAATTAAGAAATGAACAGTTTAACCATTAAAAATTTAAGTAAAACCTATGCAAATGGTGTAAAAGCACTACAAAATGTATCGTTAGAAATTCCCAAAGGAATGTTTGGTTTACTAGGCCCTAACGGAGCAGGAAAATCAACGTTAATGCGAACCATTGCCACTTTACAAGATGCTGATGAAGGATCTGTAGTACTTGATGATCTAAATGTTACAAACAATAAGAATGCGGTGAGAAGAGTACTGGGGTATTTACCACAGCAGTTTGGTGTATATCCAAAAGTATCTGCTGAAGCCTTATTAAATCATTTGGCAGTATTAAAAGGAATAACCAATAAAAAGGAGCGATATGAACTGGTAAAAGCATTATTACACAAAACAAATTTGTACGAAGCAAGAAAACGAAATTTAGATGGTTATTCGGGAGGAATGAAGCAACGTTTTGGGATTGCACAGGCATTACTTAACAGTCCTAAATTACTTATAGTTGATGAGCCTACTGCGGGATTAGATCCTGCTGAACGCAACAGGTTTTACAACTTGTTAAGCGAAGTTGGTGAAAATACAATTGTTATTTTATCAACACATATTGTAGAGGATGTTAAAGAATTGTGTACCAATATGGCCATCATCAATCAAGGACAAGTGGTATTAAAAGGAAGTCCTTTAAAACTAATAGAAAACTTAGAAGGAAAAGTATACCAAAAAACAATTAAAAAGCAAGAGTTAGCGCAGTATAAACAAGAGTACAGGGTTATTAATGAAAAGTTATTTTTAGGAAAACCCATCATAAATATTGTAAGTGAATCTGATCCAAAGAATGGATTTACATCCGTATCTGCTGGATTAGAAGATGTGTATTTCTCACAAATTAATAACTATTAATACAGCTAAAATTATGTGGTACGAAATATTCAAATTTGAACTAAAGTATAGAGCTAAACGCCCAGAAACGTATGTATTTTTTGTATTTCTCTTTTTGTTTTCAATCGTTGGTGTCGACTTTGTTTTTCAAGGAGTAGAAATAGGGTTGATGAAGAAAAATAGTCCGCTAATCATAGCGAAAACCATGGGAGCCATTACAGGCATTTTTATGATAATGGCATCTATGATTATGGGAGTTCCTATACTTCGCGATTATCAGTACAATATAGAAGCATTGCTATTTACAAACCCCATTAAAAAGCGCGATTATTTAGTAGGACGATTTGTAGGTTCCTTTACGGTATTGCTTATCATTTTTAGTGGAGTACTGTTTGGTATGATGGTAGGCGAGCACATGCCTTGGCATAAAGAGATGTTACCCTTTAATGCAGTTACCTATATACGATCGTTTATAATCATTGTTTTACCCATACTGTTCTTCGGAGCTAGCCTGTTTTTTGTGTCTGGAATGTTGAGTAGAAAATTGTTAGTTGTTTATACACAAGGTATTATTTTATTTGTGGTCTTTTTACTAACCAAAGCGGTAACAAATGAGTTTTCACAAGCAATTTTAGATCCTTTTTCGTTAACTACTTTAACACAGGTAGCTAAGGATTTATCGGCTGTAGAGCGCAATGCATTTGAAATATCATTTAGTGGAGTAGTGCTTTACAACAAATTGTTTTGGAGTTTGTTAGGTATAGTTATCTTACTAATTGGTTACCGTAAATTTTCGTTTAGTTTATTGGCTAAAACACCTAAACGAAAAAGACTAGAATTAAGGAAGAAGTCAAAGAACCCTACAAATACAACTTACTCAATTCCTACCACAAACATTAAGTATAACTTTAAAACTCAGTGTTTGCAGTTACTAAGGCTTTCTCAATTTTATGTAAAATCACTATTGAAAGAAACATCGTTTTGGGCAATTGTGATTTGTGGAATCATCATCATTTTAATTAATTCTGTGAATCTAGGAACTGTTTATGAGGTAGATAGTTATCCAGCAACCTACTTTATAGTAGAAGAGTTACAAGAAATGTCGATGTACTTTTTTATCATCATTCTTATATTTTATTCAGGAGAACTTATCTGGAAAGAACGTACTGTTAAACTGAATCTGATATACGATGCAACGTCCATTTCAGATGTGGTTGTTTTTACCAGTAAATTTATGGCACTTATCGTTATGTATATAGTGTTGATGTTGAGTTTGATTGCTACAGGAATCTTATTTCAGGTGGCTAATGGATACTATCAATTTGAGTTAACTATTTATTTTTACGGATTTTTTGTAGAAATTCTACCATTCTTACTATTATACACCTTTGTAGCCTTTTTCTTCCAAGCAATTAGTAATCATAAATTTGTGGGTATCTTTTTAGTACTCCTGTTCTTCATCACAAATATTGCTTCAGAATATCTTGGATTTCAACACAGTTTATACAAGTTTGGAGGTAAAACGTTAGGTACGTATTCAGCAATGAATGGTTATGGACATTTTTTACAACCTTATTTATGGGTTAAAGCCTACTGGTTGGTATTTTGTATCATGTTGTTACTCATTAGTGCGTTATTAATAACAAGAGGTACAGAAACGCATCTTATAAAACGCTTAAAAGCTTTAAAATACCGAATCACAAAGCCATTGAAACAATATTTAATTGTTGCAGGAATGCTTTTTTTTGGTATAGGAAGCTATATATTTTACAATACCAATATTCTTAACGATTATTGGACCAATACTGAAGAAACAGCCTTTAGAGTTAACTACGAAAAGACGTTAAAATCGTTTGAATACCTTCCGCAACCAAAAATCACTACAGTAAACTTAAAAGTAGAATTGTATCCTAAAACAAGAGCTTATAACGTTGAAGGTTATTATGTACTGAAAAATACGTTTGATAAGCCTATCAATGAAATTCATATTCAAAAGCTAATCGCATCACATGTACAATTAGCTTCCGTAACCTTTGATGGTGCTACGACAGAAAGTACTCCGTACGACCCATTTGAGTATACCGTTTACAATTTATCCAAAGAGCTACAACCTAATGACTCTATAAAGATGAGTTTTAAGCAAACCTACACACCAAAAGGGTTTAGTGATGAAAGCCCAAAAACGCATATAGTACACAACGGAACGTTTTTCAACAATGAGGAATTTCCAACAATAGGTTACAACAGAAAATATGAACTTCGAGATGCCGACGAACGAGCGAAATTTCAGTTAGCGCCAAGATTGAATAAGCTTAGGAGAGAAGACACGAATGAACTTGTAAACGCACGTTCAGGAAGCGATTCTGACGGAATACACTTCGAAATGGTGATTGGAACCGCATCAGATCAAACAGCGGTGGTTCCTGGAAATTTAATCAAGCAATGGAAAGAAGGAGAACGCAACTATTTTCATTATAAAATGAACCAGCCGATGATTAATTTTTACAGCGTTGTTTCTGCTAAATATACTACTGTAAAAGATAAATGGCTGTATAAAAACAATGCGGTAGATTTAGAAATTTATTACCACAAAAAACACAATTACAATCTAGATAGAATGATGCTTTCTATGAAAAAATCGCTCGATTATTTTAGTACGCATTTCAGTCCGTATCAGTATAAACAACTACGCATTATGGAGTTTCCTAGGTATGCAGAGTTTTCGCAGTCTTTTCCGGGTACGATTCCGTTTTCTGAAGCGATTGGTTTTGTGTTGGATATTGATGACGAGAAAGATGTAGATATGGCTTTTTATGTAACAGCGCATGAAGTGGCGCATCAATGGTGGGGAATGCAGGTAGAAGCAGCTAACGTACAAGGAAAACACATGATTTTAGAAACCTTAGCACAATACGGCGCCTTAATGGTGTTAAAAAACAATTATCCGAAGGAAAAAATAACCCAGTTTTTAGCCTATCAAGAAGAAACCTATCATAGAGAACGAAAGAAAACTAAAATCCCAGAACCTTCTTTAGCATTGGTAGAAAATCAAGACTATGTGTATTACAACAAAGGTGCTTTGGCAATGTACATATTACAAGATAAAATAGGAGAGGTTAAGGTAAACTTGGCATTACAACGATTTATTGAAGACTGGAATACCTACAGCGGAAAAATAAAAACAACTACAAACAGATATGCTACAACGAAGGATTTATTACACTATTTAAAAGAAGTAACTCCTAGTTCGTTGCAATACCTTCTTCACGATTTATTTGAAACCGTAGATAGCAAAGAGATTATTCTAGATACAACTATAAATAAGTAACATAAATAAAGTCTAAATAGACCAAACTTCTGAGTCTATTTAGACTTCTTTTTTTTAGTTGGTAATACTTCCTCAGGAAAAGGGAACAGGATTGTTGAGTTTTTCTCTACTGCAATATTCGATAGTGTTTGATACAAACGTAGCTTGATAGCCGAAGGAGATTGATCTATAAGTTTACCTGCCTCTAAAAGTTTAGAAGCAGCCTGTTCTTCTGCCAAGGCAAGAATAATACGCGCTCTTCTAGAACGTTCTGCTTCTGCCTGATTAGCCATCATACGACGCATATTTTCAGGTAATTGGATGTCTTTTATTTTAACATCATTTATTTCAATTCCCCATTCTTTAGTTTCCAACTCTACAATCTCCTTGATGTTTTTTCCCATTTCTTCTCGTTTGGAGAGTATGGTGTCCAATTCAACTTTACCGCAAACATCCCTAAGTGCTGCTTGTGCCAATTGTGTAATGGCAAACTTATATTCTTCTACCTCTAAAACGGCACGCTCAGGGTCATAAATTTTAAAGAAAACAACCCCATCGATACTACAAGGCACATTATCTTCAGTCATTACTTCCTGAGAATCTATATTAAAAGTAATCATCCGAATGTCAACAATCTGAATGGTTTCAATAAATGGAATAATCCATCTAAAGCCAGGATTTAAGGTTTTGATGTATTTACCAAACCTAAATTTAATAGCTCTTTTATATTCAAAGATTATACGGATTCCAGCAAGTAAGAACATCACTAAAATACCGAAAAGGATGGTAAATCTGTTCATGGCCATGGTATTATAAATGTTACGGTTATGCTTAAAGAAAAAGTCAATAAAACAAAGAGGGTAGAGTTATTACTTTTGTTATTTCAAATTACACTTACTTAAGTAAGCGTAAGAATAGGAGCCTTATAAATTTACGAATTTTTAAGAGTAAATAAAAATACAATTGCTTTTATGTTTTGTGAATCAACTCATTAACTAAGTAATGTTATAAGCTCTATAATTAAAAATTTATGGTTTTACCGTAACTCTATTATGGTTTTTAACTCTTCATGTTATTTGTAATTATCTAAATTTGAAGAACTTAAAACTTTATATGATGTTACAAAAGATTACAAATTTAGGTACTTCCCTAAACAAAACAGAACAAAAAGCTATCAATGGAGGGGGTGGTATTAGAGAATGTGAATTTAGTGGAGATCCTAGTACCGATTGGTGCTGTCATTTACCAGGTGGCTGTCCTTCTGGTAATTAACAATACTAAATAATATAAGCGGATTAAAAGTCCGCTTTTTTGTTGTGTGAAAAGAATAAAAACGATATCTACTTTTTAACAGTATATCTGTTTAGAGAGTTTGCTAGTTTCTGAAGCATTCTTTTTCTAAGCCTTTCAGGTTTTAACACTTCTATACTATCACCAAAGCCCAAAATTAAACGCTCTAATTCATAATTCGGAATTACTAAAATATTAAAGATAGCCCCGTCATCTGTATATTTTATCAATCGTTGAGATTTATGAAAAGGTTTCGTGAGTACATAAGGAGTATTAGATTTATCTACCCAAAAAGCAATACGCTGTGGTCTCGTATTTGAAACTGTTACACCAACAACATCTTTGTAATAAACATCACCATTAATCGCTTTGTCTATATAGGTTGTGTTTTCAACTTCTGCTACAGAATTTATACGATCTAAAGCTAAGGTTGTCTCTTTACCTTTTACAAGGGCTAATAAAAACCATCGATTATTAAACTCCTTTAATAATTGTGGGTGCAAGGTTATTGTACTAGCTTTTTCTGCTTTAAACGACTGATAATTTACCTTTAATACCTTTTTTTCCTGTATGGCATTGTATAAAGGATCTATAAATGACAAGCCTTTTAGCTGTTCGTTTTTATCTAAATGAATAATAGCTCTATTGTGTTTTTGAGAAGAATATACCGAATCTTCTAAACGTTGTAGTACGCCATCCATTTCTTTGAATAAAGAAAAGTCTTTAAACTGACGTAATACTTGAATAGCATCATTCATCACTTTTACATCGTTTTCAGTCACAGGAATATTCATAATAGAATACCCTTCTTCAGCATAACGGTAATATTTTCGTTGATAGACTTCAATCGGAGCATTGTACCCTAATTTATCACTACGCATCAATTGAATATCTAACTGAACGGTTCTTTTACTCACATAAATATCTTTTCCTTCGTATTCGTACAAAGCATCAGAACAAGCATCAATTAAATCATTCAAAGTCCAAGTACGCATGGTGTTTCGGAGGCATTGATCAATTGTTTTATATCGAATTAGGGCGTTTTTATTAGAAGCCATTGTATAATTTTTTAGTAAAAATGATGAATTCTTTTTTAGTACGCAAAAAGATTGCGTAATACAGTAAAATATTTGCAGTGTGATTCAGAAAAAAAGGTCGTTTAAGTGGGGAAATGCTATGAAAAAACAGAACAATTTAAAACAGAAAAGAATGAAAACTAGAGAAAGTTACAACGCAGATATTTATTTAATTTTAAATAAAGAGTTTTGGAATGATATGGAAATACATTGTGTTGCAGAATGTTGTGGTATTGATGCATTTGATTTTGAAGTTGAAGAGTTAAAAAAAGTAATTAGTCACTATGAATTCAATAATGTTTTAAAATCACTAGATGAATTAACCGTTGAATTAGATAACTCAAAGGATAAAAATGTGAGTAGTGAAATTTTCAATGTTCATTGGAAAAAAGAAGATTTTAAAAAATTAATTATGGAAATAAAAAACAATATTCTTGATGCAAGAAAAATTACAGGAAAAGATTTAATCGAGATGGGATTTAAATCAGGGAAATGGTTTCCTGAAGCGATGGAATATATCAATTCTAATGAGTTGACTGAAGTAGAAATACTGAAATATTTAGAACAGTATAGGCCAGCGCCTCAAATACCTTTGTTAGAAAAACCAGCGAACTTTAATATAAACATTAAAGCAGAAAATGAGCTAGAAGAAACAAATGTGAGTTCAGTAATTGGTTCTATGGAAGTATTAATGAAAACCCCAACATTGCTAAATGGTGCTATTATGCCTGATGCTTGTCCAACGGGATCAACAGGAACCATTCCAGTAGGAGGTGTGGTGGTTGCTAAGAACGCCATTCATCCAGGAATGCATAGTGCAGATATTTGTTGTTCGGTAATGCTAACTGATTTTGGAAAAGCAAATCCTAAAGAAGTATTAGATGCAGCACAAAGTGTTACACATTTTGGTTATGGAGGGCGTTCAAGAGAAGATCAATTTAAGTTTCCAATAAATTTATTAGAAGAAATTGAGAATAATATGTTTTTAAACAATCAAAAAAGTATTTCAACAGCACGTTCTCATTTAGGAACACAAGGAGATGGAAACCATTTTCTATTTGTAGGGAAATCAAAAAGGACAGGAAAAACAATGCTGGTTACCCATCATGGAAGTAGAGGTTTTGGAGCAAACTTATATGCAAAAGGAATGAAAGTTGCCGAACGATTTAGAAAAGAATTATCACCACAGACTCTAAAACAAAATGCATGGATTCCTTATGAGACTGAAGAAGGAAAAGAATACTGGGAAGCCTTACAAATTATAAGAAAGTGGACAAAAATGAACCATGAGGTATTACATGACGCTACTTTAGAAAAAGTAGGAATTGAAAAAGAAAACCGATTTTGGAACGAACATAATTTTGTGTTTAAAGAAGGGGATTTGTTTTATCATGCAAAAGGAGCTACACCATTAGACCCTAAGTTTATGCCAGATATTACAGGTCCAAGATTAATTCCTTTAAATATGAGTGAACCTGTATTAATAGTTGAGGGAAAAACGACTAAGACTAATTTAGGGTTTGCTCCACATGGAGCAGGAAGAAATGTAAGCAGAACGCAACATAGAAAAAATAAAACAGGAACCTTTGAAGAAATACTTAAAGAAGAAACCAAAGGCTTAGATGTACGTTTCTTTTCTAACGAAATAGATATTACTGAATTACCATCAGCATATAAAAATGCTGAAACTGTACGTAATCAAATGGAAGAATTTGGTTTAGGTGAAGTAATAGATGAAGTGTTACCTTACGGATGTATTATGGCAGGAGATTGGCAAAAAAACGCTCCTTGGAAAATAAAGAATAGAAATAAAAGATAAGTTATGAAACTATACTGTAAAAACTGTAATAATCTTTTGACTATCAATTCCCTAAAAAAATCAAAATTTGATGAGATTAAATTTGTTGATGAATCAGAATTATTACCTAATGGTAAATATATAGAAGCCTCAAAGGTTGATTATAATTTTGAAATACCTATAGGTTATTTGATTAATACAAAGAGTATTTTGCTTAAAGACCATAAAGAATCAATAAGGTTTAATGGCTGTTGTGGACCAAGTGAGTTCAGTACATTAAACCAAGTTTGTTCAAAGTGTAATTTCGAAATAGGAGTTTTAGTTGCAGACTGTTGGACATCTCGTTTTATAGGAATAGATATCAGCAAGGTTTCTCTGAAACCACTTTGGCAATAAAGTAAAGAGTTAATTAAAATAGAAACATTAATTTAAAATCAATCTAATAGGTAAAATCAACTAAAAATATCATATTTGCAGTAGTTCATTGAAATGGCTTAGAAATTTTATGAGATATGTAAGGCAATAGTGTTTTACATAATTTATAAAATACAATACTAATGAATTGGAAAATTCAAAAATTAAATAATGGAGAAACCATTATTTCAAAAGAGCCAGGTAATTCTATGTTACCTATTTTAAAATCTAAGCAACCTGTAAAACTAAAACCAATAAACTGGGAAGATTGTAAGGTTGGCGATATTGTGTATTGCAAAGTTCGTGGAAACTGTTTTACGCACCTTGTAAAAGGAAAAAACAATAAAAGAGGGTTACAAATAGGAAACAATCATGGAAGAATAAACGGATGGACTAAGAATGTATATGGAATAGTAGTAGAGATATTACCAATGCCATAGGCATTTTAAGAAAGAAAAAAAAGAGAATGAAGGTTCTCCATATTTTATAAATTAATAAAACGAAATTTAACCTATGCTAATGCAATTCATACACATATCGGACGCTCAAAAGCGATTTTTATGGAGTTATCAATAAGGTTATGGTAGTATAAAATCACTAAAAGCGTCCAAATTATATAATTTGGACGCTTTTTTTATATAAAATTTCAAGTCTTTGAAAGTTACATGTAAAATGCTACATAGCTTACAACCAATAGGTTACTAATCTGAAGAAATTCGGACAGGACACCTATATGCCTAAGCTAACATAAGGGCTTGATTTTCAGTAAAATAAAATCGATTTAAACTTGTGTAATTCAAAAAAGGCTCACATCTTTGCACCAGTAATTTTTATACCGAGAGTAATTGAAGTATAAACATACTCAACAATAAAATAATAATTTTTAAAAACGAAGTAACGATGTTCAAATATCAATTAAACATAAGTACAGTAAAAGAACCAGGTTCTTGTGTACACATGCTTCGCGATTTTCTTCATACATAGAAATAACAACAACTTATATATGAAAAATTCGAAGCCTCAATAACGTTTCGGATTTTTTTATGCGACACATTTCCGTATAGTTTTCAATTTCCGAAGCAAAGAGAAAAATATTGATACAAAGCACTAATTAGAACATTGGTGCCCAACCTTATAATGTCTCAACATGGGAAATAAACTAAAAGGAAAAGATCTAATCAAATTAGGCTTTCCAAAAAATAATAGTATAAATATTGCCTTAGGGCAAATCAACCGATATAGAAAAAAAGAAAAGAAAGAACGCATTTTAGAAGAAGCAAAAAATGTATTGCTTTATCCAGAAAAATATCAAGGAAATGCTATTTGGGGTAAAGTTGCTGAGGGCTTAACCAAGCCTGTTGAAATTAAAATGCATGAATTGCGAAATACAAGAGCTCCGTTTTCAATTTATGGAGAAAATGAAATTGATGAACAAGCTAAGTTTCAGTTGTACGATGCTTTAAAATTACCAATTGCGGTACAAGGAGCTTTAATGCCTGATGCACATTCTGGGTACGGATTACCCATAGGTAGCGTGCTTGCTACAGAAAATGCAGTAATTCCGTATGGGGTAGGAGTAGACATTGGCTGTAGAATGGCATTGAGTATTTTTCCGATAAACGCTTCTTATTTAAAAGGGAAGCAGCATCAATTAGAAAATATCTTGAAGGAACATACCAAGTTTGGAATGTATGAAACACATGATAAAAAACAAGATCATGAAATTTTTGAACGGAATGAATTCCAAGACATCCCTTTACTAAAACGGTTAAAAGTAAAAGCATATAATCAATTAGGAACTTCTGGAGGTGGAAATCACTTTGTGGAGTTCGGAATGGTAACCATAACAGATGAACACAATGAATTTAATGTGCCCGTAGGAGAGTATGTGGGATTGTTAACACATAGTGGATCACGTGGATTGGGAGCAAACATTGCAAAACACTATACCTATTTAGCGAGTAAACAATGTCCGTTACCTAAAAATGTACAACATTTAGCATGGTTAGATTTAGATACGCACGACGGACAAGAATATTGGCTAGCTATGAATTTGGCAGGTGATTACGCCAAGGCATGCCATGATAATATTCATAAACGAATAGCGAAGTTACTAGGCGTAAAACCTTTAGCAATCATTGAAAACCATCACAATTTTGCGTGGAAAGAACAAGTAAACGGAATTGAGCGTATTGTACATAGAAAAGGAGCAACACCCGCTAATAAAGGAGCATTGGGTATAATTCCGGGGTCTATGACTGCACCAGGATACATTGTTCGAGGTTTAGGAAACCAAGAGAGTTTACAATCGGCATCACACGGAGCAGGAAGAAAACATTCAAGAAGAACGTGTAAAGAAAAATTTACTAAAAGTGATATGAAACATCAGTTAAAAATGAATGAAGTTACGCTTATTGGTGGTGGAGTAGATGAAGCACCTATGGCGTATAAAAATATCAAAAAAGTAATGGCTAATCAACAAGAGTTAGTTGAAGTATTAGGGACTTTTACACCGAAAATTGTACGAATGGATAAATAAAAAGAATCGTCATTCTGAAAGAGATAACAACTGAAGCAATCTGTTTACCGATAGACAGATTGCTTTGCTCCACTCTTAATGACAGGAATAGAAAATTAAAATGGACATAAAAATAATACAATTTACAGCGGGTCGTGGACCTTCGGAATGTTGCTGGGTAGTAGCAAAAGTGCTAAAAGCATTTATAAAAGCCGTAGTAGCACATAAGATAACGTATGACATTCTTCATAAAGAAAATGGAATAGAGAATGGCACCATACAATCAGTAAGTGTTCAACTCAAAGGAAATAACCTGTCTTTATTTTTAAAAGATTGGTTGGGCACTATTCAATGGGTAGGAAAATCAACCTTTAGAAAATACCATAAACGTAAAAATTGGTTTATAGGTTGTTTTGAATTGGAATATAATAATGAGTTAACCATACAAGAAAAAGACATCGAGTTTCAGGCAATTAGAAGTTCTGGACCTGGTGGGCAACATGTAAACAAAGTGAGCTCTGCTGTACGAGCAAAACATAGCACAACAGGAATTCAAGTATTGGTTTCAGAAAGTCGTTCACAGCATCAGAATAAAAAGATAGCTGTACAACGTTTAAAAACCTTGATAGCAAATCATAATGTACATCAATTACAAAGCACCATAAAACAAGAATGGGAAAACCATTTAGATTTAGAAAGAGGAAATCCAGTACAAGTATTTGTTGGAACTGATTTTAAAGTTAAGAGCAACAAAAACAGATTTAAAAGAACACGTAATCAATTAAAAAATGATTTGCGTAAACAATTAGAATAAGATGAAAACATTAGCAAACAATTACATATTTAAAGCATTAGATGCTTTTCCTTATGAATTAGAAGAAACCATGGAGGCATTGACATATGCTTTGGCCTATGAAGAAAAAAATGTAGTAGCGTTGTGCTTAATGGGACGCATTTACGCAGAACACTTAGGTGATTTTGAAAAAGCAAAACTGTATTATACAGAGGCGTTAGCAGAAAACATGTATGCTTTTAACGTATATCCGCATTATATTAATGTGTTATTATGGAATGAAGACTATGAAGAAGCTGAACGATTCATCGATTTCGCATTGACCGTAAAAGGTTCCGATAAAGCAATTTTATATACAGGTAAAGCCCAATTATATGAACAGAAAGAAGCGTATAAAAAATCATTGCAAACTTTAAAACTTGCTAAAAAGTACACGTATAATAGTGACTATATGCGAACTGTAAGAGAACATATAGAACGTGTAGAGGATAAACTTCCTAAGAAAAAGAAGAAAAAAAGTAAGAAAAAGCAAGAATAATTTTTAGTACGCAAAAACATTGCGTAATACAGTGTAATATTTGCAGTGTACTTATGAAAAAGATGTTTGCTGTGAGATAAAAATTGCTATGAAAAGCCTCATGATAACAAAGGGTTTAATGAGGTAGTTATAAAAGTTCATTTACATATTATAGATAAAAATATCAAGCAAGTCTTGTTGCGTGTTTCTGTATAGCACCATTGTATACATTCTTACAATATTTGTATTAGAATTGTATATGCAACTGGTCTTGAAGGTTTTGATTATTCACCAAAAAATAATCTCACTCTATGTGTTGCGGGTTCGAGTCCCGTCATAATTGAAAGGTTATGTAGTTCAGCTGGATAGAACAATAGATATTTAAAATTCGTGGGTTCGAATCCCACTATCCGAAAGGATATGGCGGAGTGGTCAAACGCACTGGATTTCGGTTCTAGTAATTATGGTAAGCCTAGCGGCATGTCGGTTCGAGTCCGACTTCACGACTTGAAAAAAGTCATCAGGAAGCTCATCACCTTGTAAAACTGATGAACCAAAAGTGTTGAATGTTTAATGAGTTTTTAAATAAACACTTATAAACGTACTTTGAAATGATAACCATTACATAAACAATGTATTGAAATTTAGTATGTCAGTTATAGTATTAATTAGTATAACCCATGTAGTAAACAACAATGCAAAAGCTATGCAATCTTATTATTTCCGTGGGCTTATAAGCATTAACATTCAGTACTTTTTACAAAAACAAACAAATTTCTCTAGGGTGAGAAAACAACGCATAAACAATTAAAAACAAAAAGATGATGAAAAGAATAACAATTAATCAAGGAAAAGTAGGATTGGTATTTAAAAAAGGAGATTACATAAAAGTAATCAAAACGGGTACACATTGGTTAGGATTTAATCAAACAGTGGCAGTATACGATTTAACAAAAGATTTTTATACATCAGTAGCTTTAGAAGTATTGTTACAAGACACAATTTTAGCAGCAATGTTAGAAATTGTTGATGTACAAGACAACGAGTTAGTTTTTATGTACGAAAACAACAACTTTCAAAGAGTTTTAACTGCTGGAAGACATGTTTTTTGGAAAGGATTTATTACTAGAACCTTTCAAAAAATAGATCTAAGCAAGATTGAGATTACTGAAAAAATTGACGCTTCTTTATTCAATAATTATGAGGTGAACAAATATGTTAGAACTTTTGAAGTTGCTGCCTACGAAAAAGCGGTGTTGTTAGTGAATGATACCTATCAAAAAACATTGGTAGGAGGGACGTATAGGTTTTGGAAAAATGAAACCACTATTAAAATAGCAAAAGTAGATACCAGACAATTACAATTAGAAATTGCAGGACAGGAATTATTAACTAAAGACAAAGCAAATGTTAGAGTTAACTTTTATACGCAATACAATGTAACTGCTATTGAAAAAGCGTTGTTGGCTAACAAAGACTATGAAAAACAATTGTATGTAAACATGCAATTGGCATTGAGAAAATATGTAGGACACTACACATTAGATGAATTATTAGCCAATAAAGAGGATGTTTCTACAGCAGTTTTTGAAGAAACAAAAGTGAATGCTGAAAAATTAGGCGTAGTAATTCAAGGTTGCGGAATCAGAGATGTTATTTTACCAGGAGAAATGAAAGAAATCATGAATCAGGTATTGGTAGCACAAAAGAAAGCCCAAGCTAATATTATTACTAGAAGAGAAGAAACAGCTTCAACAAGAAGCTTGTTAAATACTGCTAAATTAATGGAAGACAACGAAATGTTGTTTAAATTAAAAGAAATGGAGTATGTAGAAAAAATTGCTGATAAGATTGGAGAAATTACAGTTACTGGAAACGGAAACGTAATTAAACAATTAAAGGAAATATTTGTAAATAAATAAGTCATTAGTTTTCTAATGGCTTTTTTTGTTTTTTTGAGATTTCCTTCATCTATTTCTCGTTTCAAACGGGTTGTTTTGAATACAGTTATATTTTCCTGAGGAAGGTTTTTCCAATATACTACCAGACTCTCTAAGCTTGTTAGTGTGCCAAGACAATTGATAACGAAACCTATGTTTTTTTGCTTCTGAGTGGTTGATACTGCATACGTTTTTTTAAATCAATAATCTCCTCTTTTATTTTTTTATTAGCATTTTCAATTAGTTCATTTTGCAGTTTCATAATACGTAGTAAATCGTGTATGGCATTATTCTTGTTTTAGGATTAAATATTCCGATTTTCAGAACAAATATATCATAATTCGGATAAAATAAAAATTAATTGTTTAGAAAACCGGAATAAATTATCTGATTATGTAAATTTATATTTATAAAAACGGACAAAAATGACTGATTTAGGACTTTATTTATCAAGGAAATCTGTAAACAGGTCAGATGTATCTCGTAAGACTGGGATAAGTAAAACTCGACTTAGTGAATTGGCGAATAACAAGAAAACTAAATTGAGAGTTGATGAATTGTATTTAATAGCATTAGCTATTGATGTAGAGCCTTGTAAGGTATTCCAAGAAGTTTGTAAAGACTTAAAATTAAAAATAGAAAACTAATGCCTTCATTAAGTATAACACAGCATTCTTAAAACCATACTTAAATGACTGATTTTAATTGGATTGCTAAAAATTAACTCAAACTTGCATTTTAATAAGTATGTATTATATATTTAAGGTGGAATACATCAAATAATTATGGTAATAGAGAGGATAAATAGAATAAAAGAAGTATTAGCAATTCAAGGAAAATCGCAAGTTTGGCTTGCGGAAGAATTGGGAAAAAGTACAACGTCTGTAACCGCTTTTTGCAATAATAAATCACAACCACATCTAAAGGATTTAAAAAGAATTGCAGAAATCCTAGATGTGGATATTAGAGAGTTATTAGTTTCTACAAAATGATTGCTTTAAAGTTTCTAAAATCAGAATTAAAAAGCCATAGTATAGAATTAACTCCCAAAACCGATGGGAGGGAAGGGGTTGATTTTTTAATAGGAAACAATCAATTATACCTATAATCCATCGATTTAGATACCACACAACGCAGTATTAAAATCTCTAAACAAGATTTTAAAATATCAAGCAAATTCATTGAAGAATTAGAAAAGTATGCTTTAAAGAATATGACTGTTAAACTAAAAGTTTAGTTTTATAATATTATGTAAAATAGAGTCTGCGTTTTTATCCAAATGAAGTGATGGCAATTTAGCGATTAAAAGCAGCGCTTTTTAAATCTTCTTCGCAATATAGAATTTAATTCCGTCAAGAAATCTTGAAGCCTTGGAAAGATTTTAGGAATTATAATTCGGTTTTTAGCTTTAGCTAAAAAATATCTTGAAGAAGTGTCCTTTTTTTGGTTCGTTTTTTTGGACAAGCAAAAAAATGAACAATAAGCTCTAAAAAAGTCTAGCTTATAATACAGTTATATGATAGTCAAAAGATAACGAAAAAATATTGTGTTTAAAGTTGGATGCGGCAATTTTACATAATGGCTAATTATAGCTACAAATTTGTAGTTCTAAAGTTTCTTGAGAATCGCGTATTTAAAAAATGTTGAAGGATTGTACATAATATTAAAATTATATTATTACTAAAAAGCCTAATGTTTAATGACTTAAGTGCTACAGTTTATTGTGGGTGTATGACTTTCTGGGATATTCTACATAATATGGAATTATAGCTACGTAGTAACACATAACAAATCTATAACAAAATGTTGTTTTAATATTGAATTATCCACTGGATAATCCAATATTAAAAGTGTACTATAATTAATATTATGTTAAATAGAGTATTTTAAACCTGAAAAAGTAAAACAAATTTCACTTCTCACTCATACCTTATCACTACTAAGTTTTGATAGTATTATATGATAGCATTCTACTTCTTTAGAAAGATATTTTGGTAGGGTAATTTTTAATATTTCTGTTTAACTAATATATCCGCGGAAAAAAAAATGATCAATTATTAAAAAATTAAAAATATGAGAAATATCAAAAAATTCGTTGTTCCTGCTTTGATTATTGTATCAATTTTTGCGGTAAATCTGTCGTGTAGTAACGACGAAGAAGTTGTATTCCATCCTACCGAAGCATCAGATGAAACTCCTGATTCAGATGAAGCTGCTGATACAGGTAGCGAGGGTGAAATTACTTTATACAAAGTAACGGGAGATGAAATTAGTAAAATTCAGGATTATAAAGTAACGGGTAAAGACTTAGAATATCAAAAAGATATTGCCAAGCATCAAGAAATTTGGGACTTAGTTAAAAAAATTGTTCCTGTAGAGCAACTAAAAAAAATGAGTGAATTTTTAATTTACAACGGCGAAGTTACCGGAAGTGCTGGTTTTGTTATTGAAATTAAAAGAGATTTGTCTGATTGGAAAATGGGAATTGCCATTAACTACGCTTATGAAGGAGGTTTTAATGCTGGAGGTGAATTAGCTTATACTATTATTCATGAATTTGGACATGTACTAACTTTAAATAATACCCAATTAGATGCAGCGGTAACTCAAGAAAATTGTAAAAACTACTTCCCTGGTGAAGGATGTGCTTTTGAAAAATCGTATATCAACGAGTTATACTCTATGTATTGGAATGACGTTTGGGGTGAGTATCAAGAAGCCAAGGAAGATGAAGCCAGTCAAGAAAAATTCTACGAAAAGTATCAAGAGCGATACGTAACTCAATATGCTTCTACCAATCCAGGAGAAGATATTGCAGAAGTTTTTGCCACTTTTACAACATTAAAAGAAAAACCTGAAGGAAAAACTATAGCAGCGCAAAAAGTACTGTTAATGTACCACAGAGAGGAGCTAGTTAGTTTTAGAAATCATATAAGAAAAAACCTGGCTCTTAGAAAAAAAGGAAGTCCGGCTACCTTTGAACTACCAAAACCTGGAGCATGGAAACAAGCCAACTCTTTTGGAAATCCACAGAAAACAAAATGCAAAAGGCATTAAGTTTAACAACTCAGTACTCTTAAAATGTTCTTTATTTTTAAGAGTACTGTTATTAAAATAAAATGATGAGATTTATTTTTTTACTACTGTTGGCTGTTATGTTGGTAACATGTTCAAGCTCAAAAAACATCAAAAAAGAAAATGCTTTTTTATACTACGGAAAAACTCAATGCTTAGGTAAATGCCCCGTTTTTGATATGTACTTATTTAAAGATGGTAAAATTTTATACCAAGGATTTAAAAATGTTTCTAAATTAGGAGTACATGTATATACTATAAAAATTGAAGATGTTGAAAAAATTAAAAAGGAATTAGAAAAAATTGATTTTACTACAAAAGAAAAATTAACTAGAGACCTTCCTAATACAACCCTTATGTTTCAAGGGAAAAGGCTAACTATTCAACAAAAAGACAAAGTTCAAAAACTAATATTTTTATTAGAAAACATAAAAATTTAAAAAAAAATTAACAAAAAAAGTAGGGTTATTTTAAATATAACTGTTCTATACACTGTAAGATGTATATAGTATACGACGCTGTTTATAGAATAAAAGAGAGCCCCTTCACTTTTTACATTTTTTTGTTTCACTACAATTTTATTCTTAACAGCGTCTTTTTATTAGACTTATAAGTTATGATATTGTTTGTTTAAGGCTGTTATATAAACAGCCTTTTTTATTTTATTCCATACTTCTAACTAAAATAAAGGCAGTATTTTTGCCCAATGCAAAAAAACAATCAATCAAAATTAGAGTTCATTGCTTTAATGGCCTCTCTAATGTCGTTAGTTGCTTTATCTATAGATGCATTACTTCCCGCTTTAGAACAAATAGGTATTAGTATTCGTGTTCAACAAGAATCACATGACAGTCAATTATTAGTCACCATGATTTTTTTAGGTTTGGGCTTTGGTCAGTTAATTTCTGGTCCTATTTCCGATAGTTTAGGCAGAAAACCAGTTATTTACGGCGGTTTTATACTTTTTGTAATCGCTAGTTTTATTTGTGTTAGCGCTACTAGTTTAGAAATGATGGTTTTAGGTAGGATTTTACAAGGTATTGGACTTTCTGCTCCAAGAACTATAAGCATTGCGATGGTTCGTGATAGCTTTAGTGGTAACTATATGGCTAAAATTATGTCGTTTATTGTCGTGATTTTCATTTTAGTTCCGGTAGTCGCTCCAGCAATAGGTAAATTAATGTTAGATGCTTACGGTTGGAGATCGATATTTTACAGTCAATTAATATTTGGTATAATCGTTATGTTTTGGCTGTGGAAACGTCAACCTGAAACACTTCGAGAAGAAAATAGAATTAAATTTGCTTTTCGTTTATTTTTAGACGGTTCAAAAGAATTTATAAAACACAAACAAGCTGTTATTTTTACATTAATATCTGGTTTTATTACAGGATCATTTATGGTGTATTTAAGTGCTTCACAACAAATTTTTCAAGAACAGTATTTATTGGTGGATGAATTTCCTTACATATTTGCTGGTTTGTCTATTTCTGTTGGCTTTGCTACTTTTTTAAATGGCTCGTTTGTAATGAAGTTTGGGATGCATAAAATCGTATCGTTCTTTCTAATAATTTTTTCAATAGTTCCTATTATTTATGTAACGCTATTTTATCAAAAAGAAAATCCAAGTATTGCTATACTACTAATATTCTTTGCCTTGCAATTTTTTTCAATTGGTTTTTTATTTGGAAACCTCAGAGCTTTGGCTATGCAACCTGTAGGACATATAGCAGGGATTGGAGCTGCAATTAACGGATTCGTATCTACCATTATGGCAGTACCAATTGCTACGTTTATAGGTACTTATATCAAAACCACTACTCTACCCCTTTTTATAGGTTTTTTTATATGTGGTATCGTATCTTTGGTCTTATTAAATTTTACTAAGCTAACGCCAATAAATGAATAGTATAATGAAGTTAGATGTTATTTACGAAGATGAATATGTACTTTGTGTATCAAAACCTAATAATGTAGTTGTACACCACGCGCATCATTCTAGAAATGTTGCTGAAGAAGCTTCCTTATTACAAATAATTCAGCAGCAATTCCATCAAAAAATGTATCCAATTCATCGTCTTGATAGAAAAACATCTGGAATTATACTGCTTGCAAAAGAAACTAGTTTTGTCGCCAAGTTTCAAGAGCTATTTACCAATAATGAGATACAAAAAACGTATTATGGAGTTGTAAGAGGTCATGCTCCTGAAGCTAAGATTATAGATTCTCCTGTAAAAGGAAGGGATGCCAATGTGCATAGAGATGCAGAAACACATGTAAACACAATAAATACGGTTACAGTAGATATTCCTGTAAAGCCCTATGATACATCTAGGTATAGTTTGGTAAAATTAGCTCCTAAAACAGGAAGGTTACATCAGTTGCGAATTCACATGAACAAAATTAGCCACCCATTAATTGGAGATCCCAAATATGGAGATAAAAATCACAATACAATGTTCGTTGCTAATTTTAATTGTGAAAATCTTTTTTTACATGCGTATTCTCTGGAGTTTACTCACCCCTATTCAACTAAAAAAATGTTAATGATAGCAGATTTCCCCAAAGATTGGAGAATTATTTTTGAAAAGTTTGGTTGGAGTTTATAAAAAGAATATACATATAACCTCTTTATTATCAATTGATTAGTTTAACATGAAACAATTAACAATATAATACAGTTCATTTTTATTTAAGTGAAGGGCAATATTTTTATCATTTTAACGCTTAGGTTATTGATTGTTTAATGAATTAACTTTTTATTATGATTTAAATCAAAGAAAAATGAAAAATTTAAAACCCTTCATATTAGCAGCAGCAGCCGTATTAATGGTTAGCTGTAGTGATAACGACACAAACCCTGTTGAAAATCAAAATGCTAAATTATTTGACACCCATTCTCATGAAGTTTGTAGTTATATAGATAGCTACTGGGGTCAAAACGCCTACATTGGTTCAACTATTGTAAATCAATCTGAAACAAATTTCTTAAATAACCAGAATGTTAAAATCGCAGATGTTTTTAACATCAATACCATACCTTTATACTTTGCAAAAGGTTCAGGAACTGCCAATGCTATTTCGTACGGTAGTGGTTATATTATTTATGGTGAAGAGCTTTATAACATGGCATTAAGCCAAGGAGGAAGAATTTCTTGTGCGATGGTTCAAGCTCATGAGGTAGGACACCAATTACAATATCAAAACAACTTACCTTCGAGAAGAGAAAGCACTGCAAGAGCAACAGAATTAGAAGCAGATGGTTTTGCGGGATATTATATTAAAAAACCGAATGGATACAATGCTACTTGGACACAAGCGGCTCCAGCCTATAATTTTGCAGCTTCTATTGGTGATTACAACACAACTAGTTCTGGACATCACGGTACTCCGGCTCAACGTCGTTCGGCTTTCCGTTTAGGATACTTATTAGGAGATTATAATTTATCTGTAAGTAGTTTTGATTATAATTTCTTTTACTACTACGATAATTATGTATTGCCAGGAGCATTACGTCAAGATTTACAAAAACCAGACGATATTGATGCGGGCTTACATGAGTATATCTTATCTAAAATGGAAGAGTTAAGAAAAATTAACTCGGGAGAAATTTCTAAAGAAGAATTTGAAAACTTAAAATAAACTAACCAAAAACTAATATCTTAGAAAAAGTTAACTCATTAAACCATCAAATAAAAAGGGCTGCATATTTTTTATGCAGCCCTTTTTTATTCTTTTATAAAAATAGTTTTTAAATATCTTTAAAAATAGCGTGCATTAAACGTTTTTTATCATTGATGCTTTCTTCAAGGGCAATCATTGTTTCCGTTCTATTCACCCCATGAATATCATCTATTCTATAAATAATGTCTTTAGCATCATTCGTATTTTTAGCACGAACCTTACAGAAAATATTATATTTTCCTGCAGTTACGTATGCTACAGTTACGTTTGGGATTAAACGCAAGTTATCGAGCACATGTTGCGTCATTGATGTTTTTTCTAAAAAAATTCCAACATGAGCAATAAACGAATATCCCATTTTTTCATAATTCAAGGTTAAGGTAGATCCTTGAATTATTCCTTCGTCTTCCATTTTCTTTACACGTACATGTATTGTTCCAGCCGATACTAATAGCTTTTTGGCTATGTCTGTAAATGGCGTACGAGCATTCTCAATTAAAATGTCTAAAATTTGATGATCAATTTCATCTAGTATGAACTTCTTCATTTTTTTGTTTTCTTCAAGTAATATTGCTAAAATATAGTTTTTTTCTAAAAAAAATAAGTTTTATTTGAAAGAAAAAGAATTTTTAACTAATTTTTATGAATTCTTTATGGGCTAAATACATAGATAAGTCCCCTTCTTTTTCCTTTGTTAAAACGAGTGCAAATTTATCATTTTCTACACTTTCTACATACTGATAAGCAACATCTTTTTCATTATTTTTTGATCGATAAATCACGTCGTAGAAGTTCTTGATATTGTTAGGAATAGCTAAATATTTTTCAAACTCTTTAAAGTTTTCTGTCTGCGAAATGTGGTGTATTCCCTGTAATAGCGCGTAAAAATTAAATTTCCTAACCTCTTCCCTGTCGTAATCATTCGCAAAATGCCCCGCTTCAATTAATATGGTATTATGTCCTAATTTTTGAAAATTATCCCCAGTGGCTGTAGGATAAAATTCGTCTGTGTAACGCCCTACGTGATTGGGTATAATTTCTTGTAGTAAATCGTTCATAACAACAATTACATTCATCGTTTCTTTTCGCCCTTCAGTAATTGTTCTTTTTTCCTCTTCTGAGGGTGCTAAAAAAGAAATTGTTGCGGGATTTTTGGTTCCTTCAACACCAAAAATGGTTCTTTGATCATGAAGGTTGAAACAAAATTCAGGGTTTACTTCTTCTAAAATACTGCGTAAAAGCTTACTTTCTCTAGCTTTTAACGCAACGGCATCTCTATTTAAATCTATATTGTTAGCATTGACACGGGTATAGGCTTGTGCTCCGTCTGGATTTAACATGGGAACTATAGTAATACTACAATTATTTAAAATAGATTTCGTTATTTCATGGTTGGCATAACGCTGAATGAAATTTAAAAAATCAAATACTGCTTTGGTTCCTGTGCTTTCATTTCCATGCATTTGGCTCCAAACAAGAATTTTCTTTTTACCGTTTCCTAGTTTTACTTGGTAAATGGCTCTTCCTTCTTCAGATTCTCCAATAATTTTTGTTTGAATTGCCGAGTTTTGTAAGCCTAAATACAAAGGTTCTATATCGGTTAATGTAATCCATCTTCCAGATATAGAATCTTCTTTAATTTTAGAATAATGGTCTTCTAAAAAAGAACTATTTATATGTGTCATATCGTAATTAAAACGAAAACCAATCGGTTACCAGTTGTTTTTCTATTGGTTCAATAGTTTTATGTACATAATCATTTTTTGCAATGTCGTACGTATAGTCTTTAGACCATTCTTCTATATTATCTGCTAACGCTTGTAACGATTTACAAATAAATTGTACTTCTTCATTTGTAATTGTAGGATGTACCGATAAACGTACCCAACCTGGTTTTTCTGTATTGCAACCTTCTAAAATTTGTCCCTTAATTTCATTTGATCTTATTTGATCTACATTTAATAAGAAATGGCCATAAGTTCCTGCACATGAACACCCGCCTCTAGTTTGAATTCCAAAGCGATCGTTTAATAATTTTACGACAAGATTGAAATGGTATTTTTCAAAGTAGAAAGAAAAAATACTCAACCGATCTTTATGAGCTGGAGCTAATATTTTAACGCCTTCTAAATTCTCTAAACAGTGAAAGATAATTGGATTGATTTCATCTTCACGTTCCTTTATTTTATCGGTCCCCATTTGGTCTTTTACCTGAATACATAAAGCTATTTTAATCGTTTGTAAAAAAGCGGGAGTACCTCCATCTTCTCGTGTTTCTACATCGTCAAAATAATCATGCTGTCCCCAAGGATTCGTATAGCTAACGGTTCCACCTCCAGGATTGTCAGGAACCATATTTTTATACAATTTTTTATTAAAAATCAAGACTCCAGAACTTCCTGGTCCTCCTAAAAATTTATGTGGTGAAAAGAAAATAGCATCTAAATACTCATCTTCTTTTTCTGGATGCATATCAATATCAACATAAGGCGCAGAACAGGCAAAATCAACAAAACACAAACCGCCATATCTATGAATTAAAGAGGCTACTTTATGGTAGTCAGTCTTTATTCCCGTTACGTTCGATCCTGCTACTATAGAGGCAATTTTAATAGGTCTGTCTAAGTACTTTTTTATTGTTTCTTCAAACTTATCTATGCACACTAATCCTTCGTCATTACAAGGAACAACTTCAACATCTGCTATTGTTTCAATCCAAGAGGTTTGGTTTGAGTGATGCTCCATATGACTTACAAAGACAATTGGTCTTTTTTCATCAGGAACTTGCGTGTTTTCCTTTAAATTTTCAGTTACTTTTAATCCTAAAATACGCTGAAATTTATTAACAACCCCTGTCATACCAGAGCCTTCCGTAATTAACACATCATTAGAAGATGCATTTACGTGACGTTTTATGATATTTCGTGCTTCGTGATATGCTAAAGTCATAGCAGCTCCTGAAGTTGAAGTTTCTGTATGTGTATTGGCTACAAAGGGACCAAACTTATTTAAAAGTCGTTCTTCTATAGGTTGGTATAATCTTCCACTTGCAGTCCAATCTGTATAAATCATTTTCTTTTCGCCATAAGGTGTTTGAAAAGTTTGATTTATACCTACAATATTTTTTCTAAACGTATCAAAATACTGTTCTAAATCCATAGTTGAAATTTCTAGTTGTTTGTTATGTTGCGTAAAATTAGCAGTATACTACTAGTTAGCCTAAAATAGTTATAATATTAACGTATTTATAACACTTTGTTATTAAAGCCTAAATTTACCTCCTATTAAAATGGTGTTCTCAAAAAAGTAAAAACTTTGTGAGGCAGAGTCTATTGAACTTTTAGTCGTTCTAACATCTGGCATATAAATATATCCACCTTTTAAATCTGCTTGTACAAAAAAGTGTTTTAAGAATGTAATATTTAAACCACCGCCAATAGAAGCTCCGTATCCTGATAAATGAAAATCGTCGTGGCGTTCCATACCTAATAAGGTTGTATTAGTTCTAGGATACAAAATACCTAGCCCCACTCCTTCTGTTAAATTGATTTGTAAGTTTTCTAGATTTAATCCAAACCAATGGCTTACATCGTCAAAACGCTTTACTTCCATATTTAGATAGTTCAATCCATCAGTATGCTCAAAACGTAAAAAATCACCTGCTAAATTAATGGTTTCATTAGTATATGTTCCATCGTATTTCGCATTTCCTATATTGATGTTTCCATTGATTTTCACATCTTGATTCGCTATCATTACATATTTCATATGGTCTACCCCAATAGAAACAGTATAGTTTTCCTTAAAGAAATATCCTATTCGATAGTTCGTTTGCGGAATAGTTACTCTCCCCGGATTGAAATAATCATTAAAAGAAAACTTTGTTTGTCTGTCTTGTGCTTTTACATTTTGTAATGTAAAGTCGTAATTTGCTCCTTTAAAACGAATATCTGAATTAGAATAACTAGCCCAATTCCATCCCCAATAAACGAAGAACTTTCCTTTGTTAGTTACTTTTTTCTTTTGAACGATTTCTTCGTTTTTCTCCTGTGCTATTATCGATGCTGAAGCAATCAGCATTAATAAACTTACTATTTTTAATTTCAAAGAACTATTGTATTATTTGTTGTATTTCAGTGATAAATCTTTTAGCTAAAGCATCTGCATTGTCTTGACTAGTGCTTTCAGTATAAATTCTGATGATTGGCTCAGTATTCGATTTACGTAAGTGTACCCATTCCTCAGCAAAATCAATTTTTACACCATCAATGGTATTTACCTGTTCATTTTTGTAGTTGGTGGCCATGGTTTCTAAAATCGTATCAACATCAATTTGTGGTGTTAATTGGATTTTATTTTTACTCATAAAGTAGCTTGGGTATGAATCTCTTAATTCTTTACAAGACATTTTTTTGTGTGCTAAATGTGATAAGAACAGTGCCACACCTACTAACGAATCACGTCCATAGTGAGATTCTGGATAGATAATTCCTCCATTACCTTCTCCTCCAATTACTGTATTGGTATCTTTCATCATTTGAACAACGTTCACCTCTCCTACTGCACTTGCAGTATAAGTTCCTCCGTGCTTTTCAGTAACATCACGTAAGGCTCTTGAAGATGACAGGTTAGAAACAGTGTTACCACCTCCTAATTGACCTAAAACATAATCTGCACAAGCTACTAAAGTGTATTCTTCTCCAAACATAGAACCGTCTTCAGATATTAGCGCTAAACGATCTACATCAGGATCAACTACAATACCTAAATCCGCACTTTCTTTCACTACTAATTCAGAAATATCGGTTAAGTGTTCTTTTAAAGGTTCGGGATTGTGTGGAAAATGTCCGTTTGGTTCACAATATAATTCTACACACTTTACGTCCAATGCTTCTAATAAAGCAGGAATAGCAATTCCTCCAGTAGAGTTTACTCCATCTACTACTACTTTAAAATTAGCTTTTTTAATGGCCTCAGCATCAACTAAGTCTAGTTTTAAAACTTCTTTAATATGCTTTTTTATATAATCTTTCTTTTTCTTGTACGTTCCTAAATCATCAACTTCAGCAAACTGTATAGTCGCATCGTTTTCAGCAATTTTTAAGATTTCAGCTCCATCTTCACCATTTAAAAACTCTCCTTTTTCATTTAAGAGTTTTAAAGCATTCCATTGCTTTGGGTTGTGCGATGCGGTTAAAATAATACCTCCCTCGGCTTTTTCAAGAGGAACAGCTACTTCAACAGTTGGTGTAGTTGATAAGCCTAAATCGATTACATCTATTCCTAAACCAACTAAAGTGTTAGCTACCAAGTTACTAATCATTTTACCCGATATACGAGCATCTCTACCAATTACAATGGTAATTTTTTCTTTTTCGGAGTTTTTCTTTTTTATAAAAGTTCCATATGCTGCTGCAAATTTTACAGCATCTATTGGAGTTAAATTATCACCTGTATTTCCGCCTATGGTACCTCTAATACCTGATATCGATTTAATAAGTGTCATATTCATTTTTTATTGATGCGCAAATATAAAGCTATTTAAGAAAGTATCCTTTATAAAGGAAGAGCTTTAACTGTAACATTTGTTACATAAGGAACTAAAAAAACCGCTAAACTTTACAGCTTAACGGTTCGTCTATTTATTTTGTCTTAGTCATTAATTTGACTTTTTAATAAAAGAATTTATTATATAAATAGATAATATTATTATAATTAAACTTGATAAAATAAAATCTATTATATTTTTTTCACCAACACCTTGCATCACAAAATGAATAATTATTGCTATAATTAAAAAGGTATACAGTACTATTTTTGGTGTTTTTATTTTATTTAACCTCATATAATAATTCAATATTTATTTGTTAAACTCTCTAATACTATTAATATCAATTGAACTTGAGATTATAGTATTTATATTTTTTTGTACAACACAATCTAATTCTTCTTCTGTAACAGGTCTATCAGTAATATCACTCGAAAACTCAACATCATAAGTTGAAAGTTGTAATAATCCTGGTATTATCTATTATTCCTTTCTCCTGGAGTGTTTTATAGGAACTCTTTTTTTTTAAAAAATTTTGAAGTAATTTTATTCGTTTTGGGTGCTATGTTCTTAAGAGAATTTTCAAACTTTTTTAATACCTTTTCTTTTTGTGAATCTATTAAAAGATTATGGCTATCATCTTTTTGACATGCTTGATTTAAAGTTACCACCCCTAATAGCAATAATTTAATAGTAAATATTGCAAACATACCTTTTGCAAACTTATGTAATCTTTTTTATCATTTTAAATTAATTATTTGCATTTGTTTTATTCAAATACAATTGTTAGTAAATAGCCAATTAAAAAGAACGTGCGCAATTTTATAAACATTCTTTTTCGGAAAGAATAAATGAGGTGACTCACTTCATTTATTTATTTATTATCAATATAATTATAATAACAATAACTTCCAAAGATTTTAAATAGAAAATAAAAACCGCTAAGCTTTACAGCTTAACGGTTTGTAATTTTTAAGAAGTTGTTAGGATTATTTTCCTTCCATTTTCTTCTTTAATTCAGCTAATCCACCGATGTCTCCTAAAGTAGTTTTTTCTACTTCTTGAGCTTTAGCAGCAGCAGCTTTGATGTTCTTTTGTTCTTCTTCTCTAAAGATAGAAGTATGAGAAACAACAATTCTACGGTACTCTTTACTAAACTCAGTTACTTGGAACTTTGTTTCGTCGCCTTTAGCTAATTTACCTCCGTCTTCTTTTTCTAAGAAACGAGTTGGAGCAAACGCTTCAACACCATCAGCAAATACTACAGTAGCACCTTTATCGTTTTTCTCTTTAATAGTACCTTCGTGGATAGATCCGATTGTATAAGTAGACTCATGAGCATCCCAAGGGTTATCTTGAGTTTGCTTGTGACCTAAGTTTAATTTACGGTTCTCTACGTCTAATTCTAACACTTGAACTTCTAATTGATCACCAACAGTTACGAAATCTGATGGATGCTTAATTTTCTTAGTCCAAGATAAATCAGAGATATATACTAATCCATCAATACCTTCTTCTAACTCTACGAATACACCAAAGTTAGTGTAGTTACGTACAGTACCAGTATGTTTAGAACCTACTGGGTATTTAGTAGTGATATCTGTCCATGGATCTGGGTGTAATTGCTTCATACCTAAAGACATTTTACGCTCTTCGCGGTCTAATGTTAAGATTTGAGCTTCTACTTCATCACCAACTTTTACGAAATCTTGTGCAGAACGTAAGTGAGTTGACCATGACATTTCAGATACGTGGATCAATCCTTCTACTCCTTCTTCAACCTCTACAAATGCACCATAATCAGCTAAAACAACTACTTTACCTTTTACTTTATCACCAACTTTTAAATCAGCATTTAAAGCTTCCCATGGGTGAGCAGATAATTGTTTTAATCCTAATTGAATTCTAGACTTGTTATCATCAAAGTCTAAGATTACAACGTTTAATCTTTGATCTAATTCAACAACTTCATTCGGGTGGTTGATACGAGACCAAGATAAATCAGTAATGTGAATTAATCCGTCAACACCTCCTAAGTCAACAAATACACCATAAGAAGTAATGTTTTTAACAACACCTTCTAATACTTGTCCTTTTTCTAATTGACCGATAATTTCACGTTTTTGATCTTCTAAATCAGCTTCGATTAACGCTTTATGAGATACTACTACGTTCTTAAATTCGTGGTTGATTTTCACCACTTTGAACTCCATAGTTTTTTCTACATATTGATCGTAGTCACGGATAGGCTTCACGTCAATTTGAGAACCTGGTAAGAATGCTTCAATACCAAATACATCAACGATCATACCTCCACGAGTTCTACACTTAACAAAACCGTTAACGATTTCACCTGTTTCGTGTGCATTGTTAACACGATCCCAAGCTTTGATTACACGTGCTTTTTTGTGAGATAATACTAATTGACCAGAAGAATCTTCTCTTTTGTCAACCAATACTTCTACTTTGTCTCCAACAGCTAAATTTGGGTTGTAACGGAATTCGTTTAACGAAATTACACCTTCCGACTTAGAGTTAATGTCAATAATAGCATCACGATCTGTAATACGTACTACTTCACCTTCGATAACATCACGCTCGTTTACGAACCCTACAGTACCTTCTAAGGCTTTTTCAAATTCTTTTAATTTAGACTCATCAACTTCATCAATACCTTCTTCGTATTTATGCCAGTTAAACGTTGCTAAAAATTCTGCTGGATTTACAGCTTCTGCTGTGTTTTTTGTTTCTTCAGACATGTCTGAAATAAATATTTGTATCTTTTTGTTAACCAGATTTTTAACGATATTAACGCCAAGAGAAATTAAACTTAATAAATGTTATTTTCTACCTTTTCCAAATCTGTACTCGTAAAAAGGCGTGCAAATTTACGAATAATTATTGAAGTAACCTAAAATGTTTTGGTTTTTAGCGGGTTATAAAGGATTTTCACGCTACTTTAGCGTTCTACAGTGCTTCATCCAAAATCTTCTTAACGGCTCATTATATAATAATTGTAAAGCGATGTAAATTCACCCGTTAACCATTATTACTCATACCTGATTATGGAGATAGCTGTTACTTTTTTTTGTTTTTAAATTTCTTTTGAATCACTTTTTTTCTCCACTCTTCTCCAAAAAACTCAAAAGTATTAAGAGAATAGATACCAATTATTACAAACCATCCTAATGAAATCCACAAGGTAATTCCCCAGAAAAAAGCATCGTTAACTGCAAGTATTATTGGAACAATAATACTGAATAAAGCAATGGCTAAAAGTTTATAAAAACCTTGTAACTTTTGAATGTAAGCTTCTTCTTTTCTAATCTGACCTAACGCTTCTTTCTTATTTGAACCTTCAATATTTGTTTCAAAAACAGCTGCTAAAGATTTTAACGATTCTAATCCCGCATTTTCTCCGTTTTCTATTCTTTGAATAGTTCGGATGCTTAAGCCACTCATTTCCGCCAATTGTTCTTGAGACCAATGACGAGCAACTCTCATTTTTTTAAGGTCTCTTAAATTCATTGTGTTTGAATTCATTACTAATTGATTTTTGATTTTAGACAAAAATAAGGTTCAAAAACATGTTTGTGTTGACAGCAACCTGACAAATGTATGACAAGAATATGACAGTAATGAGCTATACTACGAAGAGTTGCTTAAAACATCTTAAACGCAATAAAATCAAAACCGACAACTGGACTTTTGCTCTTAGTAATAAAGATGTTAATAGTCATCCTCTTCCTCATCCACATCGGGTTTTAATAAAAATTTTAGTACAACTTTTTCATCCAACTTCATAAAATCGTTGTAAAGTATCTCAATGACTTCGCTTTTTGATTTTTTAGCTTTTAATAAATCATAGGCTTTAGTAGGTGAATCTTTTATAACATCTTTTACAAGCTCCTTCCCCATTTCTATAATTTCAGATTTAGAAAAACCATTATCCATAAAAGGTTTCACATTGGCTACAACACTGATGGCTGCTCCCTTACAAATATTTTCTTTAGTAGGAATTGCTTGAGGATTGCTTTGAGAAAATAATTGAAAAGAGAAAAAAGTAAATGCAATAATTAGTAGGTTTTTTAGTTTCATATTCAGTTTTTTTTAATTGTTACAAGGCTAAAATAATATATTTCAATTTATTATAATAATTTTTTCACTACCCGAAATCCTAACAATACATTACTTATTTACTTCCCTAATCTCTACTTTAAACAGGTTATCAAAAACCTCAAAAAAACACTTTAATTATTTAATTCCAGATTTCTTTTCCAAAACAGAAACTCTTTTCAGTAAAGATTTTAATAAGTTATTCTCTTTTTCTAACTTATCAATCTTTGAGCATTTAATTTCTAAAGTTTTTATTTTTTTCTCTTGTTGAATAGCATAAAGCGTTAACTCTTCAATTTTTTGCAATAATTTAGCATCCATTTCTCCAAGAAAAATTCCATTTTTTTCAACCTCTTTGGCACTTGGTATATCTTTTAAATGACCTTTATTCTTAATATGATTTTCTACTTCAAGAAGAGAGGGTAGCTTATAATCTTTATAGAATACAAAATCTGACCAGCCACTACTTTCTACCTTAATTTCTCGTGCTCCTATTGAACCTTCTACTGCTAACTTATGAGAACCTGTAGTAGTAGTCCCTACCCCTACATTACCAGTACTTCTAACTATGCTAATGGCATTATAATCATTACTGGTATCTGTAGTGTTTATATTGTTGACACCTATATTCAACACGTTCTTTGTTCCGTCATAATTAATAAAGGCTCCTTGATAATTAACTTCTCCAAAACGAATATATCTAGATGTATTATAACCAAATATTCTAATATTTCCTTCGTTTACTTCTAACTTTTCTGTTGGTGCAGATGTTCCTATACCTACGTTTTTATCGGTATTAAAAGTTATAACACTAGGATTATCGTGTTGATTGCTATTTCCATAATTTATCCTTAAGCTTGAATCACCATCACTAGAAGTTTGTCTTACAATGGACCATAGATCATTATTTAATTCTCCATTTCCTTCCACTAAATTAATTGAAGAACCCCAAGTACCAGATGCGTCTGATATAATATCAAGTTGTGCATCAACGTCTTCAATTATTTGTGTTGAGTATCTAGTAGCTATTCCTGATTTTTTTTGCTGAACATGTAACTTAACACTTGGAGTAAGAGTTCCAACTCCTATGTTACCATTTACAGCTAAATGAGTACCTACTCCTATTACAGCATTAGGGTTAAAACCTATAGCTAATCCCCTATATTGAGATTTATCTCCTGTATCTGGCTGTAAATGAAGGGTGCTGTAGTATTTACCGTAATTACCACTTAAATCTGAATGCCTAGATAAAATCCAAGAGCGTCTAGTATTTATCCCTCCTGCTACTCCAAATTCAAGAGTTTGGTTTTGATTTTGATACAGTTGAAATATATTACCCCTATCAGTCTGAGAAGGGTAACTTGCTGATGAATCTTGTTTTTTTATTTCTTGTCCTTCTGCTTTTAAAATAATTCCTGTTAAAATAATAATAGCAATTTTGATTTTTGCTTTCATAATGATTTAAATTTATAATAATTTGTGTTTTCTCTATAGTAAATAGATTTTCAAAGATGTAAAATTACTCTATTTCCCTAATCTCTACTTTAAACAGGTTATCAAAAACCTCAAAAATACTTTCAGCTTCTTTTTTTCGTACCGAGATAGTGTACTCGCAGTCTAATTCTAATTTTTGATTAATGATATCTAGGTCTCGTTCTTTAATAATACGCTGTACTTTATTCATCATATCGTAACCAAATTTCAGCTTATAATGAATATCAATAGTTTTCTCTACAATCTCAGAAGCTTCTAAAGCTAATTGCGCAGAAGTTCGATAGGCGTTAATCAATCCTCCTACTCCAAGTTTAGTTCCTCCAAAATAACGTACCGAAACAATTAAGATATTGGTTACATCAAAAGATTGTATTTGTCCATAAATTGGTTGACCAGCCGAATTACTTGGTTCTCCATCGTCATTCGCACGAAAACGAACCTTATCTGTTCCTAACTGCCAAGCATAGCAATGATGACGCGCTGTATGGTGTTGTTTACGAAGTTCTTCTAATCGTTCTTTGATATCTTCTTCTGAAAAAACAGGAAAAGCATATCCAAAAAACTTGCTATTTCGGTCTTTAAATAAGGTTTCCTCAGAAGGCTTTGTAATCATTTTGTAAGTGTCTTTTATCTCTTCATTCATTACGCCGAAACTACTAATAAAATACTAATTATAGCAAGCCCAATACCAATCCAATTTTTTTTAATTAATTTTTCTTTAAAGAATGCAAGAGCAAATACGGTAGTTAAGATCACTATAGACACATTATTTATAGTAAAAACTATAGAACTTTCAAGTCCTTTTGTTTGCAACGCTTTTAATAAAAACTCCATAGAGTAATAGTTAGGAATTCCTAAAGCAATCCCCCAGAATAGTGTTTTCCATTCAAAGCTGTTCTTTTTGCGTACAAACTTAGCTACAAAATAGCACAAACCAAAAAGCAAAGCACACCCAAAAATAGTTGACAAAAACATTGGTACCGCTTCTTTAGGAACATAAGTTGTTTCCGTATATTTCAACAAGGTATCTATACTTCCTGAACCTAAAAAAAGTAATAATGGAAATAATAAGTTTTTAAATTGCACAGGAGAAGTATCACTCTTTGCTGAGGATAAATATACTGCTATCAATGCTAATATTATTCCTACAACTTTCACCAACCCTATGCTTTCGTTATACAAAAAGATCCCGATAAGTACTGGAATTACTACCGACATTTTACCGGCTACTGATGCTACTGAAAGTCCATTTTTTTGAGCCGTAATTCCCATTACATTAAATACCGTAATAAATAAAAAACCTAAAATAAAGGCTCCTAAAAACCATGGTTGATCTGGTATATCAGCTATCGTTATTGAAGCCTCAGAATGTACAAAACCAAAAGACAGTGCTACTGCATAATTCAAAACAATAGCAGGTAAGGTATGTACTTTATAAATATCAAAAAGTTTAAAAATTACAAACAGTAAACTAGAAATAACAACACTGCAAATTAAATATATCACGCCGTAAACTCCTTTCTCTTTAGCAAATCAACTACATCTTCTGTTTTAGGACAATTATTCCACACATGAATTCCTAATGCTTGTGCCATATCGGTATTCTCTTTGGTATCATCTATAAAAAAGGTTTCTGTAGCTTCCAAATCATTTTCTCTTAGCACAAACTCAAAAATATCAGTATTGGGTTTTCTAAAATGAACTTCATGTGATAAGTAAAACTGTTCAAAACAACTTTTAAACTCATTGTACAACTCCTTGCCCCAATCATTTTGAATCCAAGAAATATGCATATCATTGGTGTTGCTTAGTAAAAATAATCGATACTGATTACTCGCTGCTAATTCTTTTAAAAAATTCAATCGATGTCTAGGGAAATCTAATAAAATAGCATTCCACGAGCGAATTAAATCTTCTCTTGGAATATTGAATTTATCCTGAAAAAAGGACACAAATTCATCTGTAGAGATCAATCCCATTTCATACTGATGATACTGTTGCATCATCTCTTCTGAGATTTCAGTTATACCTAAACTTGTCAACTCTTTATATGTTGCTTCTTTGTCTAAATTGATGAACACATCACCAAAATCAAAAATGATGTTTTTAATCATTCCTATACAGTCTTAAAATATCGTTAGCTACTTTTTCTTCGGAAGATAACTCAGCGTTAAAATTTGGACGCTTTACCCCTTCTCCAAAAACTACATCCCCTATAAAAACCCTAGCTTCATCCCATAAATTTGCAGTAATAAATGTTTCTAAAGTTTGCCTCCCTCCTTCAATAATAACCGATTGAATTTGGTGTTTATACAATATACCGCAAATTTGTTCTGCAACTGGCGAAGAAAAATCGATGTGCTCGTAAGTAAGTGCATAAGACTTCTCACTATCGTTCGAAATAACACATTGTTTTTCTTCTGTTATAATTATTGTTTGTACGTTTTTATCAAAAACAGTTACCTCTAACGGAATTCGCAAGTTTTTATCAATAACAACTCTTACCGGATTATTTCCTTTCCAACTACGAACTGTTAGTGACGGATTGTCTGCAATTACCGTATTCGTTCCAACTAAAATAGCATGTTCTTCACTACGCCATTTATGGACTAATTGTTGAGAATATTGGTTGGAAATCCATACTGGCTTTTGCTCATCTTTTATTAACGGAGCTATGAAGCCGTCTTTCGTTTCAGCCCATTTTAAAATGATGTAAGGACGCTGTTTATTTTGAACAGTAAAAAAACGTTTATGGTGTTCTAAACATTCTTTTTCACAAACACCTACGGTAACATTTTTACCCGCTTTTTTAAGTCGTGCAATCCCCTTACCTGCTACTAAACTGTTTGTATCTACACATCCTATAACAATATTAGGTATTCCTTTCTCTAGTATTAAATCTGCGCAAGGAGGTGTTTTTCCATGATGCGAACAAGGTTCTAACGTAACATAAATAGTTGCTTCTTTAAGTAATTCTTGATCTCGAACAGCGTTTATAGCATTGACTTCTGCATGAGGGCCTCCATAAGCGGAGGTAAACCCCTCTCCTATTATTTTGTTATTATGTACGATTACAGCTCCAACAGATGGATTTGGTCTTGTTGTTCCTATTCCTTTTTTAGCTAATTCCAGGCAGCGTACTATGTAAAATTCATGATTCATAATGCTAGAATTTAATTTTTACAGTTGCTACTTTATCTATAGGATATACATGTGAAAACCCTAAAACTTTATATTTTAAATCTCCTTTAAAATGAATTTTCAAACGTTGATTTATCAACGAGTTTAAAATCCCTCCTAAAATTCTGTTTTTATTATTTTCAAATACTCTTTTTGAAGGAATTACCACTTTTAACGGAATATGAAATTCTTTACGAGCTGGAACTTTAAACTCTTCAGAAAAAACCTGTGCTACTTTTACTTCATCTATTAATACTTTAATTTCATCAGTAGTTATTGTACCGCCTATATCGTTTGGGTTTTCAAAATAAGCATTAGCACCAACTCTAATCGTATCTGTAGCAGCAGATAGTAATTTTATATCATCAACTTTTAAAAAAATCGGTTTTTGTGTTACCGAACAACTAATTATTAGCGATAAAAAAGGAAAAAAATAAATGAATTTCTTCATGAAAACTCGTGTTTTTTTGGGTACTTTGCTCCTGCAAAAGTACTATATTCCTATGACACCATCTGATTTTATTATTAGAGAAATAAAACCACAAGATAATGCCCAAATGGCTAAAGTTATTCGTGATGTATTAATCGAGCTTGGAGCTCCAAAAGTAGGAACCGCCTATGAAGATAAGGCTACTGATGCAATGTATGAAGCCTACGAAAAAGAAAAAGCTGAATATTTTGTTGTTGAATATAATGGTGTTGTAGTTGGAGGTGCAGGTTTCGCTCAATTAGATAATTTTGAAGGAAATATGTGTGAGCTTCAAAAAATGTACTTTTTACCAATAGCAAGAGGAAAAGGTATAGGAAGTAAATTAATAAACTTTTGTATGAATGAAGCAAAAAAACAAGGTTTTAAACAATGTTACTTAGAAACTTTACCCTATATGAAAGCGGCTACAGCTTTGTATAGAAAAAATGGTTTTATCGACCTAAAGAGCCCCTTAGGAAACACAGGACATTATTCTTGTAATGTATGGATGTTAAAAGATTTGTAAGATAATTCTATAAAAACAAACCTACACTATGCATTTAAAACAATACAAATCGTATTTCTCGGAACAATTAACCCCAGTTTACCCTCAAACAGAAATTGATACTTTTTTCTTTTTATTACTAGAGGCGTATTTAGGCGTAAAACGTTTAGACTTAGTATTGCAACCTGACCTTGAAATTTCTTCAGATAAAAAAATGCTGTTAAATAAAGCTTTAACACGACTATTAAAAGAAGAACCTATTCAATATATCATAGGGGAAACAGAATTCTACGGACTTCCTTTTAAAGTAACAAAAAACACCTTAATTCCTCGACCAGAAACAGAAGAACTCGTTGAATGGATTATTAAGAAAACAGAACAAAGCCATAAACAATTATCTATTCTCGATATTGGCACAGGAACAGGCTGTATTCCTATTTGCTTAAAAAAACATATCCCCACTGCAAATATAAGCGCTATTGATGTTTCTAAAGAAGCTGTAAACATAGCAAAACAGAATGCAAAATTGAATGGAGTTGAAATCTCTTTTATAAGCCAAGATATTTTAAAGACTAAAGAACTAAGCAGTACGTTTGACATTATTGTTTCGAACCCTCCTTATGTTCGTGAATTAGAAAAAGTAGAAATAAAGAATAACGTATTGAGAAACGAACCACACTTGGCTTTGTTTGTTGCAGATGACAACCCGTTACTTTTTTATAAAAAAATTGCCAGTTTAGCTAAAAATAGCCTATCAGAAAACGGACTTCTATTTTTTGAAATCAACCAATATCTTGGTTCAGAAACGGTTGCTATGCTAACAAGTAAAGGGTTTACACAAATTGAACTTCGAAAAGACTTATTTGGAAATGACCGAATGATTAAAGCAGCTTTGTAAACTCCTCAATGTACGATTACATTAAGTAAATAACAACCCAAAAAGTCTGTCTTTAAGAGTTTTTTTTTATTGAAAAATACTTAACAGAAAAGCTTAAATTGTTTTTTTTAATTATTTTTTTAACAAAAAAAATACTTTTTTTTAACACAAACAGCTTTTAAAGTTTTTTTTCAACAATAAAAAAGTTTATATTAGCTGTAAAAGTTAGATAAAAATTGGATTTACAAAAATTACTTTTAGAAACTAAAACTACTGCCATTTATCTTATTGATAACGAAGGGAAAATTGTCGATTTTTATCCTCATGATAACGACTTGGTAGAAATCAAAGACAAAATAGCCGCTTTTGATGCTGTTATTTTTAACATGTCTAGCAACTTTTTTAATCTATTCTTTAAAACAGCATTAAATGAAATGATTTTAAAGTCAGATAAGGAAGCCCTTTTGTTATTTAAATACAAAGAATATGTACTGTGTTTTTTAGCTGATAAAAACACCAACATAGGCCTTTTAAACTTAATGTTTAAAAAAGAAACAAATACTATTAACATTTAATAATTATTACTTAACCTAACCTAAACCCCCGGAATTTATGGAAAAAATCCTAACCGACTTAGTTCAAAACGTAAAAGAAAATATACCTGGGTATATTGCAATTAGTGTAGCTGAAATAGCTTCAGGAGAATCTTTAGCATCCGATTCTGCCGACTCAAATTTTGACCCTGCTTTAGCTTGTGCTTATAATGTAGAAATTATAAATGCTAAGCGTAAAGCTATAGACATCTTAGGTCTAAAAGAAAACCTTAATGATATTCATTTTAAACTTGATAATCATATTCACGTTGTAGATATGTCTCCAAGCGGAGAGTATTTTATTTACTTAGCTGTTGATTCTAACAGAGCTAATTTAGCGCTTACCAGAACAATGCTAAAAAAATATAAAGCAGAATTAAATGAAGTCTTATAAAGCTATTGATATCAAAAAAATAAATATCGATGGTGAGTTTCAAAAATACATACGTTTTTTTCAAAATGAATACAAAACTAAAGTGTTGTTAAATGAGTCAGCTATCGATTATAATGAAGCTCCTAACATAAACAATGTTAACGATTTAAAAAATGCTGTTTATGATTTCTTTTTTGAACCTAGATTTGAGAATGTTCTCGATTTGGTAAAATTTAAAAAACAAAAAACAAAAGACGATTAACTTAAAAAAGACTAGATAAAAATCTAGTCTTTTTTTATTTCCAAGTCCCTAAAACAACCATATGTATAAAATTTTGCAGTACTTTAGTTCTCTATTAACTAGTTGTTTTTTACACAGATAAAACTGTTAAAAAAATCACAAAGAAACATTTCTGAAAAAAAATAATGAAATAACGTCTTATTTTTGTGACCCTTTAAAAAAAAGGGTGTCCTAAATAGAGAAGGGAGACGTAAAAACAAAAGAATAGTCATACTTAATGGGGGAAGTAAACTTACAAACTTTAATAGAAGAGTCAGAAGCTGATAAAGGAATCGTTTTTGACTCTAATGGACAAGTAGTTGATTCTTATAATATTTCTAAAGAAAATAATGTAGCAGCAATGGCAAGCGTCATTGTAACGATGGCTCATGAGTTTTTCCAAGATGCTTTAGAATCTGAAAGCCTTAATCAGTTAGTTTTAACTTCAAACGAAGGATTGGTAGTTATAAACAAATACGACAACAATCATATTGTTTGTCTGTTGGCTGATGATGTTTCTAAAGTAGCTATGATTAAACTAACACTTAAAAGTGTAACCCTTCAATAAATACAGAGTCTTTTTTTAATTAATTATTATAACAACTATTTACAATGAAAGAAATTATCAATGATTTTATCGAAAACTTAAAAAATAATGTTCCTGGGTTTGTTGCTGTTTCAATAACAGATGTAGGTTCTGGTGAAGCGTATGATTCATTTACAGCTAACCCTGATTTTGATCCAAATTTAGCCTCTGCTTATAACTTAGGCGTTGTTAAAGCTAAATTAAAAGCTATTGAAGCATTAGGGTTAAATGAAGAAATTCAAGATATTACGATTACTTTATCTAGCCAAGTACACATTATCAATATTGCACCTAGTGGTACTTATTTTGTTTACTTAGCTGTAGATTCAAAAGAAGCTAACTTAGGAATCACTAAAGCTTTATTAAACAAATATAAAGTAGAGTTAAATAACGCATTATAAAAATATAACTGTGAAAAACACGAATCATTTATCTATAGACAAGCCTTTAAAAAAACACCTAAACCAAACGCTTAAAGAGTTTCGTAAATGTAGGTTCTCTGAAGGTGAATTAACATCAGAAGGAAAGAAAAGTAAAGACTTTTTCGGGTTCTTATTTAAAGAATACGACAGTATGAATGATTTAGTTAAAGATATGTTTTAAAAGTGCTTAATAGGCACTTTTTTTTATGCTCTTAAATGTTAGTACTAACCGTTCTATTAACAGCTTTATTTCCGTATCATTATAACTTGCAAAGCCAATTCGTATAGCGTTGTGCTTTTTATTGGCTAAATCGTATCGCTTCCACTCTCCTACTTCAAGTTTATACTTCCTTGCTTCTTTTGCTACTTCATTCCAAGAATACTGTTTATTCAATTCAACCCAAATAGCCATCCCTCCTTTTGGCAGCTCAAATTGAAAATAAGCGCCCAATCTTTTTTGTAACAGCTTACAAAATAAATTTCGACGATGTAAATATACCTTCATTACTTTTCGTATGTGCCTATCTAAATCTCCAGACTTAATAAATTCGGCAAAAGTTACTTCTAACAAAGCATCTCCTTGCCTATCAACATAACCTCTTAATTTCGCGGCTTCTTTTACAAAATCCTCGGTAGCTACCAAATATCCAACCCTAAAAACAGGTGCTACCGTTTTACAAACAGAACCTATATATATGACATTTCCAGACATATCATGACTTGCTAATGGTAAAATTGGAGCATGATTATAGTTAAAATCATAATCATAGTCGTCTTCAATAATGGCAAAATTATATTTCTCCGCTAAGTTTAATAAGTAAATTCTCCTATCAGCCGACAAAGTAACCGTTGTGGGGTGATGGTGATGTGAAGTTACATAAACAGCTTTTACAGACTGCTCCTTACACAATCTTTCTATCTGATCAATTGCAAGACCGTTTTCATCAACTGAAACCCTCTTAATTTGTGCCTTTTGATGCCGAAAGGTCATATCGGCAGAAGAATAGTTCGTTTCACCAACCACAATAACATCTTTTTCTTTTAAAAGCAATTGAGAAGACAACCACATCCCCATTTGACTACCACGGGTAATTAAAATATTTTCTTTAGAGATCTCCATCCCTCTAGAAGTGTTTAAATACACAGCCAGCACTTCTCGTAATTTTTCATTTCCTTGTGTTGTACTGTAATCTAAAAACGTATAAACATGCTTTCTTGAAGCTATTTTTCGGTAAATTCTAGCAATTTCTTCTGTTGGTGCAAGCCTTGTATCTGACGTACCATCATTTATATACATAACCCCTTCTATCTTTTCCGTTTTTTTCTCTAACAGATGATTGTTTTCATAAAAAGCAAATCCCGAACGCTGTTTTTTCAATGTTTTAGGAGCATTGACCCATGTTATTTTTTGAATAAGAGGTAAGCTCTTATTAACAAACGTTCCTTTTTTAGGAATAGTTTCTACCCAGCCCTGTAACATCAACTCTTCATAACAAGCAACCACTGTTTTCCTATGTATCAACAGCAAATCAGCTAATGTTCTTGAGCCCAATAATTTTGTTCCAGGCATAAGTTTTCCTTCTCTAATTAGCAATATAAATTGATTTGCTAACTGTAAATACAATGGTTCTTTAAGACTCTTACTTAGTTTTAATGCAGTTTTATAAGGAAACATCTGGACTATTTATTATATTAAATCTGGATTAATTGAATAGACCTTAAATATACTACATTTGATAGGCAAATAATCTAAGTAATGAAAAAACAAGAACTACAACCAACAGAATTTAATGAATTTTACGCTAGGTATATATCTAAAGTACCAGACAAAACTTCTTTAAAAAAGGGATTTGAAAATGACAAAGAAGCTGTAATAACGTTTTTTTTATCTATTCCAAAAGACACGTTAGAATATCGGTATCAACCACAAAAGTGGAGTATAAAAGAAGTATTACAACACATAATTGACACCGAACGTATTTTTATGTATCGCCTACTTCGAATTGCTAGGAAAGATATGACCCCTTTGGAAGGTTTTAATCAAAACACATACATAAATCCCTCTGGTGCACACAACAAAACAATAGATAGTCTCTTAGAAGAATTTACAACAACTCGATTGTATTCAATCAACTTACTAAATAGCATTTCTTATGAAAATTTATGCAACATAGGAATTGCCAACAATTCACCAATCTCAGCAAGGGCTTGTGCTTTTATTTTGCTAGGACATAGTATTTGGCATATGGATATTATTAAAGAACGTTATTTAAAATAAAATTTCATGCAAGAATATCAAAAATCAAAACTTAATAGAGTTAAAAGAGGGCAAAAAAGAGCCGTTTATGATGTTGAAAAAATCAACGCTATTTTAGATGTTGGGTTTATTGGTTTTGTAAGTTACACCTATGAAGGAAAAGCGATTTCCTTACCGATGGCTTACGGCAGAAAAGGAAATAAAATATACCTCCACAGCTCACAAGCGAATAGGATGTTGTTATCGCTTTTAGATGCTGGAGAAATGAGTATGACAGTAATGCATTTAGATGCATTAGTTCTCGCGCGTTCAGGATTACATCATTCTGTAAACTATAGGTCTGCTACATTGTTCGGTTCAGTAAAAAAAATTAAAGAGCCTAAAGAAAAAGAAGCCGCTTTGCATTGCTTTATGGAACATATGATGAAGGGCCGTTGGAATGATATTAGACCAATGAAACCTGAAGAACTTGATAGAACATTGGTAGTAGAAATGACCGTTAAAACTGCTTCTGCAAAAATTAGAGATGTTGGAGTTAGCGATGAACCCGAAGACGAAACGTTACCTATTTGGGCAGGACTAATTCCATTAAAACAAATTGCGCTAGCTCCCATATCAGATGAAAAGCTACAAAAAAATATTAAAGTACCTAATCACGTAATAGAGTATTATAATATGCATAAATAAGCACTTTATAACTCTAAAAATAACGTTACATTGCATCTATGAAAAAATATGATGTTATTATTCTTACAGATAAGAGGTATGTAAACCCTCCAAAGCTTAACAACTATATTCAAAATGTGTTAGATGAAGATAATTACGTAAAAAAAGCACTTGAAAACCAAGGATTAACAGTCGATCGCCTCTCATGGGATGATGCTACTTTTAATTGGACTACCACTAAATATATTTTATTTAGAACTACTTGGGATTATTTTGATCGGTTTTCTGAGTTTTCAACATGGCTAAATACCGTTAGTAAACAAACAACTCTATTAAATTCAGAAAAAATTATTCGCTGGAATATTGATAAACACTACCTACAAGATTTACAACAAAACGGAGTGCATATTTGTGAGTCTTACTTCATTGAAAAAAGTACTCAAACCACATTACAAGAACTTTCTCAAAAGTATAATTTAAACGATTTTGTTTTAAAACCCTGTATTTCAGGTACTGCGAGGCACACTTATAAAATCAGTTTAGAGAATATACACGAATACGAAGAGACTTTTTCTACGCTAATTGATAAAGAAGCTATGATTATTCAACCTTTTCAGTACCAAATAGTTGAAAAAGGAGAAATTTCATTAATGGTTATGAACGGTAAGTTTACGCATGCTGTTTTAAAAACAGCCAAATCAGGAGACTTTAGAGTACAAGACGATTTTGGAGGTTCAGTGCACAATTACACACCTACCGATGAAGAAATTTTGTTTGCTGAAAACGCCGTAAAAGCCTGCATAGAAACTCCTATTTATGCACGTGTTGATGTTTTTACTGATAATAATGGTAAATTAGCTATTGCAGAACTCGAATTAATAGAACCCGAACTTTGGTTTAGAAACCATCCTGCTGCTGCAGATGAACTAGCCCTAGGAATTAAACAATTAATAATCAAAAATGAAGAAATTAGTTAAAATATTAGGAACACTATTGCTAATTAGCGCTATTGTATTAGCTGTTTTTTATTTTAAAAATAACGAAAGTCTTCCTACTGGTGAGCAAGGTCCTAAGGCAGATGCTTTGGCTACTAAAATGCTTAAAGCATTGGATTATGAAGCGTATAAAAACACTCGTTTTATTGAATGGAGTTTTAGAGGAAAGCATTTTTATAAATGGGATAAAGAAAAGGATATAGTTGAAGTATCTTGGGAAGCCAACAAAGTGACTTTGTTTACAAAAACACCTGAAAAAAGCATTGTATTAGTGAATGAAAAGCAAGTGAACAACAACGAAATACTACAAAAAGCAATAGATTATTTTAACAATGATAGCTTTTGGTTAGTAGCTCCTTACAAAGTTTTCGAGAACGGAATTCAGCGCCGAATAGTATCCTACAAAGGTAAAGAAGCTTTATTAGTTACTTATACTACAGGAGGGTCAACACCAGGCGATTCTTATTTATGGATTTTAGAGGAAAACGGTCGACCAACTAGTTATAAAATGTGGGTTTCTATAATTCCTACTGGTGGAATGGAAGCCACTTGGAGTGATTGGATAACAACAGAATCTGGGGCAATATTACCGACAAAGCATGAAATGCCAGTGGGCACACTAAATATGGGAAATGTAAAAGCTTATAATTAACATTATTGAAACTTAAAAACACTAAAAAAGAGCAGCAATTTTGCTGCTCTTTTAATTTTATATAATACAGAAATTATTTTCCGAAATAAAAAGTTGCTCCAATATTAATTCCAAAAGAAGAATAAGGAACCTTTTGAGATAATTGTTTTTCTCCAGCTGGATTAGCACCTAAAGGTAACTCATCTACATACTCAATATTTTTATTAAACACAGGAGCCAAAGCAGCATACTCTGGGTGAGCTGCAAAAATAGCTTTAACCTGCTCTATAGATCTTGGCTGACCATTAACATTTGCAGAAAATTCAGTAATCTCAGAAGAGTCTCTTGTTACACTAACTCCCATATACTCTAGTTCAGCAAAAATAGACACTTTATTGCTTAAGTCATACTTATACCCTACAGCTCCAATAAAACCTAAAGGAAGTCTTCCTTTATAGTCTTGCGTATAATCTACATTCAACATTTCAGTTTGAGATAATGCGATGTTTATGTTTCCATCAGATTCAGTTCTACCACCTACTTTAATTAACGCTCCAAAACGACCGTAAATATTGTTTGTAAACTTATACACTAAAGAAGCTGAAGCACCGTAAGCCTTTCCTCTAGCCTCGATATTAATATACTGTGCTTGTGCTGGTAAATCTACTAAAACAGAAGTTTGATCCGCTCCATTTAAATACCCAACACCAATTTCAACACCAAAAGTGTCATTAAAAAAATACCCCCCTCTTAGTTGAGTATGCATCCCTTCACCATAACTACCGTAAGTGTTCTCTACCCCAGCAGTGGTTGTTTCTGTTCCAAACCTTACTCCTGCACTAGATATTGAATATCCTCCACTAGCAGAAACATAAAATTGGGCACTTGCACTTACTGTTGCTAACATCATAGCAAACATTAAAATACTTTTTTTCATAATAAATTATTTGTTAACTTTAAATTGATAATAAGTAAACAAACGTAGTAAAAATCTAGGATTAACAAGACTTTATAACTGTTAAATTATTAGTATTATTGCGGTCAAAAGCGCTCTTAAAACACTTCTTTTTTGAATACAAATATTTTACATACTGAAACTCAGAGTTATATTAATAACAACTTAAAAGTTAACATAGAACAATTTATTTTTAAAGGAAGCCCCTTTAAAAATATTTCTATACAAGAATTGGCCAATCAAATTATAGCTAAACAAAAATCAGAAAAAAAATTACCTACCTGGTTTCATACAAAAAACATTTATTACCCCCCAAAACTAAGCATAGAGCAAACATCTTCTGAAGTAACTGCAAAATACAAGTCTAAATTAGTCAATGGAAATTCCTTAATCGACCTCACAGGAGGTTTTGGTATAGATTGCTATGCCTTTTCCAAGCAATTTAAAAAGGTGTTGCACTGTGAAATAAACAAAGAACTTTCAGAAATAGTTTCGCATAATTATAAGCAAATGAACGTTTCGAATATCAAAACTCTAGCTACAGACGGATTGGAGTACTTAAAAAAATCTTCTGAAAAATTTGACTGTATTTATATCGATCCTTCCCGAAGAAATGATACAAAAGGAAAAGTTTTTTTACTCAGTGATTGTTTACCTAATGTACCTAAAAATTTAGATTTTTTATTTGAAAAATCGAATACAATACTTATTAAAAACTCTCCTATTCTAGACATTACTTCAACTATTAACGAGCTAAAATATGTAACTGAAATTCATGTGGTCGCAGTGAATAACGAGGTAAAAGAGCTTCTTTTTTTACTAACAAAAAAAACCAAACAATCGGTTAAAATAACAACATCTAACATATTGAAAAACAATACTCAAGAATTTTGTTTTGAATTAGGTTCCGATCTCAATTTTGAATATTCAACACCTCTCCAATACCTCTACGAACCTAATGCTGCTATTTTAAAATCTGGAGGGTTTAACCAAGTGGCGAGCCAACAAAAAGTAAACAAACTACACCAACACTCTCATCTCTATACTTCAGATAATTTAATTAAAGATTTTCCTGGCAGAATTTTTAATATTAACAACGTATTTGCTTACAATAAAAAAAAGATAAAAAAACAGATAACTGATACCAAAGCAAATATTACAACACGTAATTTTCCTAAAACTGTGGCTCAAATTAGAAAGGAAACAAAATTAAAAGATGGAGGAAATACCTACCTTTTTTTTACCACAAATCTTCACAACGAATTCATAGTTATTAGCTGTACAAAAATCAACTAGTACGTATACTATTATCTAAAATTTGTCGTTTACCTAATTGATAGAAGCCCCTATCGAAAAGTATGTTTTATTGTTTAGGGGTAATAAAACATACTAAAAGCCTTGATTTTTAAGAATCAAGGCTTTTCTTTTTACTCACTTTTTTATATACATTTGCTTTTATCATGAAACAAACACAAAGCTACCAATCTATTAAACTTTCTATGGACTCATTAGAAAAGTTTGATGATACTCTTGTTATAGAAGCCCCTTTACAAATAAACATCAATAAAGAACCGTATACTGTTGTTATGAGAACTCCTGGTAACGATAAAGAACTGATAAGAGGTTTACTGTATGCAGAAGACATTTATAAAAAACAAGATGATATAAAAGTAGAAATCATTAAAAATGAAAAAGATTTTTCTGCAATACTAAACATCGATCTTCCAAAAGAAAAATTAGGAAAAGGATACTTAAACAAACGTACCCTTTTGTCTGTTTCTTCTTGTGGTATTTGCGGAAAAAAAGAGCTAAGCGATTTAAAAATTAAAGGTAAAACACTAAAAAACACTCCCAAAGAAAACATTAAAGAATTAACTGAAGTAATTAGGCGTATGTTTTTGAAAATGAGTGATAAACAATTTTTATTTAAAACAACAGGTGGCAGTCATGCTTGTGCTCTTTTTAACAAAGAAGAAGAGCTGTTAACCATTAAAGAAGATATTGGTCGGCACAATGCGGTAGATAAATGTATTGGTGACCTAATTAACCAAAACAAGTTAAAAGAAACCAAGTATATGTTAGTTAGCGGACGCGTTTCTTATGAAATTGTATCCAAGGCTTTTTTAGCTAAAATACCGATAATAATTGCAGTTTCTGCTTGCTCTTCTTTAGCCGTAGATTTTGCTAAAGAATTTGGTATTTTCCTTATTGGTTTTAGCAGAAATAACAAAATGACCATTTATTCTACCCCACATAAGTTATAGAAACCATCAACTAAAAGCCCTATTATTTTCTTTAAAACACGCGTATTAAAAAAGATTTGTATTTTAGTGCTTTTAATAACTATTAATTAATCTACATACTTATGCCTTTTATAGAAGAAGAGAAGTTTAAGTTAATGCAAGAAGACTTAGACAACGCTAAATTAAAAAGAGAAGAAGCAGAAAGCGAATTAAGTAGCACACAAGAAGAATTAGCGGCACTAAAAAAGAGCTCAAAAACTTTGCCTATTTTCTTAGGGCTTCTATTAGGCCTTTCATTAGGAGCTGCATACTATTTTTACACAAATGGCGGTAGTAGCGCTATTAATAACATAGACATTGAAGCGGTAAAAAAGAAAGAAGCTTACAGGGTTTTAGATAGTATAAACAGAGCGCAAGCTAGGGCAGCTAGAAACACTGATGAACCAGATAGTAATTTTTCATCTAATTCTGATATAAATACAGCAACGATTGCAGAAGAGGTTGCCGAAAACACAGCCGGCCAAACAATCTACTCTGTTCAAATTGGAGTGCTTTCAGAAAATAAATACCCCTTATTATCTTCAGAAGTTATTCCTTCAACAGTTACTACAGAGAATGGCTACTTTAAGTATTCTCTAGGTTTATTTAGCACATTAGGTGAAGCTAAAGACCTACAAAAAGAATTAATAAAAATAGGATTTAGTGATGCTTTTGTAGCTTCATATATAAACGGAAAACGCCAAAAAATACATAATTAAATAACAATTTAATGCTTAACATTATTTTTAAAAGAGCACTCATAGTAAGTTTACTAATGAGTGTTCATTTTTTTTACGCACAAACAAGTACGGTTCCTGAACAAAAAACACAGTTAGGATTTGGTCAAATTGATTTTTTATCGATTAAAATGCCTGAAGGAGAGCAAAATATGGACTATACAGGAGTTCATTACAACCTAAAGTTAAATAACTGGAGTTATGCAGGAGTGGGGTTATATGGAGCTGTAGGAGGTATTAGAGGAGGTTTTTTTACATTAGGTGTAAATGCAGGAATTCAACAGAAAATAACCGATAAACTTTTTATGGATGCAGGAATTCACTTTGGTGGCGGTGGTGGTGCATCAGCTCCTGATGGCGGAGGTGCTTTTATACTTCCCCACCTCAATTTAGGATACGATTTTAAACACTTTTCTGCAACAGCAGGCTACAGTTATGTTGACTTTTTTGATGGAGGTACCATTAATAGTAGCCAATTAAATGTGGCAGTACAAATTCCTCTATCATTTAAAACTGTAAGATTTGAAGACAGAGAAACTACTTTTTCTGTAGAAGCCCTAAAAAACACTTCTTGGAACACTTTAAGCAATAGAATTTCATTGCTGGTTCATTTAAATAATGCTAAAGTTACCAAAGGTTCTTATAAAGGAAATACAATCCGTTTAGCAGGTTTTGAATTAAATTCTTATCTTAGAGATGATTTTTTCTTTTTCGTTAAAGCAGATGGTGCTTATCACGGAATTAAAGCAGGATACATGGATGTTTTTCTTGGAGGAGGTTATCATTTGTCAATGAATAAAAATCGTACAAATATTTTAGCTAAATTTGGAGTAGGTGCTGGTGGCGGTGGCGGTGTAGATACCAAAGGAGGCTTTTTAATATATCCAGATCTCTCTATAGAACAAAAGCTGTTTGACAATGTGTATGCATCAATCAACAAAGGGTACTTAATGAGTCCGGATGCTCATTTCGTTTCCTCGACCTTTGGTTTTGGCTTAAAATATTATATGGATAGAGACGGTGTTTTATCTGATGAAAACGAATTTTCAGAAGGAACGTTTAAAGGGTTTGACGCAATTATTAAACAAGATTTATATTTAAACGCAGCTAGAGATGGTGGCTTTGATCAAAATATGCATCAAATATCATTACAGCTAAACTTTTTCTTAAACAAGTATTTATATGCGGCAGGTCAAACTTCTTTTGCTAACTTTGGTAACGCAGGAGCTTATGCTGAGGGAATTGTAGGTTTAGGAGTGCAAACAAATGACTTCTTTAATGGTAAAACCTCTCTTTTTGCACAAGTTTTAGGAGGTGCTGCTGGTGGTGGAGGTATTAGTACAGGACAAGGATTAATTGTTAAACCTAGTGTTGGAATTAATCAAAAGCTTGCTGATAACTTAAGTTTAAGATTAGGAGCAGGTTATGTGAAAGCTAGAGGAGGAAGTTTAAGTAATACTCAATTAAATTTAGGTATTTCGTATCGTTTTTCCTTCTTAAGTGTTAAAAAGTTTTAATAATTTAACTTTTCGTTAAAGTTTGATGAATTATCTTCGCTTTCTGAAACAAAAAAATAATACCCTTACTTTTTTGAAGTAAAGAAAGTAAGTTACAATCTATATATAAACATGATAAAAAAGAGAATTATATCTCCACTTCAAAACTTTATAAAAACTGAAAGTGCTAGTGGTATCTTATTGTTGGCAGCTACTTTATTAGCCCTTATTTGGGCAAACTCTCCTTTTAGAGACAGTTACAATGCCTTATGGGAATACAAAATAGGTTTTAAATCTGAACACCTTGAATTGTACAAACCATTGATACTTTGGATTAATGATGGTTTAATGGCTGTATTTTTCTTTTTAATTGGATTAGAAATTAAAAGAGAATTCTTAATAGGAGAATTAAACTCTACCAAAAAACTAGCATTTCCTCTTTTTGGAGCGCTTGGTGGTATGTTATTTCCTATTTTATTCTTCTTTTTTTTAAACAAAAACCCTGATACAAGTCATGGATGGGGAGTTCCTATGGCTACAGATATTGCCTTTTCTCTAGCTGTTTTAAATACTCTAGGTAAAAAAGTACCATTAAGTTTAAAAGTCTTTTTAACCGCTTTTGCTATTGTTGATGATATAGGTGCTGTTCTAGTAATTGCATTATTTTATAGTACTAGTATAGATATTACTTTAATATCAATTGCTATAGGCTTATTAGCTTTTCTTTATTTTATTGCTCATAAAGGTTTTTATTCTCACTACGTAACTTTTATGTTTGGTGCGGTTATTTGGATTTTATTTTTAAAAGCAGGAATACACCCAACAGTTGCAGGTATTTTAATGGCTTTTGCTGTACCTATTAGACAAAAAGTACATACTCCTGAGTTTATAGCTAATTTATCACAAATTATGGAGAATATTAAAAACGCGAAAGTTGCTCCGAAACCAATATTATCAAAAGAGCAAGTTGCTGAAATAGACAACTTAGATCACTGGATAGAAGATTACCAATCTCCTCTTCAACTTTTAGAGCACAAATTACATGATTTAGTTGCCTATGCGATTATTCCAATTTTTGCTTTGGCCAATGCAGGAGTTTTAATAGATGGTGATGCCAACTTAGATACTTCCTTAATAATTAATATAGCTTTATGTTTAATTTTAGGAAATAGTATTGGAATTACCACAGTTATTACTACGGTTAAAAAACTTAAAATAATTGAAGTTCCTAAAGAAATAAATACTCAGCATATTGTTGGGGTGTCATTTTTAGCAGGAATTGGTTTTACCATGGCAATATTCATTGCTAGTTTAGCTTTTGCTAAGAGTCCCGAATTCTTAGGTTCTGCTAAGATTGGTGTGCTTTTAGGCTCTCTTATTTCTGCAATCATTGGATATACAATTTTGAGATTTAATAAAAGTGATGATACCACTAATAACGAAAAAATATTAAGTTCTAGCTAGTACTTTGTGCTAGCTTATATGACTCCAAATTCCACTTGTTTTTTTAAGCTTCTCATAAGCTTTTAACAAGCTGGAATTTTTTGTTTCTGACAAATTAGGGTCTTCTTGAAGTAAATTTATAGCAGCTTTACGCGCTACATGTAATATCGGACTATCTTTAACCACATCGGCTATTTTAAGATTTAACACACCACTTTGTTGTGTGCCCATAATATTTCCTGGGCCCCGAAGTTTTAAATCTACTTCAGCTATTTTAAATCCGTCTGTAGTTTCTACCATCGTTTGTAATCGAGTTTTTCCATCAGAAGACAATTTATAGCTCGATAATAAAATACAATAACTCTGTTCAGCTCCACGCCCTACTCTACCTCGTAATTGGTGTAACTGACTTAACCCAAAACGTTCAGCACTTTCAATAACCATTACAGAGGCGTTTGGTACATTTACCCCTACTTCAATAACTGTAGTAGCTACCATAATTTGAGTATCTCCTTTGGCAAATCGTTCCATTTCATAATCCTTATCAGCGGGTTTCATTTGTCCATGAACAATACTTATTTGATATTTTGGAGAGGGAAACTCTCGAGAAATACTTTCATATCCGTCCATTAAATCTTTGTAGTCCATTGCTTCAGACTCTTGAATTAACGGATATACCACATAGGCTTGGCGTCCTTTAGCTATTTCATCTTTCAAGAACTTAAAAACACCTAATCGATTACTATCATAACGATGTACAGTTTTAATTTCTTTACGTCCAGGAGGCAATTCATCAATTACAGAAATATCTAAATCACCATAAACAGACATTGCTAATGTTCTTGGTATAGGTGTCGCAGTCATCACCAAAATATGAGGAGGAATAACAGTCCCTCCAACCTCCCCTGAAGGGAGGCTTTTTAAAGTTTCTTTTATGTTTTCTAGAACATTATCAATGTTGCCAATAACTTCTTCGTTTGTAAATCTAATTACCTTATATCCAAAATCAGTTAAAATTTCTGTACGCAAATTGTCTGCTTCTTCTTGTTCAGGAGTTTCATGATATTTCCCATCTACTTCAACGATGAGTTTTTTCTCTAAACAAACAAAATCAACTATAAATTCATCAATAATATGTTGTCTTCTAAATTTATAGTTTAATTGTTTTGTTTTTAAACTTCCCCATAAAACTCGCTCAGCAGGTGTTGTCTGTTTTTTACGTTGTTTTTGTAGTTCTTTTAAAAGTTTATATGTTGAAGGACGAGCTGTCATATATTTTTTACGAACTTCTTCTCCCTTCCCTTTGGGAAGGACTGAGGTTGGGCTTCCTTTTTCCCACAACTTTCTTCTCTGCGCTACTCCAAAACGATGTTGCTCATCAATAATAGCAATCCCAAGATTTTTAAACTGTACTTTATCTTCTAAAATAGCATGGGTTCCTATCAAAATATGCAGCGAACCATCTTCTAAACTTTCGTGAATTTCTCTACGTTTTTTTGTTTTAGTAGATCCTGTAAGTAACTCAACTTTTATGTTGGTTTTCTCTAATAATTCTATTATCCCGTTATAGTGCTGTGTTGCAAGTATCTCTGTCGGAGCCATAATTGTAGCTTGATATCCATTATCAATAGCTAACAACATAGTCAATAACGCTACAATCGTTTTTCCAGAGCCTACATCTCCCTGTAGTAATCGATTCATGTGCGCTCCAGACCCTGCATCTTTACGAATTTCTTTCAGTACTCGTTTTTGAGCTCCCGTTAAATCAAAAGGTAAATGATTGTTGTAAAAATTGGTAAACTCTTCTCCTACATGCTCAAAAACGAAGCCTTTTAACTTTGATTTTCGGATGAGTTTTTTTTGTAATAATTGCAATTGAATAAAGAATAACTCTTCAAACTTCAATCGATATTGAGCCTTTGTTAATAATTCTTGATTCTTAGGAAAATGAATATTTAATAGTGATTCTTTTTTACCTAAAAACTGATGTTCTTCAATAAAATAAGCTGGAAAAGTTTCTTCAATTTCATTATATGCTTGTTGAAACAAGTTTTGAATCATGGTACGCATGACCTTGTTACTTATTCCTTTGGTGCTTAGTTTTTCAGTAGATGGGTATACCGGTTGCATCGCCATTTGCAGCTTGCTTTTGTATTCTTTTACGGTTTCCATTTCTGGATGAGGCATATTAGGAGTGCCATTATACCAATTTAGTTTTCCGTAAATAACGTAGGGAACGTTTACTTTTAAGCTATCTTTAATCCATTTAACCCCTTTAAACCAAACCAACTCCATAGTACCTGTAGCATCTGAAAAAGTAGCTACCAACCTACTTCCTCTTTTTTGCTTTACGGTTTTAACTCCTGTTATTTTCCCTACGATTTGTACTTCAGCGGGGTTTTGTTGCAACTGATTAACCGTATAAAACTGTGTTTTATCGATATATCTATACGGGAAAAGGTGCAATAAATCGTTACACGTTTTAATACCTAACTCGCTAAATAACAACTCTGCTCTAGCAATACTAATTCCTTTTATATATGTTACGGGGTTATTTAAATTCATTAAGAACGAAAATACAAAAAGCCATTAAAATCAACTATCTTTGCACTCTTAAATTCATCAAATGAGATTACATAGAAATTTAGTTTTCGCGGTTATTGATAGCTTACGCGATATTTTTAATGAAGATGTATATGCAGATAAAGCTGTTGAAAAAGCGCTGAAGAGAGATAAACGCTGGGGAGCACGTGATAGAAAGTTCGTTGCAGAAACTATTTATGATGTGGTTCGTTGGAAGCGTTTATATGCAGAAATAGCAAATGTAAAAGCACCGTATTCTCGTCCTGATTTATGGCGATTATTTGCTGTTTGGTGTGTGTTAAAAGGAATTCAATTACCTGATTGGAATCAGATAGAGCCTACTCCTACAAGAAGAATCAAAGGTAAGTTTGATGAATTATTAAAAATAAGAAAATTTAGAGAATCTATTCCTGATTGGATTGATGAAGTTGGTGTACAAGAATTAGGTGAAGAAGTTTGGACCAAAGAAATAGCTGCTTTAAACAAACAAGCAGAGGTTATCTTACGTACAAATACGTTAAATACAACCAAAGCTCATTTACAAAAACAGTTAGCTTCTGAAGGAATTGACACTGAATTTATCAAAGGCTATGACGATGCTTTAAAATTAGTAGAAAGAGCGAATGTTTTTAAAACAGAGGCCTTTAAAAAAGGTTTTTTTGAAGTACAAGATGCTTCTTCTCAATTAGTAGCTGCTTATTTAGACGTAGCACCTGGAATGAAGGTCGTAGACACTTGCGCTGGGGCTGGTGGAAAGACTTTGCACTTAGCTTCTTTAATGAAAAACAAAGGACAAGTTATTGCAATGGATATTTACGAAAGTAAATTGAAAAAACTAAAAATACGTGCGAAAAGAAATGGAGCTCATAATATTGATACTCGTGTAATTGATTCTACCAAAGTAATTAAAAAGTTACAAGGGAAAGCCGATAGAGTTTTAATTGATGCTCCATGTTCTGGTTTAGGAGTAATTAGAAGAAATCCTGATAGTAAATGGAAGTTACAACCTGAATTTTTAGATAAAATTCGTGGTACTCAACAAGAAGTGTTGCAGCAATATTCTAAAATGGTAAAATCAGGTGGAAAAATGGTATATGCTACTTGTTCGGTATTGCCATCTGAAAATCAACAACAAGTTGAGTTCTTTTTAGCTTCTGATGCGGGGAAAGATTTTAAGTTTGTAAAAGACGAAAAAGTACTATCGCATACATCTGGTTACGACGGATTTTACATGGCTTTATTAGAAAGAAAGTAAGCTATAAAAATAAAATATACTAAAAAAGGCTCGGGATAATATCTCGAGCCTTTCCTTTCAATCAACTATTAAAAACTAACTAATCACTAAACATTACTTGTTAAGTAATTATATGTTTATATGACGACTATTTTCTAATCTCGTTACATTAATTATTAGTCTTTAACATTATTTTAAGAAGCCCTATTATTTATTAGCTAATTACTTTCTTTTTTATGCCTACACTACTCTCTGATTTACAGTCTGTCTTGGATTTTGAGTTATTTATAACTACATTTAACAGTAACTAACTAAAAACTATATTTTATGACAAATTCAAACAAACCCACTACACTTTTTTGGATTATTGGTGTTGCAGCCTTAGTTTGGAATGGACTAGGTGTTATGTCTTACATTGGTCAAGCATATATGACCGATGAAGTCAGAGCCGCTTTACCTGAGGCGGAAAGGGCTTTATACGAAAATATTCCTACTTGGGTTACTGCTGCTTTTGCAATTGCCGTTTTTGGTGGATTAATTGGTAGTGCTTTTTTATTAATGAGAAAAAAGTTAGCAAGACCAATGTTTTTACTTTCACTAATAGCTATCGTAGTTCAAATGTCGTATAACTTATTTATGAGTAGAGCGGCTGAAGTATATGGACCAGGAAGTATTGTAATGCCTATAATGGTAATTGTTATAGGTGTGTTTTTATTGATGTATTCTAAAAAAACAATAGCGAAAGGTTGGTTGTCATAATACTAAGACAATATAAAACTTTAAAAGCTGTCTTTCATAAGGCAGCTTTTTTTATTCAAAAAGAACAAAAATAAATTCGGCAACACAAGCAGGTTTTTCTTGTCCTTTTATTTCTATTGTGCAATCAAAGGTTAGTTTTTTACCATTCTGAAAATCTTCTATTAGTTTAACAGCACTGATTAAACGTAATTCGCTATTTACAGGCACAGGATTAGGAAAACGAACTTTATTCAATCCGTAGTTTAATCCCATAGTTACACTTTTTACTTCAAATTGTTTAGATATGAGTTCCGACAACATAGAAACGGACATAAATCCGTGTGCTATTGTTGTTTTTGTTGGAGAATATTTAGCTGCTTTTGCTGTGTCGATATGAATCCACTGTTTATCTAATGTAGCATTTGCAAAATCATTAATCATTGGTTGTGTTACAGTATACCACTCTCCTACTGGCAATTGTTTTCCTTCTATACTAGAAAGTGCTTCTAAATTTTCAAAAACTAATTTTTTCATGTTTTTTTATTTACCAAATACATCTTTTTTTATACGAGGAAGTTCCAATTTATATTGTACAGCAATTGTTCTTACAATAACAATGATACCTGCAGAAATAACAAATAGCAAATCTTCATTCATTTCTAAAGGAGCTAATAATAAATATACTATTCCTCCTGCTAAACATGCAGATGCATATATTTCTCTATGAAAAATTAACGGAATTTCGTTTGTTAACACATCTCTAATCACTCCTCCCATAACGGCAGATGACATTCCCATAACCAAAGCTACAAACGGATGCAAATTAAAACTGAGTCCTTTTTGAACACCTAATAAGGTAAATACGCTTATACCAATGGTATCGAATAAGAACATTGTTTTTCTTAATGGAGCTATTTTACTTCGAAATAAAAAAGTTGCTGCTACAGCTATTAAAATAGTCCAGATGTAATTGATATCTCCAATCCAGTTTATAGGGTGTGCATTAATAAGCACATCTCTTGTCATTCCACCTCCTACAGCAGTCACAAAAGCGATGATAATGACTCCAAAAACATCAAACTTTTTTCTAATCGCTACCAATGCGCCACTAATGGCAAAAGCGAAGGTTCCTGCAATGTCTATGGCGTAAATTACATCCATTTATATTGATATTTCAGAAAATTGTATTTGTAGTGTTCTTTCAACTTCAGCTAAACGATTTCTTTCATTTTGAAGAATTAATGCTAATGAAACTCCTCTTTTTCCTGCTCTTGCTGTTCTACCGCTACGGTGTGTATAATATTCTAACTGCTCTGGTAATTGATGATGAATAACAAAAGCTAAGTTTTGAACATCAATTCCTCTGGCTGAAACATCTGTAGACACCAATATTTGTAGGTTTCCATTTTTAAAAGCACGCATTACCTTATCACGTTCTTTTTGTTGCATATCTCCTTCAAGAGCTTCTACCGAAAAACCATCTTCTTGTAACTCTTTCGTTAGTTTTTGAGCTCCTGCTTTGGTTCTTGAAAAAATGATTCCTCTTTCAGCATGTCTTTTTTCCAAAAACTTAATAATAACTCCTGTTTTTTCAGGAATCGTAGTTGTTACAAACTGATGCGTAATGTTGGCGTTCACCAATACATTTTTATTTACTTCAACTTGTTTTGCAGAAGCATTCATGTATTTTTTTATAATACTTCGAATTTCCTCAGGCATGGTTGCCGAAAACAACCATGTTTTACGAGTACCAGAAGTATATTTTAAAATGCGATTCAATTCTAATTTAAACCCCATACTAAGCATTTCATCAGCCTCATCAAGTACTAAGGTTTTAATATTTTTTAAGTCTACATCACCTCTTTCTATTAAATCAATCAAACGCCCTGGAGTTGCGACAATGATATGTGTCGTTCTTTTTAAATTGTTTATTTGACGCTCTATTTTTTCTCCACCGTACACTGCTTCTACAAAAATTGTATCATCCACATATTTTGTAAATTTAAATAGTTGCTTCTTTATCTGTTGTACCAGTTCTCTTGTAGGCGATAAAATTAACGCTTGAACAGTATCTTTTGAAGTATCTATTTTATGTAAAATAGGTAGACCATAAGCAGCTGTTTTACCTGTTCCTGTTTGTGCTAACCCAATAAAATCTGAATTATTTTCAAGTAAATAAGGTATGGTTTCTTGTTGTACTTCAGTAGGAGTTGTTATTCCTAACTCTTTCAATCCCTTAACATATTCTTTTCGTACTCCTAATGCGGTAAATGTTGTCATTTTATAAATTTATAAGTGCAAAGATATTGTTTCTTTTACGGTAACAATAAGTTTGTTACTTCTTTCGTAATTCTTTTAGGCTTTTTTGTGTTAGCATCTAACAAACAAAAAGTAGTTTCAGATTTTACTAATAACGTTTCGCCTCTATACATTTCGAAGTGACGTACCGATCTTATCCCTGCTGTTTTTCCAACCCATGTTCTAAGTGTTACTTCATCTCCTAATACAGCTTGATTTTTATAATCAATTTCATGTCGGATAACAAACCACACATAATCGATGTTCTTAACATTTTTAGAAAGTTCTTTCCAATGAGCATCTGAAATGTTTTGCATCCATTGTACATATACCACATTGTTTACATGGTTGTATTCATCTATTTCTTCTGGAGTTACGATATGCTTTTGTTCAAATAAATTCATATGACAAACTTACAGGATTGATGTTAATTATTACTTAAATCTAACGCTGTTTTTCTTTTGGATGAATAATTCACACTAATTTAGTCAGCATGAATACAATTGCCAACGATCTGGGTACGAAAAGCATTAGTCAACTTATTTTAAAACAAGCCATTCCTGCTTCTATTGGTATTTTAGTCATGTCGATTAATATGATTGTAGATACCATTTTTGTGGGGAGATGGATTGGTGTACTCGCTATTGCGGCAATTACTGTAGTACTCCCCATTGCTTTTTTAATTTCGTCGATTGGTATGGGAGTCGGAATTGGAGGAAGCTCCATAATTTCTAGAGCCTTAGGAGCTAATAAAGAAGATAAAGCCTTTGAAGTTTTTGGGAATCAAATTTCATTAACCATCGCGTTATCTGTTTTATTTGTGCTTGTAGGAACATTTTTCAGCACACCTATTTTAAGGCTTTTTGGAGCCAATGGAAACATTATAGTACCTGCTACTGAGTATTTCGATGTAATTGTTTGGGGTGTTCCGTTTTTGGCTTTTGCTATGATGGGTAATCCTGTTGTTAGAGCAGTTGGCAAACCCAATTATGCGATGCTTACCATGCTCTTCCCTGCCATTGCTAATATTTTCTTAGATGTCATTTTCATTAAGTTTATGAACTTAGGAATGTACGGTGCAGGTTTGGCTACCTCTATTTCGTATGCAGTTAGTGGAATATTTATTCTTTGGTTTTTTATTTCAAAAAAGACTGAATTAAAAATAATTCCCAAATATTTTAAATTGAATTTTTCTATTGTAAAAGAGATTGTTTCTTTAGGCGGTGTAACAGTAGTAAGACAAGGAACCATAAGTATTTTAACTATTGTTTTAAACTACTCTCTTTTTAAATATGGTGGTGAGATTTCAATTGCCATTTATGGTATTATCAATAGGGTTATGTTATTTGCCTTATTTCCTGTTTTAGGAGTTACCCAAGGTTTTTTACCTATTGCAGGATACAATTATGGAGCTAACAATACTAAAAGAGTAAAAGAAACTATAAAAACATCCATCCTTTTTGGCACCGGTATTGCTGTTTTAATTTTTATAATGATCATGTTATTTCCAACTGAATTAGTGGGGGTTTTTACTGAAGATGAAAAGTTATTAAAACTCACTCCTGATGCATTAATTGTAGCTTTTTTAGCAACTCCTGTAATAACTACTCAATTAATCGGGTCTGCTTATTTTCAAGCAGCAGGTAAAGCGTTGCCCGCACTATTGTTAACCCTCTTAAAACAAGGGTTCTTTCTAATTCCTTTAGTGTATATACTTCCTAAATTTTATGGCGTAAATGGTGTTTGGATGTCTTTTCCTATAGCAGATGTTTTATCTACTGCGCTTACCTATGCTTATTTGAAAAGAGAAGTGAGATTGCACCTAAATTAATCTAAAACACTTTCTCCATTTAAGTTCGTGGTTAACACATCACTCATATAATTAAAAAACGGACGTAACGCTTTAAAAGCATCATTTACCTTTGTTAAAAAGTCTGGAGCTAACACTTCTTTATCAGAAAAACGTTGAATAGCGATGTAGCCTTTTTTACGAATCAAATCGATGTCTGGATGTTCCTTATCAAACCCTTTAGGAGCAGTTTTAAGCTCATCTCCTTCTAGTTTACCTCCAAAATGTTGTACGTAGTTCTTTTCTTTTAAAATCTCTCTAATTTCAGAAGCGTCTACTTCAAACTCTTTACGAATACGTAAAAGATCTTCTTTATTTGGTTCCCAGAATCCACCAGCTACAAAACTATCTCCTGGAGAAACATGCAAATAATACCCTCCTCTTAATGCTGGCTTCTTTCTATGAAAAGAACCTCCAAAATGTGTTTTATAAGGCGTTTTATCTTTTGAAAAACGCACATCTCTGTAAATTCTAAACAACTTAAATTTATCAATCTCATCATGTTTATTTAAGTTTTCTTCAATCTTCTTATAAATAGCTTTTGCATTATTTTGGGCTGCTGTAAATTGTGCTTTATGCTCAGTAAACCATTCACGATTATTATTTTCTTTTAAGTCCTTTAAGAATTGAAATGTTTGTTTTTCTAGTTGCATCGTAAGTAAGCGTTTTAGAATTTCTAAGGTACAAAAAAACTCCACTAGATTTTAGTGGAGTTTAAGCTTTATAAAGTAAAAATTATACGTTAAATCTAAAGTGCATAATATCACCGTCTTTCACGATATACTCCTTACCTTCTACTCTCATTTTACCAGCTTCTTTTACCTTAGCTTCACTACCGAATGATACATAATCATCATAACTAATAGTCTCAGCGCGGATAAACCCTTTTTCAAAGTCTGTATGAATAACTCCTGCCGCTTGTGGTGCAGTTGCTCCTACCGGAATAGTCCAAGCTCTTACTTCTTTTACACCTGCAGTAAAGTACGTTTGTAAGTTTAGTAATTTATAAGCCGAACGAACCAAACGAGAAACTCCTGCTTCTTCTAATCCGATATCAGCTAAGAACATTTGACGTTCTTCATAATCGTCTAACTCTGTAATGTCAGCTTCCGTACCTACTGCTAATACAATAACTTCAGCATTTTCATGTGCTACAGCTTCCTTAACTTTATCAACATATGCATTTCCTGAAACAGCTGAACCTTCATCAACATTACACACGTATAAAACTGGTTTTGCTGTAATAAACTGTAGTGGTTTTACAAATTCTTCTTCTTTTTCTGTAAACTCAATAGAGCGAATAGATTTTCCTTCTAACAAAGTAGCTTCTACTTTCAATAAAATTTCTAATTCTACCTGAGCTTCTTTATTACCTGTTTTAGCAGTTCTTTTTACACGCTCTAAACGTTTTTGAACAGTCTCTAAATCTTTTAATTGAAGCTCAATATCAATAGTTTCCTTATCACGAATAGGATCTACTGAACCGTCTACATGCACAATATTATCATTATCAAAACAACGCAATACATGCAAAATAGCATCTGTTTCACGAATATTAGCCAAAAACTGATTCCCTAAACCTTCTCCTTTACTAGCTCCTTTTACTAAACCAGCAATATCCACAATCTCTACTGTTGCAGGCAACACTCTTTCAGGATTTACTAGTTCTTCTAGCTTTTCTAAACGAGTATCTGGTACGTTTACTACTCCTAAGTTTGGTTCAATGGTACAAAACGGAAAGTTTGCACTCTGCGCTTTTGCATTAGATAAACAGTTAAATAAGGTTGATTTCCCTACGTTTGGTAATCCTACAATTCCAGCTTTCATTCTATTGTTTTATTGAAATTTTGCGAGTGCAAATATAGTGCTTTGCTTTCTAAAACTTTCAATTATTTACTATTCATTTAAAGTTGTTTTTTGTCTGCATTCGTATAGCTTTAACATTTTTTTAAGATTTAACTTGAATTTTTACTACTTTTAAGAAATTAATTTAAATTTTTTTTTACATGAAAAAACGTACCCTTCTTATTATTTACCTATTTTTTAGTGGATTGTACATGTTACAAGCACAAACACTAATTAAAGGAACTGTAAAAGATGTAAACAATGAACCCTTACCTGGAGCTAATATTATAGAAAAAGGAACATCAAACGGAACCTCTACAGATTTTAATGGCGAGTTTGCTCTGAGCGTCAATACCAACGGAATTTTAATAGTGAGTTTTTCAGGTTTTGAAACACAAGAAATTCCTATTAATGGAAAAACTAATTTTAATATTATTCTAAAGGAAGGGTTAGAGTTAGATGAAGTTGTTATTGTAGGATCTAGAAATCCTAAAAGAACAGCTATTGACACTCCTGTACCTGTTGATATAATTGATGTGGGAGATTTAGCAACTAAAAATGGAAAAGTAGAAGTAAATGATATTCTACAATATGCCGCTCCTTCCTTCAATGCAACAAAGCAATCAGGTTCAGATGGAGCAGACCATATTGTACCCGCTTCTTTACGAGGTTTAGGGCCAGACCAAACTTTAGTTCTTATCAATGGCAAAAGACGTCATCAATCATCCCTTGTAAATATCTTTGGAACACGCGGACGTGGAAATTCAGGAACGGATTTAAATGCCATTCCTACTGCTGCTATTAAAAGGATTGAAGTTTTAAGAGATGGTGCTTCGGCACAATACGGTTCTGACGCTATTGCTGGGGTAATTAACATCGTGTTAAAAGACGATACCGATGGCGTTTCTGGAAGTCTAGGTTATGGAGCTTACAGTACAGCCATAGGAAGTGGATGGGCAGAAGCAACTGGCGAAACGCTATACAACGTAGAAGGAAAGAATAGATTAGATGGAGAAAATAAAAGTTTTGATGGAGGAACCTTTAAACTAGATTTAAACTACGGAGCAAAATTAAATGATAAAGGAGGTTTTGTAAACTTTACTACCGAATTGTTGTCAAAAGAAAGAACGCTACGACCAGGTTTTTCTTGGCGAAAAGGATATGGTAGCGCTGCTATAGATGGATTCAATTTTATGGTCAACGCTAGTTTGCCTATTAACGACCATACAGAAGTATATGCTTTTGGAGGTAGAAACTACAGAGATACTGATGCGTATGCTTTTTCAAGAGATAGTTTTGATGAAGGTGATAATAGAAGTGTTCCTAGCATACATCCAAATGGTTTTACACCAAGAATTACCTCTAATATTACTGATATTTCTGTTTCTGCAGGAATTAAACATAAATTAGACAACGGTTGGGAAATTGATTTTAATAATACGTACGGAGAAAATAAATTCCATTATTTCATCAAAGATTCAAACAATGCTTCTTTAAAAGATGCCTCTCCTACCGACTTTAATGCTGGAGGTCATAGCTTATCACAAAATACAACTGGATTAGATTTTACCAAGTATTTAGAAGATTTAATGAGTGGAGTTAACCTTGCTTTTGGTTTAGAGTATAGAACTGAAAACTTTATCATTTTTGCAGGCGAAGAAGCTTCTTATGGACTGTATGATGACAACGGAGTTTTGATGACAAACCCAGCTGTTCAACCAGTAGCGGTAGATAGCAATGGAGATGAGCTGTCAGGTGGCTCACAAGGATTTCCCGGATACGGACCAGACAATGAAGTGGACCGTTCAAGAAGTAATGTAGGAGTTTATTTTGATTCTGAATTTAACTTTACAGAAAAGTTTTTAGTTGGAGCTGCTATTCGTTTTGAAGATTATAGTGATTTTGGTAGTACGTTTAATTTTAAATTGGCTTCACGATTTAAACCAAGTGATAACTTAACCCTGAGAGGATCTATTTCCTCAGGATTTAGAGCTCCCTCTTTAGCGCAATTATATTATAATCTAAAGTTTACCAATATTGTTAATGGTGAATCACTTCCATCATTATTATCGGCTAATAACAGCACTGTAACTAGAGCCTTCGGAATAGAGCAATTAAAAGAAGAAACAGCATTCAATGCAAGTTTAGGGTTTACCTATAAAATTGGCGGTTTTACGGCAACGATAGACGCGTACTCTATCACCGTTGATGATCGCATTATTTTAACAGATAACTTTGATGCATCAGGATTGAATTTAGGCGTTGATGCTGCGCAATTCTTTGCCAATGGTGTTGACACTAAAACTCAAGGATTAGACCTTGTTTTAAACTATAAAAAATCTTTTGAAAATCATAGAATAGATGTAGGATTGGTAGGAAACTTTAACGATACTAAAATTGAAAAAATAAAAAATGGAAGCCTAAACAGGTTTACTTTTTTCAGTCCTTTTTCTGAAGCTTATTTAAAAGCTGCTGCTCCAGATCATAAATTCGGTTTAAACCTTGGATATGGATATAAAAAACTAGATGTTGCTTTAAACTTTACAAAGTTTAGTGAAGTCCAATTACAAGATTTTCAGTGGGTAGATTCACCTGCTACCACACAAGCAGAAGCAGATGCATTATACGCTGTTGCAACCGACACTTATGAAAGTAAAATTACCACAGACCTAAGCTTGAGCTATGCTTTTACCGATAAAATAACCTTTACCATTGGAGGAAATAATATTTTTAATGTATATCCTACTCCGCAATTTGATGGATGGACAGACCAAGGTGGGTTAGCAGATTCTGTGCAAATGGGATCAGACGGTGCTTATTTCTTTACTAGATTAGGATTTAAACTTTAATACTGGTTATTTGTAAAACAAAAAATCCTGAGAATACTCTCAGGATTTTTTTTTATTTTTTTGAATCTAGAAGCCCAGCACTTATTAATCGTTATGCATAAAACGTTGTTTTGCTAATAACTCTTCTTCTGTTTCTACATTGTCTTCATCAGGAACACAGCAATCAACAGGACAAACTGCCGCACACTGTGGCTCTTCGTGAAAACCTTTACACTCCGTACACTTATCTACAACGATGTAATAAATTTCATCTGAAACTGGTTCTTGATCTTCATCTGCATTGGCAGACTTGCCATTTGGTAAAACGATATTTCCTGTTAAATCAGTCCCATCAGCATACTTCCAGTCATCTGCACCTTCGTAAATTGCTGTATTTGGACATTCAGGTTCGCAAGCCCCACAGTTTATACATTCATCAGTTATTATAATTGCCATAATTAATCTCTTTCAGTTTTGTAACTTTGCAATCGCAAAAATAGTTCCAATTTAATTTAGAACCAAATAAATGGATGGTATAAAAAGTAGAATTAACGCTTTTCATAAACTAGGGGAATTTTTAAGCCAATTTTCTCAAGAAAAAATAGAAAAAAAAGAACCTGTAGAATATAATGAGTTATTTTTTGATGGATTTAAACACCAATTAAAAATAGCGGGAGAAAACAACACCTGGTTTACCAGAGAAAACATATTATTCTCTATAGAAAATTGGGCAAAAGCACTCACCTCAGAAAACTTAACTCAATGGGTAGCTACCGAAAAACTAGGCAACAACAACCCTAAATTAGTAGCCGTTATTATGGCTGGAAACATCCCTTTAGTAGGCTTTCACGACTTTTTATCTGTACTAATTTCTGGACACTCCGTATTGGTTAAGCAATCGTCTAACGATAAACATTTATTGCCTTTTTTAGCAAAATACTTAGAATATGTTTCCCCTGAATTAAAAGGAAAAATCACGTTTACTGAAGAAAAATTAACAGGTTTCGATGCCGTAATTGCCACAGGCAGTAACAATACAGCCCGTTATTTTGAATATTATTTTAAAGATAAACCTAGTATCATCAGAAAAAACAGAAATTCTGTTGCTGTATTAACAGGAAACGAATCTGAAGCTCAATTGCAAAACTTAAGCGAAGATGTTTTTCGTTATTTCGGGTTAGGTTGTCGTTCTGTTTCTAAAGTGTTCATTCCGAAAGGCTATAATTTTGATGCTTTTTTCAACGGTATGTACAAGCAACACGAAATTATCAATAATATCAAGTACGCTAATAACTACGATTATAACAAAGCGGTGTACTTAATGAGTGAGTTTGACATCTTAGAAAACGGCTTTTTAATGATTAAAGAAGATCAGAGCTATGCTTCTCCTATTGCTTCTGTTTTTTACGAGTATTACGACAATACAGACGATTTAAAAATTAAATTATGGGAAGACCGAGCGCAAATTCAGTGTATCGTAGCCAATAATTTTGTTGAAAATGAAATAGCATTCGGGCAAACACAACACCCAAAGTTATGGGACTATGCCGATGGTGTAAATACTCTAGATTTTTTAGCTAAAATTTAAAAGAGTCTCTATATAAATTTGCACCTTTGTGTAGCAAAACACAACAACACAAATGAAAAAACATAACTTTAGTGCAGGACCTTGTATTTTACCTGAAGAGGTGCTTAAAAAAGCCTCAGAAGCAATCATTAACTTTAATAATGACAACTTATCTTTAATCGAAATATCACACAGAAGCCAGCCTTTTGTAGAGGTAATTGAAAAAGCGAGAAGTTTAGCCTTAGAATTATTAGGGTTGGAAAACAAAGGTTATAAAGCATTGTTTTTACAAGGTGGAGCTAGCATGCAGTTTTTAATGGTTGCGTACAATTTGCTAAATAAAAAAGCTGCTTATTTAAATACAGGAACTTGGAGTGATAAAGCCATAAAAGAAGCTAAATTATTTGGTGATTTGGTAGAAGTTGCTTCTTCAAAAGATCAAAATTTCAACTACATCCCCAAATCTTATACTATTCCAACAGATGTAGATTATTTTCACTGTACTAGTAACAATACTATTTACGGAACACAAATGAAAAGTTTTCCTGAAACTTCAGTTCCTATGGTATGCGATATGAGTTCTGATATTTTTTCTCGTCAATTGGATTTTTCAAAATTTGATTTGATTTATGCAGGAGCTCAAAAAAACATGGGACCAGCCGGTACTACACTTGTGGTGATTAAAGAAGCTATTTTAGGTAAAGTAGAGCGTCAAATTCCTTCAATGTTAAATTATCAAGTATGTATCAACAAGGATAGTATGTTTAATACACCACCTGTATTTGCAGTATACACTTCCATGTTAACCTTAGAGTGGTTGAAAGATTTAGGAGGAATCGAATTTATCGAAAAAGTGAATGAGAAAAAATCGAATTTACTATACAGTGAAATAGACAGAAACCCTTTGTTTAATGGTGTCGCTGCTATAGAAGATCGCAGCCATATGAATGCAACTTTTAACCTCGTTGATCAAAATTTACAAACTAAGTTTGATCAAATGTGGCAAGAAGCCAATATTAATGGATTGAGTGGACATAGAAGTGTGGGTGGTTATCGTGCAAGTATGTATAACGCTTTGCCTCTATATAGCGTACAGGCTTTAGTAGATGTAATGCAAGAATTAGAAAGAATAAGTTAGATACAACGTCATTTTTTACAATGACATTTTAATATAAAAATAAGGATGAAGATATTAGTGAATGATGGAATTTCCACTAGCGGAAAACAAGCTTTAGAAAACAAAGGCTTTGAAGTTTTAATTACAAAAGTGGCGCAAGAGCAACTAGAAAATTATATAAACGATCATGCTATTGATGCTATTGTAGTGGGAAATACTACTCAAGTACAACAAGAATTAATAGATGCTTGTCCAAGTATTAAACTTATTGCTTACTTAGGAACCGAAATGGATAACATTGATGTTGATTATGCAATTAACAACGGAGTTCATGTTGTGAATAGTGAAGAGGCTTCGGCAACTTCAATTTCAGAATTGGTCTTTGCACATTTATTCGGAATGGTTCGTTTTTTACATCAATCAAATCGTGAAATGCCTTTAGAAGGAGATATGCGCTTTAATGCCTTAAAAAAGCAGTACTCGCAAGGAACGGAGCTAAGAGGTAAAACATTAGGTATTATTGGGTTTGATAGCGTAGGACAAGAAGTTGCAAAAACTGCACTGGCTTTAGGTATGGAAGTAATAACAACTGATGCAGAAATAGATAATGCAACCATCACAATTCCTTTTTTTGATGGTCAATCGGTAGATTTTTTTATTGAAACTGAAACAATCGATAATGTACTGTCTAAATCAGATTTTATAACCCTACACCTTCCTGCACAAGAAGAATATATAATAGACGCCTCTTTGTTTGATAAAATGAAAACTGGGGTAGGAATTATAAACACTTCTCATGGAAGTGTTTTAAATGAGGTAGCTTTAATTAAGGCTATTGAAAGTGGAAAGGTTAAATATGCAGGATTAGATGTTTTTGAAAACCAACCAAGACCTGAAATTCAACTATTAATGAACCCAGAGATATCAATGACTCCTCATATTGGTGCTTCTACCATTGAAACACAAGAAAGAGCTGGTATTGAGCTTGCCAATAAAATTATTGAATTATTAAGCTAATTACCTATGGCAATTGTAAAACCGTTTAAAGCTGTTAGAGCTACCCGCGATAAAGTTGCTTTAGTATCTTCTAAATCGTACGAAATTTATACCCCTGCGGAAATCGGAGCCAAACTCGATTTTAATCCGTACACTTTTTTACATGTAATTAATCCTGGGTATAAATATCACAAACAAGATGTAACAGGAGAACAACGTTTTAAATTGGTACACAATCGCTACTTGGAATTTAAAGAGAATGAAGTCTTTAAACAAGATGAAATCCCTGCCTATTACATATATCAAAAAATAACTCCAAACAATCATTTCTGCGGAATTATTGCAGCCACTTCTGTAGAAGATTATCATAATGAAGTAATTAAAAAACACGAAGACACGTTAAAGGAACGTGAATTGCTATTTGAAAACTACTTAAAAAATACAGGTTTTAATGCAGAACCAGTACTACTCACCTACCCTGACAATGATGTAATTAATGCTATTGTAAAAAAATATCAGAAAGAAAGAGCCGAATACGAGTTTTCTACATCTGATAGAGATTTACATTTTTTATGGGTTATAAAAGAGACGAAAGATGTAGAGCAAATAGCAGAAGCTTTCAAAAAAGTTCACACGCTATATATTGCTGATGGACATCATCGTTCAACATCTTCATGCTTGTTAGCACAAAACTTAGCAGAAAATAACCCTAAGCATACAGGAAAAGAAGAGTATAATTTTTTTATGAGTTACTTATTACCTGAAAGTCAGGTAAAAATTTATGAATTCAATAGATTTATCAGAGACTTAAACGGATTGACTCCTGAAGAACTTTTAATAGAATTGGATACTCATTTCAGAATTGAGAATCGAGGTCAGGAGTTGTACAGACCTAAAGAGAAACACCATTTTAGCATGTATTTGAATGGTGAATTTTATGCCTTGTATTTACGTAAGTCAGCTTATGCGTTTTCCGACTGTTTAAGTGAATTAGATGCTTATATTTTATACACAACCGTTTTAGAACCTATATTAGGAATTGAAGATATTAGAAATGCTTCTAAGATTGTATATTCTCAAGATAAATCTGACGGATTAGAATTAAAAACAAAGGTTGATAGTGGTGAGTTTAAGGTTTCTTTTGGAATGTTACCTACCAATATTCAAGAACTAAAAACTATTGTTGATGCTGGTTTAATGATGCCTCCAAAAACAACCTATATAGAACCTAAATTAAGAAGTGCTTTAACTATTTACGAGTTTTAGTGTAAGGTCCGATAAACAATTATTATGATTACAGGAATTAAAGAAAATCTTCAAAAAATAAAATCAACACTACCAGAAAATGTAACCTTAGTTGCAGTCTCTAAAACCAAACCTATTGCCGACCTACAAGAAGCTTACGATGCTGGTCAGCGAGTATTTGGTGAGAATAAGATACAAGAAATGGTAGCTAAGTATGATGAATTACCCAAAGACATAAAATGGCATATGATTGGTCATTTACAACGTAATAAGGTAAAATACATGGCTCACTTTGTTGATTTAATTCATGGTGTAGATAGTTTTAAAACATTAAAAGAAATAAACAAACAGGCTAAAAAGCATAATAGAGTTATCAATTGTTTGTTACAAGCTAGGATAGCCAAAGAAGATACCAAGTTTGGACTACCTTTTGAAGATATTGAAAATATTTTAGCTTCAGAAGAATTAAAAGAACTTGAAAATATAAAAATTGTAGGTTTAATGGGGATGGCAACTTTTACAGATAACCAAGAGCAATTACAAGAGGAATTTTCATCACTAGCTAATTTCTTTAATAAGAATAAAGAAAGCTATCCTAATTTAGAAACACTATCTATGGGAATGAGTGGTGATTATGAAGTAGCCATAAAAAATGGCAGTACCATGGTACGAATAGGAAGCTCTATTTTTGGAGTTAGAAATTATATTGCTTAGATTTACATAGACCAGCTTAAAAAAGGGAGAGATTTGTACGCTATTTTAGACATTGAAACTACTGGAGGAAAATATAACGAAGAAGGAATTACAGAAATTGCCATCTATAAATATGACGGACATCAAATTATAGATCAATTCATTAGCCTAATAAACCCAGAAAGAGAAATTCAGGAGTTTGTTGTAAAACTTACTGGAATTAATAATAAAATGCTGCGAAATGCACCAAAGTTTTATGAAGTAGCAAAAAGAATTGTTGAAATAACTCAAGATTGCTTTATCGTAGCACACAATGCTAATTTTGACTATCGCATTCTTCGTACCGAATTTGATCGATTAGGATATCAGTACAAACGTAACACACTCTGTACAGTTACTTTAAGTAAAAAACTCATCCCCGAATCTCCTTCTCATAGCCTTGGGAAACTCTGTAAATTTTTAGGAATTCCTATGTCTGATCGTCATAGAGCAACAGGTGACGCATTGGCCACGGTACAATTATTCAAGCTATTGATAGATAAGGATGTTGAAAAAGGTATTATCCAACAATCTATAAAGTATTTTGATAACAGACATGAAAAATTTCGCATCCAACGAATATTAGATAGTTTGCCTGAAAAAGAAGGTCTTTTTTATGTCCATAATCACGAAGGAACAATCATTTTTGTAGGCAGAGGTAAAAACATAAAACAAGAAACCAATAAGCTCTTTTTAAAAGAAACTAGAAAAGCGCTAAAAGTAATTAAAAGAGTTAGCAAGGTTTCTTATGAAGAAACCGGAAATATGCTTTTTACCCGTTTAAAATACCATTTAGAACTTGAAAAACTAAAACCTAAGTACAATATTATAAGAAAAAGAAAGCTCACAGACAAAAGCTTTAATCACGACAATATGCTTGTTATTGATAAAGGTAGAATTCCAGAAGAGCACGCCGTAATTTTAATTGAAAAAAATGAAGTTATGGGTTATACTTACACCAATCTTGCTTTTCAAGAACATCAGTTGTCTATTCTAAAATCAATGCTCACTCCTATCGAACATAAAGAGCTTGCGAAAACCATCATTAAAAACTATTTACTAAAAAACAAGGTGTTTAAAATAGTGCGATTACAAGTTGAAAATAATTTGTAATATTGCTATAAAGCATTCAAAAAACTAATCTTTTGGGTAATCAAGCACTTAATTGGAGAGAAAAATTACACGAAGTAATCTATGAAGCAGATACCCCTGCGGGTCGATTATTTGACATCATCTTGTTATTTGCAATCTTAGCAAGTATTATACTGGTTATGCTTGAAAGTATTGAAAGTTTTGATAACAAACATCATGACTTCTTATACGTTTCTGAATGGATAATTACCATTTTTTTTTCTATTGAATATATTCTGAGAATTATTTCAATAAAAAAACCTACAAAGTATATTTTCAGCTTTTATGGTATGATAGATTTGCTGTCTACCATTCCTATGTACCTAACCTTCTTTTTTGTGGGCACACATAGTAGTTTAATTGCTTTAAGAGCATTGCGTTTGTTACGGGTTTTTAGAATTTTAAAAGTCTCAAGATATATTGGAGAGTCTAATCAGTTAATAAAAGCTTTAAATGCTAGTAAAGCTAAAATTGGAGTCTTTCTTTATTTTGTGTTGATTATCTGTATTATTTTAGGATCCGTAATGTATTTCATTGAAGGAGCTGAAAACGGTTTTACAAGTATTCCGAGAAGCATTTATTGGTCAATAGTAACACTTACAACTGTTGGTTATGGAGATATTGCTCCCCAAACCGCTTTAGGACAGTTTATTGCAAGTATTACGGTAATTATTGGGTACGCTATTATTGCAATACCTACGGGAATTGTAAGTTCTGAAATGACTAAAAAGAACGTACACCTTAACACTCAATCTTGCCCTAATTGTTCTTATGATGGCCATAAAGATGACGCAGATTTTTGTTATCATTGCGGAACAAAATTGAACTAAATGTCACAAAAAAACACCTTAATTACCATTGTTGGGGCTACAGCTATTGGTAAAACAGCGCTAAGTATTCAACTAGCTCAACATTTTAATTGTGATATTATTTCGTGTGATTCACGTCAATTTTATAAAGAAATGACCATAGGAACAGCCGTTCCAGATCTTGAAGAACTAGCTGCTGCTCCACACCACTTCATCCAAAACAGAAGTATTTTTGAAGATTATTCTGTAGGGCAGTTTGAAAAAGAAGCATTAAAAACCTTGGACCAATTGTTTACCAAAAGTTCAATTCAAATTATGGTGGGCGGAAGTGGCTTGTATGTAGATGCTGTTTTAAAAGGCTTGGATTATTTTCCTGATGTAGACACACAAATAAGAATAGATTTAACGACTGAGTTAGAAAACAAAGGAATAATACACCTTCAAAACAAATTAAAAGAGCTTGATATTGAAGCTTATAATACCATTGCTATTGATAATCCACATCGATTAATCCGCGCCTTGGAGATTTGTATTGGCACAGGAAAAACATATAGTTCTTTTAAAAACAAACTAAAAACTCCTCGTAATTTTCAATCTATAAAAATTGGACTGGCTGCCGATAGAGAAATTATGTACGACCGTATTAATCGTCGTGTAGATATTATGATGGAAAAAGGGTTGATAGAAGAAGCTAAAAAACTACACTCTCATAAAAACCTAAACGCACTACAAACTGTAGGTTATAGAGAACTGTTTGAGTATTTCGAAGGCTATTTTACTAAAGAATTTGCCATTGAAGAAATAAAGAAAAATTCAAGAAGGTTTGCCAAACGACAAGGAACATGGTTTCGTAAAGATGCTAACATTTTATGGTTTGATTTTCAAGAAGAGGTTCAAAATATTATAAGAACTATAGAAAATAAACTTTAACGCTTTTTAAGAACACCACAAACATCACTTTTTTATATTTGTCAAAAAACAGAAATACATGAAACTAAACATCACTTTTATATTAGCCATATTTTTTATTGGATTTTCAAATGCTCAAACCAAAGTTGGAACGGTAGATAGTGAATTAATCATTAGCAAAATGCCGCAAATGAAAGGAGTTTTACAGCGAGTAGAAAATTATGGAAAAAAACTAGATTCTAGTTTTCAAATAAAAGCTACAGAATATAAAACCAAGGTAGATTCTTTTAAGGCTGAAGAAAAGCTAATGACAGAAGAGGATAAAAAAGCCAGAATCCAAGAATTAAGAACACTTGAGTTAGAAATGAGTAAATTCCGTCAGAATGGAACAACTATGATGCAAGTGCAAAGAGAGCAGAGTTTACGCCCTTTATATAAAAAATTAAAAGAGGTAATAGCAGAAGTAGCAAAAGCAAATGGTTATACGCAAATTTTAACCACTACAGGAAACGAGTTTGGGTATATAGATGAGCGTTTTGACATTACCAAACTAGTATTGGATACACTAGGAATTAAAGAGTAAATCTTTTATGCACCAAAAACAAAAAGACTTACAATTACAATACGAAGGATTTTTTAAAACACCTTTTCTATGGTATGGAAAAGGTGTTTTTAATTTAGAACAATTCCCTATTTCAATAACTCAAACCACTTCGTTTAACCAAGAAATCACACAAAAACTACGTCTAGGTAAGTTGGTTGAACGCTTTGTTTCATTTGAGTTAAACCAACATGCTAGTATTTCAATTCTTGCAGAAAACATTCAAATTCAACAAAAAAAAATTACCGTGGGTGAATTAGATTGTTTACTCTTAAAAGAAAACAAACCAATTCATTTAGAAATTATATATAAGTTTTATTTGTATGATGCAACTATTGGAAATTCTGAAATTGAACATTGGATTGGTCCTAACCGACGTGATTCTCTTATTCAAAAGCTAACAAAACTTCAAGAAAAACAATTACCATTACTCTACTCCAATCATACTAAAACTTATTTAGATGAATTAAAGTTGGGGGTAGATGAAATAATACAACAAGTATATTTTAAAGCACAATTATTTGTTCCTTTAAAAGACTTTGGAAAAAACTTTAAACAACTAAATAATGAGTGTATTTATGGGTTTTATATCTACCCGAACGAGTTACCGCAATTTTCCGATTGTAAATTCTATATTCCAACTAAACATAACTGGTTAGTAAATCCACACTCAAATATTAATTGGTTGACTTTTGAAGCCTTTCAAAATAAACTTCAACAATTTTTAAATGAAGAAAATGCTCCTCTTTGTTGGCTAAAGAAACCAAATGGCGAACTTTTTAAGTTTTTTATGGTTTGGTGGAATCATTAGTGTGTTTCGAATAACTTTTTAAATTTGCTGACTAAAAAAACTATGAAATATTTTCAATTCTCTTTTTTACTTCTATTTACTTTAATCTCATTCACATCTTGCTTAGAAGCAGAAAATGACACTCCTTCTTGTATTGATACTGATATAACTTTTCAAGATGATTATTACAAATTAGAAGCTGAAGTTTATTCGAGTAAGTATATAGAAGTTAATCTAATAAATGGGTGTAACTTAGATTTAAGGATTACTGGAATAAAAGTTGAAGGTCAACACCGTGAAGACTTTAAGGTTGAAGGTCTATCAATAGGTACAAGTATAACAAAAGCTACTTATTTTAACGTTATTTTTACTCCTACTCAATTAGGTACAAGAAAAGGAATCATTATAATAAGGCACGAGATGGGGGAATTGGTAATTAACTTATCAGGGAATGGAATATAGTTCTTGTTAAGAATAAAAAACACTTAGAAAATAGTTTCCTAAGTGTTTTACTTTGCTGTAAAAGTTGAGGATATTAAATCTCTTCTTTCTCCTCTCTTTTTTCTATACACTCTATATCTCTGGTGTTTTTTTGCACAGAAATTGCTGCGTAAATGCTTAACACAAAAGACATCGCATAAAACCCTTTTTCACTTAATAATAAGTTGGCATTCCACAACCCTACTATTAATAAAATGATAGAAGCAATGGTTGTAAACCAACTAATACTGTAGTAAATTTCCGTTACTTTAATTCCTTCTAATCTGTCTCTTACTGATTTTTGTACAGATATTACCGAAAATAAAGCAAAAAGTAACACTGTAAAATAATACCCTTTCTCATTAAGCTCCATTTCTACATTCCATAAACCAATACAATAAGAAGAAATTCCTATGAATAAAGCTACCCACGAAGCTCCAATGTACGCCGAAGTAGGTTTCTGATTGTATGCTTTTAAGAGCTTCTTATTTTCTTTTTTTGTTTTCTTATTTTGATCTGATGACCAAGCTGATTGATTGTTCATAACTTTTGGTTTTTAATTATACCTCAAAAATGCATCATCCTGCATCATTACTAAAAACATTTTTAATTAAAACCTAACGATATAATCTAAACATAAAAACAATAAAATACTATATTTACTAATAAAATAAGCAAGATAGATAACGATTAAATGAAAGAATTATACCATGTTATTTCTTCTTTTTCTTTAAAAGAACAACAACGTTTTATCGTCTTTTTAGAAAAGAGAAACAAAAGGACAGACACGAAAAATATTCAATTGTTTAAACTAGCTCAAAAGGGAAAAACTTCCACACAGCACATTTGTAAAGAATTGTATGGGGCACAAAAAAGAGAAGCCTTTTATACCCTTAAACAACGCTTGTATGAATCATTAATTGATTTTGTAGCCAATAATAGAATTCAAGGTGAAAATTCAATAGACATGCTTTTGATTAAATATATTTTAGCTGCTAGAGATTTTTTATTTCATAAAAACTACAAGGCTGCTTATAAAATTTTAGACAAAGCAGAAGTTATTGCAAAAGAGCAGCAACTATTCCCTATTTTAAATGAAATATACCACACTAAAATTCAGTATGCACATACCAATTCTCGTATTAATTTAAATGAAACGATTCTCTCTTTTAAAGAAAACCAAAGAAATCTTTTCTTAGAAGAAGAATTAAATATTGTATGTGCAAAAGTTAGAGACACACTAAAAGTAAATTCATATAAACAGGGTTTGAATTTTCAATCGTTGATTGATGCTCTTTTTAAAGAGCATCAAATTAATATACAACAAGACGTATCTTTTAAATCTCTATATCAATTAATTAGTATAATCAATATTTCTGCCTTTATTCATAATGATTACTTAAAAACGGAAATCTTTTTAACTGAAACTTATCACATTTTAAATAAAAAAAAAGGCAAAGAAAAACAGGTTTTTTATCATATTAGAGTTTTGTATTTAATAGCCAATACATTTTTTAGAAACAAAAAATTCAAAGAATCTGTGGAGTACTTAAATAGCATGCATACTTATATGCTACAGAATAAAAAAAAGTATTTTACTAGTTTTTATTTGAATTACACGCTTTTATTGGCGTTAAATTATAATTACACGAACCATCAAGACACGGCAACGAGGCTATTAGAAACTGTTTTGAAAAAAAAGCATTCTGATATAAAAACGGTGCTAGAAATAAAATTAAGTCTCATTACTTTTTATTTTCAAAGTAATGAGTTTAAGAAAGCGTTGCAATTGCACCATACCTTTTATCATTCAGATCAGTGGTATATAGATAAAGTTGGAATTGAATGGACTGTAAAAAAGAATTTAATTGAAATTCTATTGCATTTAGAATTACAAAACATAGATTTATTTGAATCTAGGTTACTAAGTTTTAAACGAAAGTATATTCCCTTTTTATTAGAGATCAATCAAAAAAGAGTCATCACATTTTTAAAATTAGTAGAGCACTATTATAAAAATCCAGACACCGTAACCACTCCTGACTTTTTCTACTTGGTTGAAAACTCATTTGTTTTTGTTGGAGCGAAACAAGAAGATATTTTTGTGATGAGTTTCTATGCTTGGTTAAAAAGTAAGATGATACAACAGCCTATTTATGAAGTTACCTTAGCATTAATAAAAGAAGTAAAATTACAAAGCCAACACTAAAATCTTCCATTTTTAAAGTATTTAAAAACAAGCTCTTCGCTAAGTGTACAAAGTTAAACTGTTTATACTTTTTGGGGTTTAGAAGTTACTTTCAATTTTGATATTCGCTTTCTTGATGTAATAAAATAAACTCCTGACAACAATACAATTGAGGCAATAACAGATTGTATTGTTAAGGTTTCATCTAAAAAATACCATCCTAAAAATAAAGCTACCACAGGATTTACATATGCTGATGTTGACACCTTCTCTGTTGGAACAATTTTTAATAAATAATTAAAAGAAGTAAACGCCACAATACTTCCGAAAACAATTAACAAAAACATAGCTCCTTGTGCTTTAAAAGACCAATTTAAAGGAGAGATCCACGTTTCTTTTACTACCAGCGAGGCAATAAAAAGTAATCCACCTGCAAAAAGCATTTGATAGCCTGTGCTAACAAAGAAATTTTTAGGAAGTGTTGCTTTTGCCACAAATACACTACCGTAACTCCAACTTAAGACACAAGAAAAGATCATAAAAACTCCTATCAGCATATCTTTTGAAGTTGCTATTTCATTTTGACTTACTAATAAATACATTCCTATAATTCCTAAAACTACCCCTATAATAGATTGACGTTGCATCTTTTTCCCATCTATTAAGCGTAGTAATAACAAAACAAACAAGGGTTGTGTTGCTGCCAATAAAGCCCCGAAACCGCTATCGACAAACTTTAAAGCCCAAACAAACATTCCATTACCATACACTAAAAAGAGAAAACCTGCTATTCCTGAGTTTAAAAGTTGCTTTTTGGTTACTTTAGTTGGCACTTTTAAAAACTTAGCAATTAACATAATTAATACTCCTGATATAGAAAAACGGATAGCAGCTAATAATAATGGAGAAACTTCAGTTACAACAATTTTATTTAGTAAATAGGTAGATCCCCAAATAACATAAATAGCAATAAAAGCAGCTATTATTAGTGGTTTAGATTCTTTCATTTTATTTGTTTTGAAAGGAGTTAAAAATACAATAAAACCTTTTTATTTATTCTTGAAAAAGAAAAAATCGCTTATCAATATTTGTAAGCGATTTTTTCCTTGAGCGCCTATTGTTAGGCAACTATAATTTAGCAAATAATTTTTCTGCAACTAATGCTGATGACGCTGGGTTTTGTCCCGTAATTAAATTTCCATCTTCAATTACATATTCTTGCCAATCTGCTGCTTTGCTATAAATTCCTCCGTTATTTTTCAGTTCATCTTCCACTAAAAATGGTACAATTGAAGTTAACTGCACTGCCTCTTCTTCTGTATTAGAAAAACCTGTTACCTTCTTATTTTTTACTAAAGGTTCTCCGTTTACTTTTGCCTCTTTTAATACAATAGGTGCATGGCAAACAGCTCCTACTGGCTTACTATTAGCATAAAAAGCTTCTATTAAAGTCACAGAATCTTTATTCTCAGCTAAATCCCATAAAGGACCGTGTCCTCCAGGATAAAAAATTGCATCGTAATCAACCTCGTTAACTTCGTTCAACTTCATTGTATTTGCCAATACAGCTTGAAGTTCTTCATCTTTATTAAAACGAAGTGTAGCAGGTGTTTGAAAATCTGGCTCATTACTTTTTGGATCAATTGGTGGCTGACCTCCTTTTGGAGAGGCTAAAGTTACTTCTACTCCTTTATCTTTTAGTAAATAATAAGGTGCCGCAAATTCTTCAATCCAAAACCCTGTTTTTTCTCCTGTACTTCCTAGTTCATCGTGACTGGTAAGAACAAATACTACTTTTTTCATATATCTCTATTTTTTAAGTTAGCTCAAAATTAGCATATGAAAATTGAAAAAAAATTGATCTATGGTAATAAAGAAACTAAGGAATTTCTTTTCGTATTCTGCTTAAACTTTCGGTGGTTATACCTAAGTAGGATGCTAAATGATAATTTTTAATTTGCTGCTCTATATTTGGATAAGTTTGTAAAAACAAGTGGTACCGTTCTTTGGCTGATAACACCAAGTTATTCAAAATCCTCTTTTGAAATCGTACCGTTGAACGTTCTAACTTTCTTCTAAAAAAATGCGCTATTTTAGGTACTTTTTCATAAATATCATCTAAATCACTCTTAGCTACTTTTAATACAGTAGCCTCTGTAATGCACTCAATGGTAAGTACAGAGGTTGATTCTGAAAAATATCCTATATAATCACTTATCCACCAATCGTGAATAGCAAACTGTATGGTGTGCTCTTTTCCTTTAGCATCCATAAAAAATGTTCGTACACAACCTTTTACTACATAGTATTGGTAATATACTTTTTCATTGGTGTGCAAAATGACTTCTCCTTTTGTATAGGATACTTCTGAAAAAATACGCTCAACTACTTTTAACTCATCCTTTTCTAGCTGAAAATCTTTAAATACATTACTAACAGAGGTGCTCATTACAAAATATTATAGCAAGCTCTCTAAATAGTGTTGCTCTATTTGGTAAGCTTCTTTTAAGTCTAAAATTTTAGTTTCAATACGTTTCTTATCTACTTTTTTAGACGACTTGGCACCAATTAACATTACATTTTTACGTGTATGTTCGTTACTAATAAACTCAAAAACCTTCGTACTGTAATTATTTTTTTCTAAAATTAAAGCACGTATGGTATCGGTCACCATTTCAAACTGTCGTTCTTTAAAAATACCGTATTTTAACAACGGACTCTCCTGCTCTTTTCCTTTAACTTGTTGACGAATTTGCTTATGGCAACACGGAGCACAAATAATTAACTCCGCTTTTGACACCAAGCCTTTATATATAGCATCATCGGTAGCAGTATCACAAGCATGTAAAGCAATTAAAATATCTATTTTATGACGATCATAATCCTGAATTGGTTGGGCTACAAAAAGCAGTCCTTTAAATCCACATTTCTTTGCTATATCATTACAATAATCAACTAAATTTTCTCGTAATTCAATCCCTGTTATGCTTACTTCATACCCCTTTTGATTAACCAAATAGTCATACAACGCAAAAGTTAAATATCCTTTTCCCGATCCCATATCAACAATATGGATATGCTTAGGTAGTTTTACCGATTGTATTTGAGTTTCTATTATTTCAAGATACTTGTTAATTTGACGGTATTTATCGGCCATTTTAGGAATTACTTTTCCTTCTTTAGATGTTATTCCTAAAAAACATAAGTAATCACTATTTTTAGCTCTTTTCTCCTTAGGCTTATCATGAGTTTCAGGTAATTTGTTCTTAAAACTAGGCTGTGTAGTTTTATAACTTACTTTTTTCTTTTTAGAAACAAACACCAATAAATCATTTGTCAACGTAAACAAGCTTGCTGCCCTAAATTTCACTGAAAGTAAATGAGTTAATTCTTCTATACACTCTTCAAACGAATAGTTTTTTGTTTGATCGTTTGTTGTATATCGGTATAAAAACTGAAAATGTGTTTCTCCTCTTAGTGTAATTTGACGAACATATACATTCGATAAGTCATCACTTTTCCGAATAGGTTTACTGAGCGTTAGCTTTACAAAATCGTTTTTTTGTATGCTGTTTTGAAACTCGATAAATAATTGATGTAAGGCTTCTTTCATAGTGCAAAAATACTACCTTTATTTTACTCTACTTTGTAAAGTCTCTTCAATATCCGTTAAATTAATCCCTTTGGCTTTTAGTAAAATTAAATAGTGATATAACAAATCGGCTGCTTCATTTTTGAATAATTCATCGTTGTTATCTTTCGCTTCAATAACTACTTCAACAGCTTCCTCTCCAACTTTTTGAGCTACTTTATTAATCCCTCTCTTGTAAAGCTTATTTGTATACGATGTTTCGACATCATTATCTATTCTATCAGAAATAATACTTTCTAAGGAATATAAAAAACCTTTCGAAGTCTCTTCAGCAAAACAAGAAGTAGTTCCTTTGTGGCAGGTTGGTCCAGCAGGGCTAACTTTTATCAATAACGTATCATTATCACAATCTACCTGAATACCTTCTACCCACAAAAAATTTCCTGATTCTTCACCTTTTGTCCACAGCCTTTTTTTGGTTCGGCTATAAAAAGTAACCTTGCCTTCCTCTTGTGTTTTTTGAAAGGCTTCTTCATTCATATAACCTAACATCAACACTTGCATAGTAGTGTTGTTTTGAATTACGACTGGAACTAGTCCGTTTCCTTTTGTAAAATCTATATTCATCGTATGGGAATGTTTTGTTTTTTTAATTCGCTTTTTAGTATGGGTACTGGTATCTCTCCAAAGTGAAAAATACTCGCTGCTAACCCAGCACTAGCTTGAGTTTTTGTAAAAACTTCTGTAAAGTGTTCTACTGTTCCTGCTCCACCTGACGCAATTACAGGAATATTTACAGAAGAACTCACTACTTTGGTTACATCAATATCAAATCCGCTTTTGGTTCCATCACTATTCATAGAGGTTAATAAAATTTCGCCTGCTCCTAATTTTTCTACTTCTCTAGCCCAACTTACCGTTTCGAACTCAGTTTCAAAAGTGCCTCCTTTTGTAAACACTTTCCACTCTCCGTTTACATTTTTAGTATCAATGGCAACCACAACAAACTGACTTCCAAATCGATTTTTTAAATCGGTAATCAATTGTGGATTTTTTACTGCGGAAGAATTGATACTTACTTTATCGGCTCCTGCTTGTATTAAGGCTACTGCATCTTCAACAGTACTAATACCACCACCAACAGTAAAAGGAATATTAATTTCTTGAGCGATTGTTTTTACCAATGTAACTAAGGTTTTTCTATTTTCTAGTGTTGCTGTAATATCTAGAAAAACTAATTCATCTGCTCCTTGTTGTACATATTGTTTTGCCAGCTCAACGGGATCTCCAGCATCTTTAATAGCTATAAAATTGACCCCTTTTACAGTTCGTCCGTTTTTAATATCCAAACAAGGAATAATTCGTTTCTTTAGCATGTTCTAGTTTATAAATTTTTGCAATTCTTTTAGACTAATGTTTCCTTCGTAAATAGCTTTACCTACAATAGCTCCTTCACAGCCAATTTCTTTCAATCGGTATAAGTCATTTATATTGGCTACACCGCCACTCGCTATTAAATTGACAGAAGTTTTGCTTAAAATTTCTAAATATAAATCTAAAGAAGCTCCTTGTAACATCCCGTCTTTAGCCACATCGGTACAGATGGTATTAGTGATGCCAATTTCTTGATATGTACTAATAAAATCAACAACATCAATTTCAACTGTTTGTAACCACCCATTGGTAGCTATTTTTCTGTTTTTACAATCGGCTCCCAAGATAATTTTATCTTTTCCATAGGTAGTGAACCATTTAATAAAAGTTTCTGGGTCTTTAACTGCTATGCTCCCTCCTGTTATCTGGTTTGCTCCGCTTTCAAATGCGATACGGGCGTCTTCATTAGACTTTAATCCGCCGCCAAAATCAACTTTTAAGTTCGTTTTTGTTGCGATTTGTGTTAAAACCTTGTGATTTATAATCCGATTAGATTTGGCTCCATCTAAATCAACAACGTGTAAATATTCTATTCCGTTAGTTTCAAATTCTTTAGCAACTTCTAATGGGTTCTCATTGTATATTTTTTTGGTGTTGTAATCGCCTTTAGTTAGCCGAACACATTTTCCTTCTATTATATCTATCGCAGGGATAATTCTCATTTTAATCTCTTTTATAATGTTAAAAAATTTTTCAATAATTCCTCTCCAACATTTGCTGATTTCTCTGGATGAAACTGCATTGCGTAAAAATTATCCCGCTGCATAATGGAACTAAACGGAAGAATATAATTACAGATAGCTAAGGTGTTTTTACACACTTCTGCATAATACCCATGAACGTAGTATACATCGTTATTTAGAGTTATGTTTTTTAGTATTTCAGCCGATTTTAATTCTGAAAAATTATTCCATCCCATATGAGGAACTTTTTCTTTGGGTGGAAATTGCTTTGCTTGTGCTTCAAAAATCCCCAAGCATTTCGTATTTCCTTCTTCAGAAGAGGTACACATTAATTGCAAGCCTAAACAAATTCCCAGTACAGGTTGTTGTAAAGAAACAAGTAGCTCGTCTAGTTTTCGTTCTTTTAAATATCGCATGGCTGAGCTTGCTTCTCCAACCCCAGGAAATATTACTTTATCTGCTGCTTTTATTTCTGTTGGGTTATCGGTAATAACACTTTCGTATCCTAAACGTGTTAACGCATTTTGTACCGACCGGATATTTCCTGCATTGTATTTTACAATCGCTATCATATTTTAATTATAAATGATGAATTTTTAATTACAAATTATTTTCTCATACTATTGAGTAATTCATAATTTTTAATTCGTAATTGATTACAGAACTCCTTTGGTTGATGGTAAAATCATTTTATCAGCCTCTCTTTTTACTGCTACTTTTATAGCTTTGGCAAAAGCTTTGAAAATGGCTTCTATTTTATGGTGCTCGTTCGTTCCTTCTGCTTTGATATTCAAATTACATTTTGCGCCATCTGTAAACGACTTAAAGAAGTGATAAAACATTTCTGTAGGCATTTTACCTATCATTTCTCGTTTAAAATCTGCTTCCCACACCAACCAATTTCTTCCACCAAAATCAATGGCTACTTGTGCTAAGCAATCATCCATAGGTAAGCAGAAACCGTAACGTTCAACCCCTAGTTTATTTCCTAATGCTTTGTAAAACACTTCTCCTAAAGCAATCGCAGTATCTTCAATGGTGTGATGCTCGTCTACTTCTAAGTCTCCTGTTACTTGAATAGTCAAATCCATTTGACCGTGACGTGCTATTTGGTCTAACATATGATCAAAAAAGGCTATGCCAGTATCAATGTCACTTTTTCCTGTTCCATCTAAATTTACTCCTATTTTTATTTGAGTTTCATTGGTATTTCTCTCTATAAAAGCAGATCGGTCTTCTAACTTTAAAAATTCATAAATCGTGTTCCAATCGTTACTTTCTAAAGCTATAAAATCATCTAGTTCCTCTCTTTTTACAGTAATTTCATCAGTTCCTAAATTCGTTTCATCATTGATGTAAATTGCTTTGCTTCCTAAATTTTTAGCCAATTCTACGTCCGTTAAACGGTCTCCTATAACAAAAGAATTTTTCAAATCATATTCTTCAGAAAAGAATTTGGAGAGTAAACCTGTATTGGGTTTTCTGGTAGGTTGATTGTCTTTCGCAAAGGTTCTATCAATAATTTCTTCTGAAAACACAATACCTTCTTCTTTCAAGGTATTCATCACAAAGTTGTGTACAGACCAAAAGGTATTTTCTGGATATACCTCTGTTCCTAATCCGTCTTGATTTGTTACCAACACTAGTTCAAAATCGAGTTTAGCAATCTTACTCAACCCTTGAAAAACTTTTGGATAGAATTGTAGTTTTTCAAATGAATCTGTTTGTTCATCTGCTGGTTCTTTGATTAAGGTACCATCTCTATCTATAAATAGTATTTTTTTCATTGTCTTTTAAAGTTTAAAGTTCCTTTGTTAACTTTATTTGGTGTAACACTCAATTTTTCTAATGCCTTTATGAATTGTTTATTTTCTTTTTCGCTTCCTATAGTAACTCGTATGCAATTATGTACCAAACCATTCCTGTTTCTCGTAATAATTTTTTGAGCGACTAATTGATTATACAATTCAGTAGCATTGGTTACCTCTATTAAAATAAAATTAGCTTCTGAAGGATATACTTTTTTAATGAATTCAATTTCTTGTAACTCCTTTTCTAATTTTTCTTTTTCATTGAGAATGATGTTTTTCTCTATTTCAAACTGCGCTATATTATCCAGCTTCTCTAAAACTGCTTTTTGGTTTAAGGCACTTACATTATAGGGGGGCTTTACTTTGTTGTATAAATTTATAATGGTAGAATTTGCATAGGCGACTCCTACTCTTACACCAGCCAAAGCCCAAGCCTTACTAAACGTTTGGCTTACAATTAAATTGGGATAGTTTTTTAATTGATTTATAAAAGATGTTTTAGTGCTAAAATCAATATAAGCTTCATCAATAATTACAATTCCCTTGAAGTTACGTAGAATAAACTCAATTGTTTCTTTGGTAAAACAATTTCCAGTAGGATTGTTAGGTGAACAAATGAAGATTAACTTTAAGCTTTCATCAGCTAAATATGTTTCTAGGCTGTTTATATCGATCTGAAAATCTTCTGTTAACGGTAACTCTATTAACGATACATCGTTAATGGTCGCAGAAACATTGTACATTCCATAAGATGGTGTAAAAGTTAATGCTTTGTCTTTCCCTGGCTTACAAAATATTCGAAAAGCCAAATCGATTACTTCATCACTTCCATTTCCTATAAAGATTTGATTCTCATTTACACCTTTAATTTCAGACAATCGTTTTTTAATAGCTGTTTGTTGTGGGTCTGGATAGCGATTTAAGCTTCCAAATGGATTTTCATTCGCGTCTAAATACACTTCTGCCTCTCCTTTGAATTCATCTCTAGCAGAAGAATAGGCTTTTAGCTGTTGAATATTAGGTCGTACTATTTTTTCTAAATTAAACATTGTTAAGCTCTTTTAATCTAACTGTTATTGCATTTTTGTGTGCTTGTAAGCCTTCTGCTTCCGCCATCAACTCTATAGCTTTCCCTAAATTTTCAATTCCTTCTTTAGTGACTTCTTGAAAGGTTATTTTCTTTACAAAACTATCTAACGAAACACCACTGTAGTTTTTTGCATACCCATTGGTAGGTAATGTGTGATTGGTTCCACTAGCATAATCACCAGCACTTTCACAACTGTAATTCCCTAAAAATACTGACCCTGCATTTACGATTCCGTCAATATATGCCTCAATCTCTTTTGAAGCTATAATTAAGTGTTCTGGTGCATACTCGTTACTAAAGTCTATACATTCTTCTTTAGAATTAAAAACCACTGTAAAACTATTTTCTATTGCTTTTTTAGCAACTTCTTTCCTAGGTAAGTCTTCTAACTGTTTCTTTAACTCTACTTCCACATTTTTAGCGACTTCTTCGTTAGTAGTTACCAATACTGATTGACTGTCTGCTCCGTGCTCAGCTTGTGATAACAAGTCAGCTGCCACAAATACAGGATTACTAGTTTCATCAGCGATGACCAACACTTCACTTGGACCCGCTGGCATGTCGATAGCTACTCCTTGTTGTTGCACTAATTCTTTGGCCTTCGTAACAAATTGATTTCCCGGCCCTAAAATTTTATACACATTCGGAATAGTTTCTGTTCCATACGCCATGGCTCCTATAGCCTGAGCACCTCCTACTTTAAAAATTTTAGTTACTCCTACCAAAGAAGCAGTGTATAAAATAGCTGCATTAATCTTACCTTCTTTATTCGTTGGAGTACACAGTACTATTTCTTTACAGCCCGCTATTTTTGCAGGGACTCCCAACATTAAAATAGTTGAAAACAGGGGAGCCGTACCTCCTGGAATATACAAACCTACCTTTTCTATGGCTACGTTTTTTCTCCAACAAGTAACCCCGTTTGTTGTCGTTATCTTTTTAGGTACTTCTTTTTGAGAGTTGTGAAATGTTTCAATATTTTTTTTTGCTAATTGTATCGCTAATTTTAATTCTTCTGATACTAAGTTTTGTGCTTCTTCTAACTCTTCTCTAGAAACTTGTAACTCGGTTAACGACACTCCATCAAATAATTGTGTGTATTTTTTTAACGCTTTGTCTTTATTAAGCTTTACATCATTTAATATTGTTTGTACTGTTTCCTGCAAACTGTTTTCGCTTAAAGTAGCTCTTTTACAAAGTGAATTCCAAGTTTGTCTTACTGGGTTTTTTATAATTTTCATCTGTTTCTTTCTTTTGTTTTTAACTGTCGTGCCTTTACTTTGTTTAGCACAGATACAAGAAATTAAATCCTTGGCCATCGACCTACGATTAAACAACCATTTTTTCTATTGGGCAAACTAAAATCCCTTCTGCTCCATTACTTTTTAACTCATCTATAATTTCCCAAAACTGATTTTTATTCAATACAGAGTGTACAGAACTCCATCCTTCCTCAGCTAATGGTAATACAGTTGGACTACGCATTCCTGGTAAAATATCGATGATTTTTTCAAGCTTCTCATTCGGTGCGTTTAACAACACATATCTTGATTGTCTGGCTTTTAGTACTGATTGAATTCTAAATTGTAATTTATTGAGAATTGCTTGTTGTTGTTCTTTTATTTGGGGTGAAACCGCTAACACAGCTTCCGACTTTAATAAAACTTCTACTTCCTTCAAATTATTTTTGAATAATGTTGAACCACTAGAAACAATATCACAAATACCATCGGCTAATCCAATATTAGGAGCTATTTCAACAGAACCATTAATAATATGCAATTGTGCTGGAATATTATTTTCTTGTAAATACTTTAAAACGGTATTAGGATATGAAGTGGCTATTTTTTTATTCTGAAAGTAGTTTATTCCCGTATATTCTTCATTCTTAGGAATTGCCAAGGATACTTTACATTTCGAAAAACCTAGTTTTTCTATAAATTGAATTCCTTCTCCTTTTTCTATTAGTAAATTCTCTCCAATAATGGCTATGTCTACTACTCCATCTTTTAAATATTGTGGAATGTCTCCATTTCTTAAGTAGAAAACCTCTATGGGAAAATTACTGGCTGAGGCTTTTAGTTGATCTTTACCATTATCGATAGCGATTCCACAGTCTTTAAGAATTTGTAGCGACTCTTGGTTGAGTCTTCCTGATTTTTGTATGGCTATTTTTAATTTACTCATTTCTAGTTTTGAATGGGTTTGAGTAAATCGTTTTGAGCAACTTATTTCTGGCGCCTTAGAAATAAAAAACCCGTTTGATTTACTCAAACGGGTTTAAAATATATCTTGACTTTATTCAATACATTTTCAGCTCGCCTGAGTGCAAGTATGAAAATGATGATGATGTAATTGAATAAAACTCATGTCTGTTATTTTGTTCCTACAAAGATTTGCATTTTATTTTTAATTATGCAAGTTATTTTTAATAAAAAATAAAACCACCTGAAATTCAAGTGGTTTAGTCTTTATGCTAAAAGCAGCTTTGTATTATTTTACGAAGTTAATTTTACGCATACGTAAACTTTCTGGAGTAACTTCTAAATACTCATCTGGTCTAATATATTCCATACATTCTTCTAAAGAGAAGTCAATTTTTGGAGCAATTTTTACACCATCATCAGAACCTGAAGCACGTACGTTTGTTAACTTCTTTCCTTTAATTAAGTTTACTGCCATATCATCTGCCTTGGCATTTTCACCTACAACCTGACCTTTGTAAATTTCTTGGTTAGGATCGATAAAGAAACGTCCTCTATCTTGTAAACGGTCAATTGCATAAGCAGTAGCTTTTCCTGTTTCAGAAGAAACAATAGCTCCTTTTAACTCTTCTGCAAATTCTCCTTTATAAGGTCCATATTCACTAAATCGATGGTTTATAATGGCTTGACCCGCTGTTGCTGTTAATATTTTATTACGTAACCCAATTAATCCTCTTGATGGGATGGTAAATTCTAAGTGCTGTAAATCGCCTTTTGGTTCCATTACTAATAAATCTCCTTTACGCAAAGAAACTAAGTTAATTGCTTTAGAAGCTACATCTTCTGGAACATCTATTGACAATGTTTCGTATGGCTCGCTTTTAACTCCATCAATGTCTTTTAAAATTACTTGAGGACGACCTACTTGTAATTCATAGCCTTCACGACGCATCGTTTCAATTAACACCGATAAGTGTAATACTCCACGTCCGAATACATTAAATTTGTCTTCTGTATCAGTTTCATCAACACGCAAAGCTAAGTTTTTCTCCATTTCCTTAAATAAACGATCACGTAAGTGACGAGAAGTTACAAACTTACCTTCTTTCCCAAAGAACGGAGAGTTATTAATGGTAAATAACATACTCATGGTAGGTTGATCTACTTCAATTCTTGGCAATGCTTCTGGGGTATCTACATCGGCAATAGTATCACCAATTTCAAAATCATCTAAGCCAGTTACAGCACAAATATCTCCGCTACGCACTTTATCTGCCTCAGCTTTCCCCATTCCTTCAAAAACGTGTAACTCTTTAATACGAACTTTTTTAGTGCTTCCGTCAGCTTTACAAAGCATATAGTCTTTGTTTTTCTCTAAATCTCCACGGTATACACGACCAATAGCTATTCTTCCTTTAAATGAGGAATAATCTAACGACGTAATTTGCATTTGAGGAGACCCTTCACGATATGGTGCTTCAGGAATAGTTTCGATAACAGCATCTAATAAATCGATGATGTCTTCTTTTGGTTCTTGCCAATCGGTACTCATCCATCCATTTTTAGCCGAACCGTAAATCGTAGTAAAGTCTAATTGATTTTCATTTGCTTCTAGGGCAAACATTAAATCAAATACTTTTTCGTGTACTAAATCTGGCGTACAATTTTCTTTGTCTACTTTATTTACCACTACGATAGGAGTTAATCCTAATTCAATTGCTTTTCCTAGTACAAAACGTGTTTGTGGCATTGGCCCTTCAAAAGCATCAACCAATAATAAAACACCATCAGCCATTTTTAATACACGCTCTACTTCTCCACCAAAGTCGGCGTGACCAGGAGTATCAATTACGTTAATTTTAACGCCTTTATAGTTTACTGATACGTTTTTAGATAAAATGGTAATACCACGTTCACGCTCTAAGTCGTTGTTATCTAATAATAAATCAGTACGTTCTTTACGCTCATCTAAAATTTTAGCTTGATCTATAATTTTGTCTACCAAGGTTGTCTTTCCGTGGTCAACGTGTGCTATAATAGCAATATTTCTTATTGATTGCATTCGTGCTTATTTTGAAGCTGCAAAAGTAGTGTTTTATTGTATACGAATTACGAAATTTTATTTATGAAATCGTAATGTTTTATTTAAAGCATTATAAAAACTTCATTTTATCTAGTTTTCTCTTGCTTTAAAAACTTTTGAAGTCTTGGTTTTCTATCTTAATTTGGATAAAAAAACGTAATTTATTAAACCTATTCAGGTTTAGTTTCTTCCAGTTCCTCATCATCAGCTCTAAAAGCACTTGGTAAAATATCAGGTATTAATTTTATAAGTAAAGGCAAAAGCAAAGCGCCTCCAGGAAGCATAAACACAGTAAAAGCAGGAATTGCTTTACAAATATCAATAGTTTGTTCTTTTACTTTTGCCTTTTCTTCGTCTGTCAATGAAGTGGTTAGTGATTTTTTCACAAGAAAGACAAGCTCCCTACTTTCTTGAAGCTCTTTAGCTAATCTTTTTTTATTTTTATAGATAGCTTCTTTTATTTCATCAACTGTATTCATTAAAGCTTTCTACGTGCTTTTTCTGTTTTAAGTAAGTTCAACTCTCTCGATGTTTGTCCGGCTACTGAAGTATTTTCTTCTGCTCTACGAATTAAATATGGCATCACATCACGAACAGGACCAAATGGAACATATTTTGCTACATTATATCCTTCTTTTGCTAAATTAAAACTGATATGGTCGCTCATTCCATATAATTGACCAAACCACATACGTTTATCATTAGCCGCAATATTATGTTCTTTTGCTAAATCCATCAACAAATATGAACTATCTTCATTATGGGTTCCTGCAAAAATTGCCATATTCTTATGATCCATCATATAACGAACTGCTTCGTTATAATTATCATCAGTTGCTTGTTTATCAACACAAATAGGAGATTCATAACCATTTTCTTTGGCTCTTTCACGTTCTTTCTCCATATAAGCTCCACGAACCACTTTCATTCCGATATGATATCCTTTTTGGTGGGCTCTTTGATGTAAATTTCGCAAATATTCCATACGATCATGACGATACATTTGTAGCGTATTGAATACAATGGCTTTTTCTTGGTTATAAATTTCCATTAGCTCTTCAATTAAATCATCAGCAGCATCCTGCATCCAGCTTTCTTCTGCATCAATTAGCAACGGAACATCTTTTGTTTTTGCTGCTTTACACACCGTATGAAAACGCTCTACAACTCTATTCCATTCTACTTTTTCTTCTGAAGTTAACTCTTTTCCTTCAGTTAATTTTTGATATAGCGCAAAACGTCCAAAACCAGTGGGTTTAAAAACTGCGTACGGGATAGATTCTTTTTCTTCAGCAAAATCAATTGTTTTTAATGTCATTTTTAAAGCATCATCAAACTGTGCTTCATCTTCTTTCCCTTCTACTGAATAATCTAAAATACTATGTACTTTACCTTGCTCGTACATTTTTTCGATATTAGGTAAGCAATCGTCTTCACTTACTCCTCCACAAAAATGATCAAAAACTGTTGAGCGAATTAACCCTTCCACTGGTAAATGTGCTTTTAAAGCAAAGTTTGTTACCGCAGTTCCTATGCGAACCATAGGTTGGCTCTGAATCATTTTAAACAAAAAATATGCACGTTCTAACTCTGAGTCAGATTTTAATTTAAAAGCAGTTTCTGTATTGTCAAAAAGTCTCATTATCGAGGTTATATTATATCTTTATTTATTGAGACAAATATAATTGAGTAGACTGATATATTTTAATTTTTTCTATTTAATTTCGCCTTATATTTTTTTGTTATTATGACCACAATTAACGCAGCTACATACCCTATTCATTTTGAAGAAAAAGGCTATAATGAATTAACTTCTTTAATTTCTAAAAAAAACTATTCTTCAGTTTTTATTTTAGTAGATGACAATACTTTAGATTGTTGTTATCCTAGATTTGTACAGTTATTTGCTACAGATAAACCTATTGAAATTATTCAAATTGATGCTGGTGAGGTTTATAAGAATATGGAAACCTGTATGGGGGTTTGGAATGCAATGACAGAATTAGGGGCTGATAGAAAGAGCTTACTAATTACTTTAGGAGGTGGAGTTATTACCGATTTAGGTGGCTTTGTTGCTTCTACATTTAAACGTGGAATTGATTTTGTAAATATACCCACTACCCTATTAAGTATGGTAGATGCTTCTGTAGGAGGTAAAACTGGGGTTGATTTAGGCGTTTTAAAAAACCAGATTGGTGTATTTGCTAATCCAGAGTTAATTATTATTGATCCTGAATACCTACACACCGTAACTCCTAGAGAAATTCGTTCTGGTACAGCAGAAATTATTAAGTATGGAATGACTCATGATATTCGATTGTTTACTAAAATTAAAGATAATGACAACCTTAATATTGTTGACTTGATTCACCGTTCAATAGAAATTAAGAATGAAGTTGTTTTAGAGGATCCTAAAGAACAAGGTGTTCGTAAGGTTTTAAACTGGGGACATACTATTGGACATGGTGTAGAGTCTTATTTTTTAGAACAGCCCAAAAAAGAAGCCTTAACGCATGGTGAAGCTATTGCTATTGGAATGGTTTGTGAGGCCTATTTATCATCAAAAGTATTAGATTTTCCAAAAGATAACGTTGCTGAAATAAAAGATGCTATTATTAAAATATACGGTAAAGTAACTTTGTTAAAAGAAGATTTTCAGCCTATTCTTGAGTTAATGAAACATGATAAAAAGAACATTGGTGGTGAAATTAACTTTGTTCTTCTCAACGATTATGAAGATTTTAAAATAAACAGCAAAGCTTCTGATGATTTAATTAAAGAGAGCCTTAGTTATTATAATTCATAAAAAAGCAACCCAATGGGTTGCTTTTTTTTTATTTTGTTACTGTAATTGGAATGCTGTCTTGTGAACCATATAGTTTTATCTCTGTAATGTCTGCAGGCATGTTTAACCCGTTTTTTATTATCACATTTTTTACGTTTTTAATTACATCACTTTTAACTTCCAATGCACCTCGTTTGTATTCTTTAGTTTTGGTCCAAAAAATAACTTTTAAATTTACGGTACTTACTCCTAATCCGTCTACCGTAACAAAACACTGGTGTTCATCTGTATCAATAACTCCCGATGTATTAATTACGGCGTTTATGATTACTTCTTTTGCTGTATCTATATCATCATCATAATCAATCCCCACCACAAAGTCTAAACGGTAAAAACCGTCTTCAGTATAATTGTATACCGCTTTCTTTACAATATCACTATTGGGAATGTAAACATCTCTTCCATCGAATGTTTTTAATTTGGTAAACCTGAACTCCATCATCTTTACTTTTCCAAAAATATCTCCAATCATTACTGTATCATTAACATCGAAAGGACGGTTAAACGATAAGATTACTCCTGAGATAAAGTTTTCTCCCACATCTTTAAAAGCGAATCCAAAAATTATAGCTGAGGCTCCTGCAGCAGTTAACAATCCAGCTGCAATACCTCCTAAACCTGCTATTTTTAAAGCAACCATAATTACTAAAACACTAAAACTAATTTTAATTGTTTTGGCTAAAAAATTAGTCATCAAAGGATCATTTGTTTTTTTAGAAATTGTTTTTCTAAAAAAATTCGATATAAAATTAGCAGTAATAACCCCTATAGCCACTATGAGGATAGCTATAATTATTTGTGGAATTTGGTTTATAAACTCATTCCAGTATAATTGAACAGATTCTTTTAATTTGGCTATAGTATCACTAAAATTCATGAAGGTTAATCGTTTTTGTTATTTTTATTGTTAATTACAGTTTCTTTTTATTTTGTTTACGATAGTACAATATCTTCTTTCAATTGTTCTACTGTACTTTTACTCCATGCATTCAACATCCAGCTGGTTTTTTCTAAAGAGGCTATATATCCTCCTATCAAATCTACTGTACCTTCATCACCAACCTCTGTTGCCTTTTCAATAATTGTAGACATTTGAGCTAATAGTGTTTTATGATCTTCTAATAAAATAAATACCATATCTGAATCTGTTTGAAAAGGACTTTCTTCTGATATTTTTGCTATTTTTAAGTACCTACTATACCTACTTACAGGATGGTATTGCAATGTTAAAATGCGTTCTGCAATCTCATCAATTTTTATTCTTGCATCTCCATACATTTCTTCAAATTTCTCATGCAATTCAAAGAAGTTCTTTCCTACAATATTCCAGTGAAAGTTTCTAAGTTTTTGATAATAAATATGGTATTCAGCAAGCAATTGGTTTAACTCTTTTGCTACTGGTAATACTTTTTCTGTTTGTATGTTTAAATAGTTCATTCTATATATGTTAGATTAAAAATTAATTACAATACAAAAGTAATTAGAACTCATAGAGCTGTTTTGCTCATTTAATATCGATTCTTGCTCATTTCGTAGAGACTATATTTTTAGCAAAAAAAAGCGGTGAATCAACTCACCGCTCATTAAATTTATATTAAAGAGTACTACATTTTGAAGGTCTCAAAAACTGCATATTCAACTTTTTTAGATTCATTATTTCTATATTCTATAATAAAATCTCCGTACTTATTAAAATAACCTACTCCGTTAAATTCTTTCCCTTCTACAATGTAAAAGTTATTATTCATTGATTTTATTGCTCTGGCTGAAGTAATGTCTTTATCGTCGAGTTTGTATGTAATTAATAAGTCATTTTTATCAATTAAAAAATCGTACTTATTTCCTTTATACTTAAAGTATTTTACCTTTGTTTTTGTATCGTAAAAGGCATCTGAATCGTTGTCTACCATAATTGTTTTATCAACAGTAATTGGTGATTCTACAACGTCTTGGTTAAGTTTGTGTTTCTGTTTTGGGTCAAACTTCGTTTCTTTTTCTTTCTTAGTAACTACCTTTACTTTAGTATTATAAACTTCTCCCTTTTCGTTTACTTTTTTTGCTTTCTTAACTTCAGTAGTTTTTATCACTTCAGTCTGTGCATTCATTGTTATTATTGTACCTATGGACATTAATCCTAATATTAAATTCTTCATTTTAAAATATCATTTAAAATTACAAGTAACCTTCTTTAAAGATGTGTACTTTTTTAACATCTTAATATTATTAGTAATTAGATTACCACAATATTTGTATACTGCAAAGGTATGGGGATAATCATGTTTGGCTTAACTCATTTGATGTGTTTTTTTGCTCATTCCGTAAAAAATCAACTCACAAAATCCATTCCATTAAATTTACTATAATACTTTAACAGTTTTATTAATAAATAAAAAAAAGAGCGTCATAAAAACGCCCTTGTGTATTTTTATGCAGTAATTTTAAGTTCCTATACTTTTCTTTTACCTGTAATTAACGATACAACAAATAAAATTAAGAAAATAAAGAAAGCTATTTTAGCAAAACTTGTTGCAGCACCTGCGATTCCAGTAAATCCTAAAACACCAGCAATAATTGCAATTATAATAAATGTGATTGTCCAACGTAACATATTCTTAAGTTTTAAGTTAATATTTATAACGTACATCTTTTGTACATCACAAAATTAGCTACAAGATTTGTAGTGTCTTTCCTCATTTAATTTTGATTTTGACTCATTTACAAAATGATGGTAATTATGAAATGAGCAAAAAAGTATTTCTTTTGAATTAATCTAAAACATATTCTGATTTTAAATTTGCGGTGTAACAACTATAAATATACCCCTATTATGGAAAAACAAAATGATGATTTTAAAGTAATTAAAGAAAATTTAAAGTCGAAAAACAGAAGCTATATGTTTCAAAATAACAGGGTAACAAGAATTGCGTTCTTGGTAACCTCCTTTTGTTTATTTATAGGAAGTACTATGATTTTCATTTTTAACCAGTAATAAATTAAAATTAAATGAGCTACAAGCTATCAAACATAGCAAGCAAAGAACGGATTAAAGAGTTTACTAAATTAAATTTTAAGTATCCTCATTTACATAAACCTAGACGTAAAATTAATGGGTTAAAAGAACAAACAGTTAACGTTATTACTATGGAAAACCCAAATGAAATTACGCAAGGTATTTGGGGAATTTTGCCTCAAGACTATACCGATAACTGGAGTAAATTTCAACAAATTAAGCATACTTTACATGTAAGAAAGGATGATCTTAAGAAAAACATTCTATTCAAAGAAGCTTTACTTTACAGGAGGTGCTTATTCATTGTTACAGGTTTTTACATTCATAAAATAGTAGGGAATACAATTGAAAATTATTTAGTAGAAAAAAGCAATCAAGAGCCTTTTTATGTGGCTGGTATATACAATACTACCCATGATGGTTTTTTAACCTGTACTGTGATTAACATTAAGGCTACAGAAGAATTTAACACGATTAATAACTTGTATGAGATAATGCCCTTGCAAATACCAAAAATGTTTAAAAGCATGTGGTTAGATTTTAAAACAAGCCAAAACGATATCGATTATTTAATTAACAATCCGTATGATTCTGGGTTGCAAGCGCAAAAGATAGCTACTTGAAACAAACAAACTGTGTATTTGCGTTAACTTATTTTTTCTTCTATATATTTTTTTGCTGTTTTATAAATGGCATCTACTTCTTTCGTAGTAAATCCACTAAACTCACCTAATGGAAAGCAAACAGTAGCATAGGTGTTGAAAAACTTATGTTCTTCTGAAGACAACATTAGAAGCTTTGAGCTATGTGCTAAAACCTTTAAAGTCGTATTCAACTCTCCACTTGTTTTTTCAGAAGGATACACAACATAGCTTCCCACCACAGGGTATTCAGAATCTTTAAACGGTGCTGTAGGAAAATTATCTATAATTCCTCCATCAGAATACAGCATATCCTCTATTTTCACTGGGTTGAACAAGCCTGGCAATGCACATGAAGCTAAGACTGGCTTTAACAAATCACCTTCGTAAAAGTACTGAGTGGTTCCTTTGTTTAAATTAGTGGTAGAAACTGTTAGGGGTATCGTTAATTCTTCAAATGTTGGTTTAATTTTATCGTTTATTAGCCTTGCATAATTTGACGAATTAAAAATTCCTGGTTTAGCAATCGTTATCCAAGAAAACTGGAATATTTCAGTAGTTTTAAAAAAGTTTAATATTTCTTGCGGTCTCATTCCTGAAGCATACATTGATCCAACTAAAGAACCTGAGCTACAAGCCGAAATAGCATTTATTTTAACATTTAATTCCTCTAGCTTTTCTAATAAAGCAATGTGAGCCACTCCTTTTTCTGCCCCTCCACTTAACACTAAATTTATTGGAACTTTAGTATCTAAATTTTTTATTTTTTGAAGAGAACATTGGTACTTTTCTTTAATCATATTTTCGCACGTAATTTCTATGCTATTTGAATTTCACTGACTTCTTGTTTGTTTTTTAAAAACTCACTAGGGCTGATTCCGTATTTACGTTTAAATATTTTAGAAAAATAGCTCCTACTTGAAAAACCTATTGAGTATACAATTTGAGAAATATTATAATCGGTCGTATTCATTAGGTCTCTTGCTTCTTCCAAACGAATATGCCTAATATATTCTATAACTGTTCTTGAAAACAACAGTTTAAAACCTTCTTGTAACTTAGCCTGAGTTACCCCTATTTCATTAGCTAATTCTTCTACATTGTAATCTTCCGCAACATTTTTAAGTATTTTTTGCCCCACTTTTCTAACCAAACTAATCTCTTTTTTTGTGAGTGTTGTTGAGGGAGTTTTCTTTCTCTTTACATCTTTATTGTGTTGTTGCATGTGTTCTGATAACACCTGATACACTATCCCCTCTTTTATCAAAATTCTAATCATTCCTTTTTGCTTTATGGAATTATATTGCTTGATGAGGCTCGCCAATTTTAGGTTATAGGTACCAAAATAAGCAAAAACATTTTCATGTTGTTGATCATGAAAAACTTCGTAAAGTCTTTGGTTTAACAAAGAAGCATCGTTCAGGCGTTTTTTGATAAACTTTACTCTGTTAATTTGAATCAAATGAGTTTTTATTTTAACATTTTTTTCAAAATAAACATAGTTATACCCTCCATCTTTACTAGTTATAATAACCGATTGAAATTTTTCTAACTTTCTTTTTTCGTTTTCTAGCTCAAATCTGTGTAAAGAATGTCCTTCTAAAGTATACGTAAAATGTATTGGATTAAATTCAGAAGCATCCATTACAAGTGTGATATCGTCTAAAAAAGTAATGTCGTACTGTAGTACACTTCCTCCCCATTCAAAAGTTAAAAAAGTAATATTCCCTATAGCTAGTTTACTATTAACATTTAAAATATACTCCCCCCATCTTTCTGTTATGGTTCCCCCAATAACCTCTTGAATCTGTTTTACTGTTCCCTTAGTATCAGAGGCAGTTATATTAATAGTTGTCATATTTTTTTTGGTCATAAAGTTACATTTTTTGCCTATAATATTCATTGCTTTAGATAACATTTATTTTTTTATGCTCATCATATGAGCAAAGATTGAAAAGATATGAGCAAAGCTAAACTACCAAACTATTATAATTTTGTAGCATAACATTAAAACAATGAAAATGAACATTTTAAAAACAATATTAACTCCTGCTTTGGTATTTATGACAATGAGTATTAGTGCGCAAGAGATTTCGAAAAATGCTTTAGGATTAAGAGTTGGTGACAATGATGGTTTTGGGGGTGAAATTTCATATCAACACTATCTTAAAGAGCATAATAGACTGGAGTTTGATTTAGGCTTTAGGGACTCGAAAAATGTTGACGCATTTAAACTTGTTGGTTTGTATCAATGGGTTTATAAGTTAGATGGAAATTTTAATTGGTTTGTTGGTGCTGGTGCTGGAATTGGCTCTTATAACTCATCAGATAACGATGGTGTCTTTGCTTTGGTAGCTGGTGATTTAGGTATTGAATACAATTTTAACATTCCTTTAGTTATGTCTTTAGATATGAGGCCAGAGTTAGGCTTAGTCAATGATTACAGTGACGATTTAGACTTAGATATTGCATTGGGAATTAGATATCAATTTTAATTTAACTACACATTTATTTCACGCATCTAAACAAAACATATTATGAACAAAATAATAAAAATATTCCTAATCATAGCTGGTATTATATTAATTGGTTATGGGATTTATAAAATCATATCACCTGAAGCTACTGTTGATATTGGTATTGCGGAGTTTAACTCTCAAAACAATAATAATGCATATATAACTTTAGGTATAGGTATCGCAACTTTAATGGTTTCTTTTTTCATAAAGAAACAATAATTGCTACCAAACAGATGGTATCTGAGTAAACATCCAAAAAATAATTACTCAGTAATTTAAAACACAACTTTATGTATAGTTACACACAAGAAGTATCGAATAAATTAAACGGATTATTAGAAAAAAACTACGACGCTGCAAAAGGCTATAAAACGGCAGCTGAAAATGTCAAGAGTGAAACATTGACTAGTTTTTTCATGCGAAAAGCAAGCGAACGTGAGCAGTTTGGAAAACAATTAAAATCTGAAATTATGTCTTTTGGCGAAAGTCCTGAAAAAGGTGGAAGCTTAACAGGAAAAGTTCATAGAGCGTGGATGAATACAAAAGCTTTTTTTTCTAATGAAAATGAAGAAGCTATTTTAGAAGAAGCGCTAAGAGGAGAAAAAGCTTCTATAGAAGAATATAATGAGGTTATTAATTCGAAAGAACACTTACCTAATTCAACTGCAACGCTTTTAAAAACGCAAAGAGATACTATTTTGAGCGATGCTATTTTAGTTAAGAAGCTTGAAGAAATTCAATAAAATAATCATAAAAAAAGGAGCGTTTTGAAACGCTCCTTTTTTATTTATGCTTCTACAGAACATTTTTTATACAAATCTTCATAAGCTGGAAGAATATTCTCTAATGAAAACAGCTTGATATGTTCTTTAGCGTTCTCTTTAAATTCGTTTAAAACAGCCTCATCTTCTAAAATACTTATTGCATTTTTGGCCATTTGATCCACATCTCCTAAATTACTTAAAAAACCTGTTTTACCATGAATGTTTACTTCTGGTAGCCCTCCTGTATTAGTAGAGATAACAGGTGTACTTGCTGCCATAGCCTCTAAAGCAGCCAAACCAAAACTTTCCGTTTCAGAGGGCAATAAAAACACATCTGTATAGCATAGTATTTTTGCTACTTCTGTGCTGTTTCCCATAAAAAGCACTTTATCTTCTATTTGTAATTCTTTCGTTAAATTTTCTGCTTTTAAGCGTTCTGGTCCATCACCAACCATGAGTAATTTTGAAGGAATTTCTTTCTGTACCGTATTAAAAATTCGAATTACATCCTCGGTACGTTTAACTGGTCTAAAATTACTTATATGAGTAAGAATTCTTTCTTCTGGTTGTGCTAAAGCTACTCTTTTACATTCTCCTTCATGTGCTTTATCGTATTTTTCACCATCAATAAAATTATAAACAACTTTAATGTCTTTTTCAATCGTGAATAGCCTCAAAGTATCTTCTTTTAAACTGTTAGATACCGCTGTAACTTCATCTGATTTATTTATACTGAATTCTACTGCGGTTTTGTAGGTTGGATGACTTCCTACCAAAGTAATATCTGTACCGTGCAATGTGGTTACTACTTTTACGTCAATTCCTTTATCTTGAAGCATTTTTTTTGCCATATAAGCAGCATAGGCATGTGGAATGGCGTAGTGAACGTGCAATACTTCTAAATCGTATTTTTGTACTACTTCTACCATTTTACTCGACAATGCTAATTCATACGGTTGGTATTGAAATAATGGATATTCTTCTAAAACGACTTCATGAAAATGCAACCGGTGAGAAAAAAAATCTAATCGAACTGGCTGATTGTACGTTATAAAGTGTACTTCGTGTCCTTTATCTGCCAATGCCATTCCCAACTCCGTTGCTACTACTCCACTTCCTCCGAAGGTAGGATAACATACAATTCCTATTTTCATGTGTCTTATTTGATTATTTTTTTGAATATAGTTACAGACGTAAATTTACGGTATTACTTACTCTTTTTTGTAAAGATTTTCATAAAATAAAAATGCTATTACAAAACTGTAATAGCATTTTTATGGATACTTATGTTTTTACTTTCTTAATTAGTAATCTCCAAGTGTTTCTGGATTTTGGGCTAAAGCTTCTTCTAATTGCTCATCGTTAGGTGCTTTACCATGCCATGCATGTGTATGCATCATGAAGTCAACACCATTCCCCATTTCTGTGCGTAATAATACACAAACTGGTTTTCCGTTACCTGTACGTGATTTTGCTTCTGCCATTCCTGTTAAAACAGCTTCTATATTATTTCCTTCTGTAATTTCTACTACATCCCAACCGAAAGCTTCAAATTTTGCTCTCAAGCTTCCCATAGCTAACACTTCATCTGTAGAACCATCAATTTGCTTTTCATTTACATCTACGGTAGAAATTAAATTATCAACCTTTTTAGCAGCTGCATACATTACCGCTTCCCAAATTTGACCTTCTTGTAACTCTCCATCACCATGTAATGAATATACCGTTTTGTTATCTCCGTTTAATTTTTTTGCTTGAGCTGCACCAATAGCAACACTCATACCTTGCCCTAACGATCCTGAAGCAATACGTACTCCTGGTAAATCCTCGTGTGTAGTTGGATGCCCTTGTAAACGAGAATCTAATTTTCTAAAAGTAGCTAACTCAGCTACGGGAAAAAACTCACTACGAGCTAAAACACTGTAATAAACTGGTGAAATATGACCATTAGATAAAAAGAACAAATCTTCATTTGTACCATCCATGGTAAAATCAGTAGAATACTCCATAATTTCTTGATACAAACAGGTAAGAAACTCTGCACATCCTAAAGAACCTCCAGGGTGTCCTGAATTTACAGCATGTACCATACGAACGATATCTCTACGAACTTGTTGTGTAAACTCTTGTAATTGTTGTGTTGTTGGCATTATTGTTTTGTTTTATGCCCACAAATGTAATTGATTATAAAAAAATGAGCAATTACTTTTTTATTTAAGTAAAAGAAAAAGGGTTCATATGAGTTAAGTTTTCTTTTTCGTTTAATTTTCCCTTTCTAATTGAATAATTACTAAACCTTTATTTACGTGGTTCAAAGAACTTGTTTGTTTATTTGAAATACAAACAATAGTACACGGATTTTATAAAAAACGAGTACTATTAAGTCTTTTCACCCCAATAAAAACAGGTAAATAAAACAAAATAATCATTTTAAATTTGAAAAATCATTAATCATTAAAAACTTAGTTATGCCTTCATTTAAAATTGACAAATATTCTGTGAGAATATGGTCTAGTAGAAAAACAAATAATTTGAACCCTGGGGTTGCTTTAGCTGGTATTTATTTATATCAAGGTACAAAATATCGTGGATATGCGTATTTTTTTGCAGAAGACACTCCTTTAGCTCAACCTGTATATAATTCAAGTACAGGGCAAGTTTTTGTTCATTATAATTTATCACAGTTTGATGCTGTATTGGATATATTAAGAAATGAGAGTCCTATATATTTATATTATCATAGTCCATCAAATGCTGGGTTAAACACATCAAAAGAACCTGTTGGTGAAAATGAATAATACTTATATCAAATAAAAAAGGAAAGTAAAATTACTTTCCTTTTTTATTCTTTTCTCAAAGAATAACTTCTTCCAAACATATATAACTATTCCCTAAGTCTTTTGTTTTTTCTTTTTAGCTGCGGGAAACAGTACATTATTCAATATTAAGCGATATCCTGGCGAGGTTGGATGCAAATCTAATTCTGTTTTAGGATCTCCCACTCTATGCTGATAATCTTCAGGATCGTGCCCCCCATAAAAAGTAAACATTCCTTTTCCTTTGGTTCCGTGAATATAGCGTCCTTCTCTATTGGTTTTATTTTCTCCTAAAACAATAATAGTAGATTTTATAGTATTGGGGTCAAACGATGTTGTTTGTCCCATAAACCCTTTCACTAACATGGTGTGATTTTGGGTCAACATGGTCGGTACCTGATCCCATTTTGCAGAAAACTCTTTTAACACAAAATAATCTACTTCTTTTCTTATTCTTCGTTTACGAGTCATATCTATTGAAGAAAACTCATACGTAGTAGGATTTCGAATCAATTCAAAATCTTTAAAAGCAAAGGTTTTATTAAAGTCTATTTTCGATTGATAATTAGGCTCTGAAGCATCACCATCAAACATTCCTTCACAAATGTCTACACCATCAGCTGCTAAAGCAATATCAAAGCTATCGGTTGCAGAGCACATCGCAAACATAAACCCACCTCCTACTACATAATCACGAATTTTCTTCGCTACGGCTCCTTTTTCTTCTGATACTTTATTATACCCTAATTTCTTAGCTAAGGCTTCTGCATCTTTTTTTTGTTGAATATACCAAGGTGCGGTTCTAAAAGCTCCATAAAAGCGTCCATATTGTCCTGTAAAGTCTTCATGATGTAAGTGTAACCACTCATAAAGTAACAATTTATCATTCAATACTTCTTCATCATAGATTACATCAAACGGAATTTCAGCATAGGTCAGTACCATCGTTACTGCATCGTCCCAGGGCATTTTATCTTTCGGCGAATACACCGCTATTTTGGGAGCTTTTTCTAACGTTACTGCTTCTTGGTTTTTAGATGGTGATGAAATTTCTTCTAAAATTAAGGCTGATTTAGCATCTGAAATAATTTGATAGGATACACCTCGTATTTTACATTCCTTTTCTACTGCTTCATTATTTTCAATTAAAAAAGCACCTCCATCATAATTTAACAACCATTTTGCCTTCAACCCATTTTCTATAGCATAGTATACAATACCATAGGCTTTTAAATGATTTTTTTGATTTTCGTTACTCATCGGTACATAAATAAAAGATGCCCAAATGGTGTTTGAAAAAAGGGAAAATGTTAGTATGTAGAGAAATTGTTTCATATAAAAAACTAAAATACACAATTACTTTTTAGCAATTGTGTATTCAGTTATATTTTAAGTTTTATTTAAAGATTAAAACGGAACATCATCGTCACTTGGACCAAAAGCATCTTCTGGTGAAGCAAAGTTACTAGATGCTACTTCATCGTTAAATCCTGAGTTCATACTCGATTGGAATTCACTGCTAAATCCTTCTTCTAAATCTGAGAATTTTGCTAAGTGTCCTGTAAACTTCAAGCGAATATTATCCAATCCACCATTACGGTGTTTTGCTACGATAAACTCTCCTTGTCCTTCACATGGCGAATGATCGTCGTCATCCCATTCGGTCATTCCATAGTATTCAGGACGATAAATAAATGATACAATATCGGCATCCTGCTCAATCGCTCCAGATTCACGAAGATCAGATAGTAACGGACGCTTGCTTCCTCCACGAGTTTCAACCGCACGCGATAACTGAGAAAGAGCAATTACAGGTACATTCAATTCTTTACCTAGTGCTTTTAAGTTACGCGAAATCATCGAAATTTCTTGTTCACGGTTACCTCCTGCTCCACCTGCTGTCATTAACTGTAAGTAGTCAATAATTAAGATTTTAACTCCGTGTTGCGATACCAAACGACGTGCTTTTGCACGTAAATCGAAAATAGATAGTGCTGGTGTATCATCAATAAATATAGGGGCGTCTGAAAGTCTCTTCACTTTTACGTTCAACTGCTCCCATTCGTGTGGTTCTAAGTTTCCTTTACGTAATTTTTCAGAAGTTAACCCTGTTTCCGAAGAAATCATACGGGTAATTAACTGTACCGATGACATCTCTAGTGAGAATAATGCTACTGGATGTCCGAAATCAATCGCCATATTTTTCGCCATCGATATTACGAAAGCGGTTTTACCCATACCGGGACGTGCTGCAATAATGATTAAATCGGTAGGTTGCCAACCTGAGGTTAATGCATCTAGTTTGGTAAATCCGGTTGCCAAACCACTCATTCCTTCTTTGGTTGAAATTTCTTGAATCTTATTAATTGATTGTTGTACTAACGAATCGGCTCTTTCGGCTCCTTTTTTAAGGTTTCCTTGTGTTACTTCAAATAATTTTCCCTCGGCATCATCTAACAAATCAAAAACATCAACAGTTTCGTCGTATGCATTTTCTATAATTTCTGATGAAATGGTAATTAGTTTGCGTTGGATAAACTTTTCTAGAATAATTCTAGAGTGAAATTCAATATGGGCAGATGAGGCTACTTTTTGAGTTAATCCAATTAAGTAAAAATCTCCTCCTGCTAAATCTAGCTTTCCATTTTTCTTTAACTGATTGGATACAGAAAGTAAATCAATAGGTTCAGAGTTTTGGAAAAGCGCATAAATGGCCGCATAAATTTCTTGATGCCTCTTATCATAAAAAGCTTCAGGATGTAAAATATCAATTACTTCATCAATCCCTTTTTTATCAATCATCATAGCCCCCAAAACAGCCTCTTCTAACTCTAGAGCCTGAGGTGGTAACTTCCCTTTTTCTAAGCTTATAATTCTAGCTTTATCTATTTTTGTTCCTTTGAGAGATTGGGTTCTTTCCATGACAGCAAATGTAATTTTTTAAGATGATATTTGTAGGCACTACACTCAAATTTCTTTATGCACATTTTTTGTAAATAAACTGTTATTAACTTGTTGATAACCTTATAACTTTCTTATTTTTGGAAGCATGCGCAGCGACAAAAAAAATATTTTAATTGCTTTATTATTGCCTATTCAAATAATTTTAGTGCAATTTTTAAGCCAAAAGCCTCTGTGGATAGAATCTTATTATAGCAATGGAGTATACCTGTATATTTCTCAATTCTTCAGAGCTATTCTTGGTTGGATTCCCTTTTCTGTTGGAGATATCATTGGTTTAATCGTATTGTTTCTTTTATTAAAATCTATCTATTTTTTAATAAAAAAACGATTTCAAAACTTCTTTTCTAAGGTCATAAATCTTACAGCAATACTGTCAATTATTTACGGTTGTTTTTATGTGTTTTGGGGATTAAATTACTTTAGAGAGCCTCTGGCTAAAAACCTCAAACTAAAGCAATCTAATTACACTACAGAAGCGCTTATTTCAACTACAAAACAAATTGTAACAGAACTCAACAAAATTCATTTACAGATAACAAAAAATGATTCTGTGGCAGTAGTAGTTCCTTATACTCACAAGCAAATTTACAACTTAGCCCCCAACGGGTTTCAAGAGCTTTCTAAAACATACCCACAGTTAACCTATCAAACTGCCTCGGTAAAAAGTTCATTGGTTAGCTTATTTCAATCGTATAATGGTACATCTGGATATTTAAATCCAATAACCGGAGAAGCACAAGTAAATACTATGATTCCGAAAACGGGATATCCGGCAACCACCTGTCATGAAATGGCACATCAAATTGGATGGGCCGCAGAAAACGATGCTAATTTTGTAAGTTTTTTAGCCTCCACAGCCAACAAAGATTTATATTTTAAATATTCTGGGTATCGTATGGCCTATAATTACTGCATTGGTCAAGTTTACAAAAGAGATAAAGCAGCAGGTAAAGAAATTGCTACAACAGTAAATAAAGGTATTTATAAAGATTACAAGGCTACCTATGTACACTGGAAGCAGTTTAAAAACCCAATTGAACCGTATTTGAAGAAAGGATATAATTCTTACCTTAAAGCCAATAATCAAGCTAAAGGAATTCAATCGTATAGTTATGTTGTCGATTTATTGATAGCCTATTTTAAAAAGATGGATTCTTAAAAATTTCATTGTATTTCAATTGACAAAATACATTAGAAATGGCTATTTTTGAGGCTTTAAAAATACTACAATGAACAAACAACATATAATCGACCGATTTGTAAAGTATGTAACTATTGATACTGAAAGTGATCCGAACAACCCTGCTTTTCCTAGTACTGAAAAACAATGGAATTTAGCAAAGGTTCTAGAAGAAGAACTAAAGGAAATAGGAATGGAAGATGTTGAATTAGATGAGAACTGTTATTTGATGGCAACGTTACCAAGTAATTTAGATTATGAAGTGCCAACTATTGGTTTTGTTGCTCATATTGATACGAGTCCAGATTTTACTGGCGCTAATGTTAGCCCTCAAATTCATGAAAATTACGACGGAAAAGATATCTTGTTAAACAAAGAAGAAAACATCGTTTTATCTCCTGATTATTTTGAAGACTTATTACAATACAAAGGTCAAACTATTATTACTACTGACGGTACTACGTTATTAGGAGCTGATGACAAAGCTGGGGTTACTGAAATTGTTTCTGCAATGGAATACTTAATCCAACATCCAGAAATTAAACATGGAAACATCCGTATTTGCTTTACTCCTGATGAAGAAGTTGGTAAAGGAGCTCACATGTTTGATGTAGAAAAGTTTGGAGCTGAGTGGGCTTATACTATGGATGGAAGCCAAATAGGCGAGTTAGAGTACGAAAACTTTAACGCTGCCGGTGCTACAGTTACTATTCAAGGTAAAATTGTACATCCGGGGTATGCAAAAGGTAAAATGATTAATTCAATGCTTATTGCTAGTGAGTTTATCAATGCTTTACCTGAAGATGAAGTTCCTGAAAGAACAACGGGTTATGAAGGTTTCTTCCACTTACACCATATGGAAGGTAAAGTTGAACAAACAACATTGAGTTATATTATTAGAGATCATGATATGGATCAGTTCAACAACCGTAAAAAAGCAATGCTTGATTTAGCTGAAGTTTTAAATGCTAAACGTGGGCAAAAATTAGTTTCTGTTGAAATTAAAGATCAATATTTCAATATGAAAGAAAAAGTAACTCCTGTTATGCATATTGTTGATATTGCTGAAGAAGTAATGAAAGATATGGGAATTACTCCCTTAATTAAGCCTATTCGAGGTGGTACAGATGGTTCGCAATTATCTTATAAAGGCTTACCATGCCCTAACATTTTTGCTGGCGGACATAACTTCCATGGGCGTTACGAATACGTTCCTGCTGAAAGTATTGTAAAAGCCAGTGAAGTAATTGTTGGTATTGCTCAAAAAGTGGCGGTAAAATTTAAGTAATTTTCTTTCCTTTAATAAGCTCAAAAACTCTAGCTTTCGCTAGAGTTTTTTTATGATATTTTTACCCCTTTAAAAAAATATCATTCTGTTTGAAATAAATCCCCTTAATTTTATTTCGTAGCAAATATGATCTTTTTTACAAGATAATGTTATAGGAAAATTCCCTTTTGCCTAGACGTAAAACCCCTAATTTCACAAAAAAACACAAATTTGTGAATTTCTTTCATTTTATTTTTTGTAATCGTCCACCTCTATACTTTTGCCGATAAATACTAAAGTAAATGAATAGACAAGACCTTTTAAAGCTAGCTGATAAGTATCAGTCTCCTTTGTATGTTTACGATACTGAAAAGATTATTTCTCAGTATAAAAAGATAACATCTGCTTTTTCTAAAGTAAAAAATGTAAAAATTAATTACGCAGTAAAAGCATTATCTAACATCAATATTCTAAAGGTTTTCAATACGCTTAATAGCGGTTTAGATACCGTTTCTATTCAAGAAGTTAACCTTGGTTTGTTGGCGGGGTTTGAACCTCACGAAATTATATACACTCCTAATGGAGTTTCTTTACAAGAAATAGAAGAGGTTGCTAAATTAGGCGTGCAAATTAATATCGACAATTTATCTATTTTAGAATTGTTTGGACAAAAACATCCTAAAATTCCTGTTTGCATTCGTATCAATCCACACGTAATGGCAGGTGGAAATAGCAAGATTTCTGTAGGGCATATTGATTCTAAGTTTGGAATATCTATCCACCAAGTCCCACACATAAAAAGAGTTGTTGAAAATACAGGGATGCATATCAATGGAATTCACATGCATACAGGCTCTGATATTTTAGATATTGATACTTTTATAAGAGCTACAGAAATTTTATTTGATGTTGCAAGACAATTTAAGGATATCGATTTTATTGATTTCGGTAGTGGATTTAAGGTTCCGTATAAAAAAGACGATATTTCAACTGACATAAATGAGTTGGGTAAAAAGCTATCTACACGATTTAATGAGTTTTGTAAGAACTACGGAAAAGAAGTTACCTTAATGTTTGAACCTGGTAAATTTTTAGTAAGTGAAGCAGGGTATTTTTTAGCAAAAGTGAATGTTATTAAGCAAACAACGTCAACTGTTTTCGCGGGTATAGATAGTGGTTTAAATCACCTAATACGTCCTATGTTTTACAACTCTTATCACTATATAGAAAATTTATCGAACCCAAAAGGAAGGGCACGATTTTACAGCATCGTAGGGTACATTTGTGAAACTGACACTTTTGGCTCTAATAGAAGGATTAATGAAATATCTGAAGATGACATATTATGTTTCCACAATGCAGGTGCCTATTGTTTCTCTATGGCTTCAAATTATAACTCAAGATATAGACCAGCCGAAGTTATGATTTACAAAGGAAAAGATTACTTAATTAGGAAGAGGGAAACGATGGAAGATCTTCTACGAAACCAAGAGAGTATTACACTATAGCTTAACATTTAAAAACTCTGACCTAGTAAGGTCAGAGTTTTTTTAAAATATAATCAACCCCTCAAAGACTATATTTTAAAACGTTGTAATTAAAGTCCCCTATCTTTATTTACATGTACAAATATCACTTATTTATTTTATAGTTTTCACAGGAAAACCCCCCTTTATTACAAAAAAGATAATTAAAAAACAAAAAAACCACTCAAAAAATGAGTGGTTTTTTACGTTTTTTTTTTATTCTTTACGATTAAAATATATAACGCAGTCCTATTTGCATTTGCCAACGAGAAAGTAAACTAGAATCGAAACCAAATGTTTTTGTTGAATTTGGTGTAAACGAATATATTGGTGCCTGTGAATAATCGGGAACATAATTTGCCGGATTGGTATTCGCAGGATTTACATCAGGAAATCTAACCCCTAAAGGTTGTAGGTTATTGGGTTGTTGTACAACTCCCCAATCAGAACTTAGTAAATTTCCTACATTTAAAATATCAAGACTTAATTGGATGGTATTTTGTTTTTCATTTGATACGTTAAAATTAAAATCTTGTAATATCTTTAAGTCCCACTTACCTCTCCAAGGTGCTAAAGCTCCATAACGCGCTACATATTGTCCTCTTCTTTCACTTAGGTAGTCGTCCTGTTGGATATAGCTTTCAAAGGCAGCTGCTTGAGCAGGATCATTAAATTGCATTTGATTGAGTTCAGAGCTTGTAGGTACATATAATAAATCATTTACAGTAGAACCATCATTATTAATGTCTCCTCCGTAAGTGTAATTAAAACGTCCACCTTGAGCATATTCAAAAAATGTAGAAATAGTTGTAGCAAACTTATCTCCTCCGTAAGTGAACTTCTTAGACGCTACCCCTATAATTCTATGAGTGTCTCCATATTTAGAATATGATAAAACATCATTATTAGCATTTCCTACTACTGGATTAAAAGCAAAAGCATCTCCTGTAATTTCTGCTTCAATAGAGTTGACATCTTTAGCATTTAAGTAGTTATAGGCAACACTTGTATACAAGCCATTATCAAAAGTTTTTTGGAGCTTTACAGAAGCATTCCATACACGACCTTTGTCAGAATTGGTAAACACATAAGCATTATTTCCTTTATCACTTCCGTCATATATTTCTCTATTATCAAATGGTGTATTTAAAGTAGCACTAGGTGCTCTTAGCCCCCAGTTTTGTACATGAGCTCCATTAATATCTTTTGTATATGAAACATCAGTAGTTGCTATAATTCCATTTTCAAACTTCCAGTCTAAGCCTAAGTTTGTTCTCCAAACTTGCGGAAATTTAAACTCAGGATCTACTAATTGGAAGAAACCATCATCAGCTCCACTTACTTGATTTCCAATCCATACAAAAGGTAAACGTCCTGTAAACACCCCAGAACCTCCACGAAGCTGCATCGTATTATCACCTTTTACATCCCAATTAAATCCTACTCTTGGTGAAATTAACCATTGGTTAGTAGGCATTTTAGTTGACAGTAATTGTTGTTCTTCTCCTGTATTAGGGTTGTAATATAAAACTGAATTATCTCTTGTTGCTCCATTATCAGTATCTATAAATTTTTGAATTAAACTAGAAGTATTAAAGTATAATGGTTTATCAAAACGAACCCCGTACGTTAACTTAAACCTATCTGTCATTTCCCATTCATCTTGTACGTAAAAGGCCAATTGACCTACATTTAATTCAGATAATTTCCAACCACCATCATTTCCATCTCCATTTGCGTTAAATGAATCGTAAGCATTTTGAGTAGCTGCTAAATACTGCTCTACTACTCCACCTGGTTGAGCTGCAGATAAAAAGGTTGCTACATCCGGATAGGGACTAAACAAGCCATAATATGGAAAAATTCCGAAATTAAAAGACTCGTAATTTGTTAAGTTAAACGAATTTTCAAATTCAAATTGTTCAAATGAGAAGCCCACAGTATAGGTATGATCTCCTTTAAAAAAATGCATATTATTGGTCAACTGAAAAACTCGTTGATCTAACTTGTTATTAATAGAAAAAGGTTCGTGGCCTGCTATGATATAATTACTACCATTACCGTCTTGTATAGTAATTACTGGTGCTGGTGCAGATAAGGGGTTTCTAAAATCATCAAAATGCGTATAGCCTATTTGTAATTTATTGGTTGTTGTTTCTGATAAGTTAGAGTTTAATTCTAACTGGAAAGAATTTAAGTTGTTATTAATTTCGTATCCTGAATTTTCAAATTGCAATGTAGAAAAACTCGGTCCTCTATTTCCTAAAGCTGTTGGATGTGCAGGAGTTTCTTTTGAAGCTCTTAAGAAATTATAAATTAATGCCAATCTATTTTTATCATTGATATTCCAATCTAATTTAAAAATTCCTTTGGTAGACTCAGAACCGTAGGTAAACCCTTCATAAGCTCCCGTATTATATCCTAAGGCTGCTAAAGCATCGCGAACTGCGATCATATCTGCTTCTAACACTCTTGATTCATTAATGGCACCACTTCCTGAGTTTGGTACCCAACCTGCTGTACCTAAATCTTCTCTGTCATCTTTTTCAAAGTTTGCAAAAAAGAATAATTTGTCCTTAATAATTGGACCTCCTAAGCTTGCTCCATATTGGCTTTGGCTTAACTTTGGTTTTACAACTTCTTCTCCTTTAATCTCCCCTCCGGTCATGTCTTGGTTTCTATAAAAACCATAAACTGTACCGGTAAACTCATTGGTACCACTTTTAGTTACCGCATCTACTGAAGCTCCTGTAAAACCAGATAAAGTAACATCGTATGGTGCAGTAGATACCGAAATTTGTTCAATTGCATCTAACGAAATTGGTTGTGAACCTGTTTGACCTCCTGGTGTTGGTGAATCTAAACCAAAAGGGTTGTTAAAAATAGATCCGTCTAAAGAAAAGTTGTTGAACTGGTCGTTTCTTCCTCCAAAAGAGTTTCCACTCGCAGTAGGTTCTAAACGCGTAAAATCTGCAGCGGAACGAGAAATAGTTGGTAAGGTTTTTAACTGAACAGCACTCACACTAGTTTGTGCTCCTGTTCTATCATTATTAAAAACTTTGCTTCCTGAAGAAGAAATAACAACTTCTTCCAATTGCTCACCATCTTCAGATAAAACACCGTCTATATTAGTTGTTTTCCCTAAAGTTAAATAAACATTGGTTACTTCTTGCGATTCAAACCCTATATAGCTAAACGTTACTTTATATGGCCCTCCTACTCTCAGGTTTGGTATGGTGTATCGACCATTATCTTGAGCTACAGCTCCAGATATGGTACCTGTAGGCTCATGTAAAACAACAATGTTAGCACCAAACAATGGTGCTCCCTGATTGTCTGTTACGATTCCTTTTATTTTTGATGTAGTTACCTGGGAATAGATGGATAAACTCAAAAAAACAAAAGAAAAAATTAGTAATTTCTTCATAATAGTTCTGATTTTGTTTATGTTACAACTCAAATTTAAGCATAAAAAAAATCCGCTCGACCGAGCGGATTTCTACTTTATTAACATGTATTTAACAATTTAGTTACTATTCAGCAACTACTTCAAATACGATGTCAGCTACAACAGTTCTGTGTAAACGTACAGCAGCGTTATATTTTCCTAATCTTTTTACGTTACCTCCAGTAACTTTGATAAATTTCTTTTCTACTTCAGTACCAGCCTTAGCTAATGCTTCAGCAACATCTATGTTGTTTACTGATCCGAATAATTTATCACCTGAACCTACTTTAGAAGCTATTTTAATTTCATATCCTTTAATAGTTTCCGCTACTTTGTTAGCATCTTCTATTAATTTAGCTTCTTTAAAAGCACGTTGCTTTAAGTTTTCTGCTAATACTTTTTTAGCTGAAGAAGTAGCTAAAATTGCATATCCTTGAGGTATTAGGTAGTTACGTCCATAACCATTTTTAACAGTTACGATATCGTCTTTAAAACCTAAGTTTTCTACGTCTTGTTTTAATATCAATTCCATGTTTCTACTTCTTTATTATTTTAACATATCTCCAACGTATGGCATTAAAGCTAAGTGACGTGCTCTTTTAATAGCTTGAGCCACTTTACGTTGATATTTTAATGATGTTCCTGTTAAACGTCTTGGTAAAATTTTACCTTGCTCGTTTACTAAATACATTAAGAAGTCTGCATCTTTGTAATCGATGTACTTAATACCGTTTTTCTTGAAACGACAGTATTTAGCTTCTTTTTTAGTTTCGATATCAAGCGGAGTTAAGTAACGTACTTCTCCTTGCTTATTTCCTTTTGCTTGTTGTTCTATAGATGCCATTTCTTACTTTTTTGCAGATTTAACACGTTCTCTTCTCTTTTCAGCCCAAGCTGCAGCATGCTTGTCTAACTTTACAGTTAAATAACGCATAACGCTATCGTCACGTCTAAACTCTAATTCAAACGGAGCGATTGCTTCACCTGCTACCTTGTACTCAAATAAGTGGTAAAATCCACTTTTCTTCTTTTCGATTGGATACGCTAATTTTTTTAAGCCCCAATCTTCTTTAGAAATCATTTCTGCACCTTTAGAAAGTAAGTAGTCCTCAAACTTCTTTACTGTTTCCTTTATCTGAGTTTCAGATAAAACGGGATTCAAAATGAAAACAGTTTCGTAATGATTCATAATTAAATTATTTAAAATTTATTTTTAAGCCTGCAAATATACTGCTTTTTACTCCACAAACAAACTCTTCGCTTTAAATAATTTCATGATTTTGTGTATGTTTGTAATTAAACGCCTTTATTTATGCATATTCCCGAAATTCCTAACTTAATTCACTACGCTATTCCATTCTTTGTAATAACAGTTATTATTGAAGCTATTGTAACTGTTACAATAAAAATGGACGATTATGAATTTAAAGATGCTCTTACATCCATAACAATGGGATTGGGGAATGTTTTTATAGGATTACTTAGCAAAGGGATCATTTTTGGTGTTTTTTTATTTCTATATCAATATCATCTGTTTACCATTCCGTTTACTTGGTGGTCGTGGATTATCTTATTATTTGCGGAAGATTTTGTCTATTATTGGAACCACAGAATAGCACACGAAAGTAGACTATTTTGGGCTAGCCATGTGGTGCATCACTCTTCTACTAAATACAATTTGAGTACTGCTCTACGACAAACTTGGTCTGGAAGCTTTTATACATTTATATTTTGGGCTCCCTTGGCTATTATTGGTTTTCACCCTTTAATGATACTCACACAAATGAGTATTAGCTTACTATACCAATACTGGATTCATACTGAATTGATTGATAAAATGCCTAAATGGTTTGAGGCAGTTTTTAACACCCCTAGCCATCATAGAGTTCATCATGCTACCAATCCACAATATTTAGATAGAAATCATGCAGGGATTTTTATTATTTGGGACAAACTCTTCGGGACTTTTGAACCAGAAGTTGAAAAGCCTGTGTATGGTTTGGTAACAAATATCAATACTTATAATCCTATAAAGATTGCTTTTATTGAATGGTATACTATGTTTACCGATGTGTTGAAAAGTAAGACTTCTGTTAGTAAAAAGCTTTTGTATTTTATCAAACCTCCGGGATGGAAACACGATGGAACGGGAAAACTTTCTACCGATTTACGGAAACAATGGGAAGAAAATAGAAAAGGAGAAGTTTAAACTTCTCCTTTTATTAATTAATATCAAATCGAAGACCTAATGAGATATTTCTCGTATCAGTATTTTTGAATAAAGGATTTAAATCGTATTTAGCATACAATCCAATGCCTTGATAAGCTACATAAGCACTTAGTCCGTAGTTATATTTGTTCATATTAAAATTATTCTTCTGAACTTCCTCAACAGTAACTCCTTCTGCATTTTTATACTCTAAGTATTGACGGGTTCCTAATTTGAAACCTAAAAAACCACCTATTCCAATTTGAAAGCTTTGATGTGTTCTGTCTACAATTTCTCCATCGGAATATTTTTTATTTTTAGAAAAATCAAACTCTAAATGCATTGGAAAGGTCATTTGCACATGTCGCAACCTGCTTTCAGAAAGTTGTTCTGGATGCATACTTAAGGTTGTTTCATTTCCATTTACAGTGTGATAGTGATTGTTTTTGGCTCTTAAATTATTCCACAGAAAAGAAAAACCATATTTAAAATATGTTTTTGATGGTTCTTTTGATAAGCGTGTTTTCCAAGTAAAACCTAATTCATAAAAATGCGATTGCCAAAATTTGTAGTCTGAATCGTCTAAAGAACTTAGTTTACTACCTGTCAATGTATTATTTGCTCCTAAAGCAAAAACAAATTGTGTTGTGGTTCTTTTTCTTCTTCTTTTCTTTTCTCTTTCAACTTCATCTTCTTCATTGTCAGAAAAATTTAGTCTGAACTTAAATTTTGCTATTTCAAAAGTTTGCTCTCGTGATTCTTCTTCATTGCTAAATATTTTACCGTCAATTTTGTCTTGTACCAATTGTTGTAGTTTTTGTTCCTGAAAACTAACTTTTTTCTCTATTTGAGCTGCATGGTAGGCTGCTGCTTCTTTTTTTAATGTTGTTGCTTCATCAAATGTTATTTTATTCTTTTCTAATTTTGTATTAATCTCTTTTACTCTCATCTTTAAAGAGTCTTTTTGCTGCTTAGTAATACTATCAATACTCATTGATATTTTCTTTACTTCTTTCTCAAATATTTTTTCTTGAGATTGGGCAATAGTTGTTACAAACAACACTAATAATAGTATTCTTTTCATTTTAATAATTTTAAATTAAATTGATAATAATTTGGAATGGTTAATTATCGATAATTAATAAGCGCTTTATTTGTTTCTATCAACAATTGCTACAGCAATATCTGATATTTTTGATTTTAGTTTTTGCATAAAGTCTCCTTTAAACTCTTCATCATCAATCGTTCTTTCAACTTCTGCTAAAATAATATTTGGGTCTATTTTTAAGTTTGACTTTTTCAACTCATCTTCAATAGTTTTTAACACATCTTCTCGCTTTACTTTATTTTTCGCATAGTATTCTTTAACCTCCTCAGAACTATGTGTTACTGCAAATAGTAAGTCATCACTATTTACCCTAACTCTTGAATTAAACTCTTTCTTCTTTGTTACTAGTGGCTTATCTAACTTTGCTACTACCTCCTCTTCTTTTGGCAATTCTTTATTTTGTATCTTTTTAAAGATTATATCTTTTTCTTTTAAGGTAGAATTCTTAGTTGTGGTAATCTTTTTCTTCTTTTTAAGCAATTGCTTTTCTTGTTGGTTTTCTTCTATTTCCACTACAGCTTCGTCAGTATTTCTAAGAAACTTTTCTATGCCTTTAGTATTAATTTTTAAGGTATCAATTGGAGTAGTAACGATAACTTCTTCTATCGTTTCTTTTGACTCTGAACCTGTAAAATATAGAGCTACAAAGCTTATTAACAAAGCCAAACTAGCTGCATAACCTACATATAAAAACCAGTTCTTTTTCTTTGCTGCTTTCTCATTATCTAAACGAGCCTCTAACCTTTCCCAAGCTGAATGGGATGGGGTAAGTTCTCTGTTTTTTAGCTTTCCTGCTATATGTTTATCTATATTATTGCTTGACATTTCTTACTTGATTAATTTTCTCGTAACTAGCTTGTAAGCATTTACGAGCTTTAAATAATTGTGACTTTGAGGTACTTTCAGAAATTTGTAATTTTTCTGCAATCTCTGAATGTTTATATCCTTCAATAGCATATAAATTAAAAACTAACTTATACCCTTCAGGTAACTCATCTATTAACTTTTGTATATCTGCTACCGATGTGTTTTCAAGGCTTTCTGTTGCAGCATCATTAAAAACAAAGTCTTCATCCGATACTTGAACAGGATTCTTTTTTCGTAAATAACTTATACAAGTATTTACCATAATTCTACGAATCCAACCTTCAAAACTTCCTGTTCCTTTAAATTTTTCAATATTGGTAAAAACTTTAAAAAAACCTTGCAACATTAAATCTTCTGCATGATGTAAATCGTTAACATACTGCCTACAAACTCCTAACATTTTTGGAGAATACTGCTCAAATATTTGCTGCTGAGCTTCTCTACTCTGTTTTTTTGCTTGTTTGATAAGTGAAGCTTCTTTGTTATGTAATGAAATAATTTTCAAATCAATAGTTACGGTTTTATCGCCTTACAAATATAAAGACTCCCTAATTTGGAAAAAGGTTGCCCAAAGCATAAAAAAAACCTCCGAACTTGTTACAAGACCGGAGGTTCAAATACCATAATTAAATGATATTTCAGGGGGACTAGTTCTTTTGAGTCTCCTCTGAATTATGCTGCAAAGTTATGCTATATCTACAAATATTTTCACAGGAAAAAGCCTAGATGTTTTTAACCTTTTGAACTTATTTATATCCTAAACACGAGTAAATATCTTTACCAACTTACTCCTGCTCCACCTCCACCAGAACTACCTCCTCCAAAACTTGAAGAAGATGAGGAAGAAGAAGACCAAGAAGATCCTCCTGAACTACCAGAAGAAGAAGTACTACTTCTTTCTAATCTTGGAATTATTATTATTTTACTTTCTTTATAATTACAATTTTTACACAAATAATCTTCTTGTTTTTCACCACTAGAATCGTACGTTGCTCTACGTATAATTTTCGTACCAATTCTTCCATAGGTTTTATAACCACATTCTTTACAGTTTGTATACTTCCTACTAGAACCTTCATATGCTAAAATTAAAATGTCACTTTCATCTTCTGTTACCCATACATCATATTCTTTTGATTGAATTTTTTCTTCAAGAATTTGAGCTTTTTCTAAAAAACTGTTTTCACTCCACTCCTCTTTTAAATAAAGTTGTTTTCCGTTCTTTTTACTAAAACGAGGAGAAAATCTATATCGTTTAAGCTTAGATTTCACGTATCTATTAATAAAATAAAGTGGCAATGGAAATAAGAAAAGCAAACAACCTAAACCTAGCTTATTCATGTCTTGGTATTTATCGTAGAGGTCTTCTTTAGATCTATCTATTGATGTTACTTTTATACTAAACCAACCTCCTATAAACAAACTAAAAACAGCATAAAAAGTTAAGTAAATAAGAAAAGGACCTTTACTTGTTTTTGTCTCTTCATAATAATTAATGTCTTGTCCAAAAATTTCATCAATGATTTCAGGTTTATTAATGATTTCTTGAACTCTAGAAACAGCAGATAATAATCCTTTACCAAACTCTCCTTCTTTAAAGTATGGTACAATTTCATCTGTTCCTATCCTGTGACAAACAATATCAGTTAAAACAGGTTCTAAGCCATACCCAACTTCAAACGCTGTTCTTCGTTGGTCTATTACCGTTAAAATAAGTAATCCATTATCGGTTTCTTTATCACCAATACCCCATTCTTCAAACAATTTAACAGCAAAATTTTTAGGTACTTCTTTTCCTATACTTTTAAGAATAACAATAGCTACTTGTGCTGTTGTATTTTGTTCAATCTCCCAAAGCTTTAAGTTTAATTGTTGTTCTTCAATTTCATTTATGTAATTATTAGGATCTGATATAAACCCATTAGCTCCATTCTTTTTAGGGTTTGGTACTTCTTTAACCAAATAAACCTCTTTTTGAATATATTTTGGAGGAATAAAACTATCAGGATAGTTTAATTGAGCTTTTTCTTCTTTTTTTACTTCTCCTTGTTGCGATGCTGTTACGACAAGCTCTTCTTCAACAATCTCCTGAAAGCTATACATTTGAAAAACAACAAATAACAACAGGCAGTTCAATACATACTTTTTCATCATTTATATTTTCAATTTTTTTTCTAGTTCACTGTTTTTTTTAATTGCAAGTAAAAGTAATAAGTTTACGTTAAACATTTCTTTACAAAACTTGCCCAATATAATTCTTTGTACTACTTTTATTTTAAACCTAAATAAGCAAAAGAGTTTTTATTATATGAATTATAATGTAACGATAGAAGAGGAAAACAAAGAGATAGCCAACAGGTATAAAAACTTATTAAAAGGAACATATCAAACATTATCGGAAGAGGATAAAAAATTGATACGTAAAGCTTTTGACATTGCTGTAGAAGCACATTCTGAACAACGCAGAAAATCAGGAGAACCTTATATTTATCACCCTATAGCTGTCGCTAAAATAGTTGCAGATGAAATTGGTTTAGGAGCAACATCTATTGCTGCTGCTCTATTACACGATGTTGTTGAAGATACGCACTATACGTTGGATGATATGGAGCGCTTATTTGGGGAAAATATCGCTCGTATTGTAAGTGGATTGACTAAAATATCAAACCTAAAACAAGAGCAAGACTACTCAATTCAAGCAGAGAATTTTAGAAAGATGTTACTTACGTTACATGATGACGTTAGAGTAATACTTATTAAAATTGCCGATAGACTGCACAATATGCAAACTATGGATTCTATGCCGCCTCACAAGCAGGTAAAAATAGCCTCTGAAACCTTGTATATTTATGCTCCCCTTGCCCATCGTTTAGGACTGTATAATATTAAAACTGAGCTTGAAGATCTTGGGTTAAAATACACAGAACCTGATGTGTATAGAGATATTGCCAATAAGATAAAAGAAAGTAAAGAAGACCAACAAAAATATATTGATAGCTTTACTAGTGTTTTAAAAGAAGCTTTAAACAAAGAAGGATTTGCTTATGAAATAAAAGGACGTTTTAAATCTATTTTTTCTATCCGTAGAAAAATGCGCAAACAAAACGTAACTTTTGATGAAGTGTACGACAAATTTGCCATTCGTATTATATACAAACCCACTTCTGACGATGAAAAGTTTGATGCTTGGAAAATATATTCTATCGTTACCGATTTCTTTAAACCCAACCCTGCCAGATTAAGAGATTGGATTTCTCAGCCAAAATCAACTGGGTATGAGGCATTGCACATTACTGTTATTGGTCCTCAAGCTAAATGGGTAGAAGTTCAAATCCGTTCCGAAAGAATGGATGAAATAGCCGAAAAAGGTTATGCGGCTCACTTTAAATATAAACAAGGATCTGTTAAAGAAAATGGTTTAGAAGGATGGTTAAATCGCTTGAAAGAAAGTTTAGAAAACCAAAGTTTAGATGCTGTAGATTTTGTTGAAGATTTTAAACTGAACCTTTATGCTAAAGAAATTTATGTCTTTACTCCTAAAGGAGATTTAAAATCGCTTCCTAAAGGAGCTTCGGCGTTAGATTTTGCCTTCTCAGTGCATACCGATGTCGGTTTAAAATGTCGTGGAGCAAAAGTAAATGGAAAGTTAGTTCCGCTAAGTCACGGGTTAAAAAGTGGCGATCAAGTAGAAGTACTTACGGCGTCAAATAACAAGCCTAATGTACGATGGTTAGATTTTGTGATTACTGCCAGAGCTCGTGCTAAAATTAAATCGGCCTTAAAAGCAGAAGAAAAGAAAATAGCGGAAGAAGGAAAAGCCATTTTACAACGAAAATTACGCCATTTAAAAATCAATTCTAGTGAAAAAATCATTCATGAATTGGCTAGTTATTTTGGACTAAAAACGAGCTTCGATTTATTTTATAGAGTTGGTAATGGAGCCATAGACAACACGCAACTTAAAGACTTTGTTGCTCAGAGAAGCAATCGTTTCATGGGTTTCATTAAAAACACTTTTAGACGTTCTCCTTCCAAAGAAATATCAGAAAAAGAAGAGGTTACCAACAAATACGATGCTTTAGTGTTTGGTAAAGAAGAACAAACATTAGATTATACTTTAGCTAAATGTTGTTCTCCTATTCCTGGTGATAAAGTTTTTGGCTTTGTTACAATTAATGAAGGTATTAAAGTACACAAAAACGATTGTCCGAATGCTATTTCGTTACAATCAAACTATGCTTATAGAATCATGCCTGCCAAATGGATTGATTCTACCAAGCAAGAGTTTACGGCTATTTTGCATCTTTCAGGAATAGATAATAAAGGAATTGTTAACAACATTACGAAAATCATTTCTAACAGTATGGATGTGTTTATTCACAGTATCAATATCTCTGGAGATGATGGTGTTTTTGACGGAAAACTCTCGTTAAGTGTAAAAAATAAAAACCAACTTGATAAATTAATTAACAACATGAAACAAGTGGAAGGCGTTCAAAAAGTTGAACGCGTTAATACTTTGTAAATTTCGTATTTAACATCCTTGTATTTTATCAAGAAATAAACGTAAATTTGTCCTTTCGTAAAATTTAAATATAAATGAGTAATTCAGCCGAAAATCAAGAAATTGTAAAAAAAGTATTCACTTCTTTTTTAGAAGAGAATAAGCATCGTAAAACACCAGAACGCTACGCTATTTTACAAGAGATTTATGATGCTGATGAACATTTTGATATTGAATCTTTATATATTAAAATGAAAAATAAAAACTATCGTGTTAGTAGGGCTACCTTATACAATACGATGGATTTATTATTGGATTGCGGGTTGGTTCGTAAACACCAGTTTGACGGACAATCGATGGCGCGTTACGAAAAAAGTTACTTCGATAAAAACCACGACCATGTGATACTTACTGATAGTGGCGAAGTAAAAGAGTTTTGTGACCCAAGAATTCAAATCATCAAAAAAACAATTGAAGATGTTTTTGATATAGACATTCACAATCACTCGCTTTATTTCTACGGAACAAAAAGAAACAACAAATAAAACACAACACTTAACAACACACTAAATGGCAGTAGATTTATTACTCGGACTACAATGGGGAGACGAAGGAAAAGGTAAGATTGTAGACGTTTTAACAAAAAACTACGATATAATCGCGCGTTTTCAAGGAGGCCCAAATGCTGGTCATACCCTAATTTTTGATGGAAACAAACATGTATTACACACCATTCCTTCAGGAATTTTTCATAAAACAGCTTTAAACGTAGTAGGTAATGGAGTGGTTATTGACCCTGTTATCTTTAAAAAAGAATTAGAAAACTTAGATAAACATAACATTGATTATACTTCTAAATTATTAATTTCTCGTAAAGCACATTTAATTTTACCAACTCACCGATTATTAGACGCGGCTTCTGAAACTTCAAAAGGAAAAGCAAAAATCGGATCTACTTTAAAAGGAATTGGGCCTACTTATATGGACAAAACAGGTAGAAACGGAATGCGTGTTGGTGATTTAGAATTAGATAACTGGAAAGAAAAATATAGAGCTTTAACTGAAAAACATTTAAGTATGTTAGCCTACTTTAATGTTCAAATCGATTACGATTTAGATGAGTTAGAAGCTGAGTTTTCTAGAGGGATTGAAAAATTAAAAACATTACAGTTTATTGATTCTGAAGAGTTTTTAAACAACGCTATTAAAGAAGGGAAAACTATTTTAGCTGAAGGAGCTCAAGGATCGTTATTAGATATTGATTTTGGAACCTATCCATTCGTAACTTCATCTAACACTACCGCTGCTGGTGCTTGTACTGGTTTAGGAGTTGCTCCTAACAGAATTGGTGAAGTTTTCGGTATTTTCAAGGCTTATACTACTCGTGTAGGTTCTGGACCTTTCCCTACTGAATTATTTGACGAAGATGGAGCTACTATGGCGAAAGTTGGTCATGAATTTGGAGCTACAACTGGACGTGCTCGTCGTTGTGGATGGTTGGATTTAGTTGCGTTAAAATATGCTGTTGATGTAAACGGTGTTACGCAATTAATGATGATGAAAGGTGATGTATTATCTGGTTTCGATACCTTAAAAGTTTGTACTTCTTACAACTATAAAGGAGAAGAAATTTCGCACTTACCTTATAATATTGAGCCAGAAAATGTAAGTGTAAATTATACAGAATTCAAAGGTTGGGAAGATGATTTAACAAAAATGACTTCTGCCGATGATTTGCCTCAAAACTTATTAGACTACATTGCGTTTATTGAAAAAGAAACGGGTGTACCTGTAAAAATAGTTTCTGTAGGACCTGATAGAAAACAAACTATTAACAGATAAAATTTAAAGGAGCTCAATAGAGCTCCTTTTTTATGATGGTAAAAGAATACTTAGAGAATATCACTGCCCAATTTACATCGTACAAAGAAGTAGCTGATAAAACAATTGCTCAACTAGAAGAAAAAGACTTACACTGGAAATACAATGAAGAAAGTAACAGCATTGCTGCTATTATTGTTCATGTATCTGAAAACATGTTATCGCGTTGGACGGACTTTTTTACTTCTGATGGAGAAAAAGAGTGGAGAGATAGAGATGCTGAGTTTGAAACTCATGATTTATCAAAAAAAGAATTGATTGCTCAATGGGAAAAGGGTTGGAACTGTCTTTTTACTGCTTTAGATTCATTAAATGAAGAAAACTTCAATCAGCCTATTCTCATCAGAAATAAACAAGTTAAGTTACTTGAAAGCATTACGAGGCAAATAGCTCACTTTCCCTATCACATTGGTCAAATTGCTTATGTAGGTAAGATGATTTTAAACGACAAATGGCAAACCGCTTCTATAGCTAAAGGAAAATCTAAAGAGTTTATACAGGCTCAGTTTGAAAAAAACAACTCATAAAAAAACGTCTTTTAGAAATTCCTAAAAGACGTTTTTAATAGGAAACATATGGCAACTAATTTTTTACTGTTTCCAAAATACTTGCAACGGTTTCTTTATTATCTACACCTAAACCTTCTTGTTGGTGCACTAACTCCCCTTCCGGATTAAATACACTTATAATATTTGAGTGTGAAAAATCTAATGGAGAAATTTGTTTGTATTTCACAGCCAGTACATTGGCAAATTCTCTAACAGATTCTTCGGTACCTTGTAAAAAAGTCCAATGCTCATCATCCATAAAGTTTTCTTTCGCAAAAGCTTTTAATCGTTCTGGGGTATCGTTTTTAGGATCTATACTAATTAAAACATATTGTAAGTCTTCGTTATATTCTTTAGGTATTTTAGCCTCAATATTACGCATATCAGCAACCAACCTGGGGCAAGCTGCTTTACACGTCGTATAAATCATGACCATTACCAGCGTTTTTCCTCTTAAATCTTCTAAATGAATCGTTTTATTCTCTTCGGTTTTCCATTCTGATGCTAAATTGAATATAGAACTTTCAGAGATATCAGTAGCTAAAGCTAACTCTTTAGCCTCTTTTTGATCTTTCTGTGTTAAATCCATTTTACAAACAGGACAACTTCCTTCTTCTGTATATGTTTTGTCTCCCTCACAAAACATCGGACATTCATATACAGTTGCTAAATTTGTGTTGCTTTTTTCTTTTTTACAAGAACTTACTAACGTAATTGAAAAAAGAAGTATCGTTATATATTTTACTACTTTCATTGTGCTATATTTTTATCTTTTACACATCTAAAACCTAAGTTTCGCATCGTGTATTTAGCTTTTAAACTTCCACGGGTAGCATACCGCATAAAAGCTGCATAATTCATTAAATCTGTTGACCCTACTGCTGCACTACCACAAAACAAATTGCTATCGTTATCAACATCTTTTCTAGATTCTCCCGATACCAATACTGAATTAAAATCAGAGGTCCATTCCCAAACCAATCCGTGCATATCATACACCCCCCAATAGTTTTTAAATGTTGACCCTATAACATTAGTAAATGTTCTTGGTTTTTCATACCAACTTAAAATGTATTCATTGTAGGTTTTTAAAGTTCTTGCATCTTGTAATTTCTGATTAGCCATTCCAACATATTCCCATTCATCTACAGTAGGTAATCGTTTTCCTTGCTGTTCACAATAACATTTTGCAGCAAACCATGAAACATTCGTAACTGGTGATTTTAAGTTAAGCTTCTCCCCTATTTCTGTATCATTTTTCCAATTAATCAGGTAACTTTTATTTGCAAAAAGTTTAATTACTTTAGATTTTCTCCACTTTGGGTTTTCTTTTACAAACTGTAAAAAATCTTCATTGGTTACAGGGTATACATCTATTAAAAAATCTTGAATCGTAACTCTTGCTGAATCTCTTCCATACAAAGGAATATAACTCCCTCCTTTAATAGCAACCATTTTAGATTGACAATTCATATGGGAAATGCCTAAAAAAAATATACAAATTGTCAATCTTAAAATAGTTTTCATTTCTTATAATTTAACGTTTAACTACAATTTTAGTGAGCACTTTTTACTTCCATTACCGTATTTACACTGACGTTGGTTTTATTATTACCCCAAGAATTGTATACATAGGTTAGTACATCTGCTACTTCTTGATCGTTCAACGCTTGTTTGGTCATTACACTGTTGTATTTTTGACCGTTTACCGTAATTTCACCTGTTTTACCATGTAAAATAATATCGATAGCTCTTTTTACATCAGCATTTAAGTAGTCTGATTTTGCTAAAGGAGGAAATGCATTGGGAATTCCTTCTCCATTTGCTTGGTGACAAGCAAAACATGTTTTTGTATAAATCTGTTTACCATCTGCTATTTTTTGCGCTAATGATTTTTCTTGCTTAGAAGCTACAGCTTTATCTTCTTTACCATTGGGCATTTCTTGAATAGTACCTCCTTCTGGGTTATAAATACCTTCTTGTTTTACTCCTGAATAAATCTTTTTACTTTCTTCTCCTTTTACCTTTAACATTCCTAAAGCTCCTTTGTTAAACGCTCTAAAAATAGCATGGTCTACTAAAATAAAAGTACCTGGAACATCTACTTTAAAATCAACAATTGCTGCTCCTCCTGCCGGAATAGAGGTTGTTTGAACATTTTTATTAATTACATCTCCTCCTTCTATATGCACATTGTCAAAAATTTCACCAATAACATGGAAAGATGATGTTAAATTAGGTCCTCCATTACCTACAAATAAACGTACTGTTTCGCCAACATTAGCGGTAATTGCATTATCTCCTGTTAAGGCTCCTACACTTCCGTTAAACACTACATAATCTGCATCTTCGTCTACAGCTTTTCTCATATCAAAAGCTTGTAGGCCTGGTTCTCCGTTTTCTCCTTTTGTATAGAAATCTCCTTGCATAATATAGTACTCCTTATCTACTTTTGGTAAACCTCCTTCAGGCTCTACTAAAATTAGTCCATACATTCCGTTCGCAATATGCATTCCCACAGGTGCAGTAGCACAGTGATATACATATAATCCAGGGTTTAACGTTTTAAATGAAAATGTTTTTTCATGTCCAGGCGCTACAAATGATGAAGTTGCTCCCCCACCTGGCCCTGTAACTGCATGTAAATCGATATTGTGAGGTAATCTATTATCTGGGTGATTAGATAAGGTAAATTCTACTTCATCTCCTACTCTGGTTCTTATAAAGCTACCTGGAACAGAACCGCCAAACGTCCAATACACATATTCTACACCATCTGTCATAGTTCCTTCTTTTTCAAGAATTTCCATATTTACCAGTAACTTTTTGGCTGATCTATTGCCAACAGGTGTTGGAACATGAGGCGGAGCTGTTAATTCTGCTTCTATTGTTCCTTTAACTGCTATATCTGAAGCGCTTTTCATTGCAATACTTTCAGATTTTTCATTCTTGCAACTTGCCATTAAAAACATAGCTGCCAAAACCATTGAAATTGTTTTCACTTGTTTCATCTCTTCTATTGATGTAGTTATTAATAATTTTACATAAAAGACTTTTTTATCTTTTATATAAACAAAACTACTAAGAGAAATGCTTTTGAAATATGACTTTTATCATGAAAACAAAAAAAGGAGCTGATAGCTCCTTTTTTGATTTATTTTTCTTTTAAAATTTCTTTACCAAAATGGTGACACAACTCCAAGGTTTCTTTCACATCATCTATGGTTGTTTTTGGATTTATCAAACACATTCTAAGCACTACTTGTTTATTTAAGATTGTAGTTACTAAAAACGCTTCTCTTGATTCCATTATTTTTTGAGAAATTTTCTGATTCAATTCATCAATTTCTTTTTCTGATAGGTTTAATCCAATAGGATTGTATCTAAAGTTAATTACTGCCAACGTAGCTGGTGAAATAATTTCCCAATTTCTACTTTTACGCAACATTTTTTCTACGTCATCAGCTAATTGGATGTTGTAAGTAACCGCTTCTTTAAAAGCATCTAACCCATAGGTTTTAATAGACATATAAAACTTCAAGGCTCTAAAACGTCTTGTTAACTGAATTCCGTAATCGTAAAAGTTAATTTCAGATTCATTTCCTTCAATATCACGTAAATACTCTGGTTTTTCACTAAAAGTACCACTTAACCAAGAAGCATCTTTTACTAATAAACAACCTATTTCATATGGTTGATAAAACCATTTATGCGGATCTACAGTAAGAGAGTCAGCTCTTTCAATTCCTCGTAAAGCTTTTGCTCCTTTTTCAGCTAAAATAGCGGCTCCACCATACGCTCCATCGATATGAAACCATAAATCTTCCTCTTCACAAATGTCTGCTATTTCATTTAAAGGATCTACAGTTCCTGTATTCGTGGTTCCCGCAGAAGCGATGTAACAAAATGGTTGTAAGCCTTCTAATCGGTCTTTTGCTATTGCATTTTTTAATTTGTTGATACTAATTCTAAACTCTAAATCGGTTGGTAAGATTCTAATTTGCTCTTTTTTAAACCCTAAAACGCGAATTGCTTTAATATTTGAAGAGTGTGCTTGATCTGACAAATAAATTACCGCTTTCGAAAAATCATCACCACATTTTAAGCGTCTCGCGGTAACTAGAGCTGTTAGGTTTGCCATAGAACCACCACTGGTAAAAATTCCTCCTCCTTTTTCAACAGGGAAATTATACATTTTTAATAACCAGTTCATCGTTACAATTTCCAACTCAGCTGCTGCTGGAGACACCATCCATCCGCCTGAAAAAATATTGAATCCTGTAGCCAAACTATCTGCCATAGTACTAATAAAATTACTAGGTCCAGGTACAAATGAATATGCTTTAGGGTGTGAAATAACGGTACTGTTAGGTATTACATTGTCCATTACAAAATCTAACACTTTTTCTGCAGGCATACCATTGTTGGGGGCTTCTTGTAAGAAAATACTATCCATTTCTTTTCTTGAAGCACTAGCCACAGGTTTTTGTTGCTCTAAAGTAGCCCAATGTTCAGCAATTATATCAACTATTTTATATCCGTAAGATTTCATCTCTTCTTTTGATAAATCAAAATGAGCGCTCATATCTTTATAATTTTTTAATTTGTTGCAAAATTAACCATTTACTAAATGACAGCCTTTTATTTATCTTGATAATTTTATTTCTTTATTAAGATTTTGGCATGTTCTTTTCATTATTTTTGTGCATTAAATCGTATTATTTTGAAAAAACTATTTCTACTAACTTTTGTATTATTCTCTGTTGTAAGTTTTTCTCAAACCAAAAAAATCAAAATACTTTCTACCGAATTAAGTACTGCTGATGAAAGCAAATATCCCGGAGCTACTATACTGATAGGAAAAGTTAAAATGTCGCACGAAGGAGCTACTCTAGACTGTAAAAGAGCCCTACTTTACAAAGACAAAAACTTATTTAAGGCCATTGGTGAAGTAATTATTGAGCAAGGAGATAGTATTATTCAATACAGTGATTTTGCTACTTATAATGGAAATACAAAAAAGGCCAAATCTTGGGGAAACGTAGAAATTAATGATAAAGAAATGACGCTAAAAACTGATACGCTTCATTTTGACAGAATCAACCAAGTATTATACTATCCTAATGGAGGAACCATACGTGACACAAAAAACACTTTAAAGAGCGTAAAAGGAACTTATCTTTTAAGAGAGAAAAAATTTACGGCACAATCTAAAGTAACAGTTGTTAATCCTGATAATCATTTAGAATCTGACCATTTAGACTATTATACCAATACCAACTTGGCTTATTTATACGGACCAAGTACCATTACCAATTTAAAAGATAGCACAAAAGTATATTCTGAAAGAGGTTTTTACGACACGAATACTGATATTTCTTACTTTGTAAAACGCGCAAAATTATTTTTAAAAGAACGAACTGTTTCTGCCGATAGTTTGTATTATGACAAGCGTAATGGTTTTGCTTCAGCAACCAACAATATAAAAGTGGTAGATACTGTACAACATATGGTTACTAAAGGGAATTATGCTGAACTATACGAACAAAAGGATTCTTTATTTATTATTGATAGAGCCGTTGCCATTTCTGTATTAGAAAAAGATTCTATGTATGTAGCGGGCGACAAAATTTTACTTACTGGAAAACCAGAAAAACGCATTGCTCGCATTTTTAACAATGTAAAAATATTTAAATCTGATTTACAAGGTAAATGCGACTCTATACACACAAGTCAAGAAACAGGATTAACCAGAATGTTTAACAGACCTATTTTATGGTCTAATAACAGTCAAATAACGGGTGATAGCATCCAACTACTTACTCATAAAGAGAGCAATAAGTTAGACTCTTTAAAAGTATTGCAAAATGCATTCATGATTCAACAAGACTCGGTAAACACAGATAATTACAATCAAATAAAAGGAAGAAATATTTATGGTAAGTTTGAAGATGATGACTTGCGGACTATGATGGTTAAAGGAAATGCAGAATCGTTGTATCATAACAATAATGAAGGTACTCATAAGCTGGAAACCATTACCAAAGAAATTGCGAGTGATATAGAGTTTATTTTAGAAGATGGAGCAATAATTCAGACTACCTATTTTAAAAAATCTGAAGGAAAAACCTATCCTCCCTCCGAATTCCCCCCTGGTGAGAAAAAATTTAAAGGTTTCTTGTGGCGTGGTGATGAACAGCCTAAAACAGTCGAAGATATTTTTGTAAAAGATACAACTAACGCTGCTACTGCTCCTTTAAAAACCCAAAAGCAACTCGATGTTGTTAAAAAGGCGAGAAAACAGTTTATTGATGAAACTACCAAAAAAGAAGAAAAACAAAAGAAACCAAACCTTAAAGGATTAAAATAATTTCTGTGAAAGACGATTTTTTAAAATACCAAGGGCAAACCACTCCTCATCCCTTAGCGATTGAAATTTCACACGCTAAGGGTAGTTATATTTATGATAGCAACGGAAAAGCGATGTTAGACTTTGTTGCTGGAGTTTCTGCCAATAGTTTAGGACACAACCACCCTAAGGTAAATGAAGCCATAAAAAATCAATTGGAACAATATACACATGTAATGGTGTATGGAGAGTTTATACAAAAACCTCAATTAGAGCTGTGCAAAGCCTTGGCTGCTACCTTACCTCCTAACCTATCGTCGGTATATCTGGTAAATTCGGGTACCGAAGCGACTGAAGGAGCTTTAAAATTAGCCAAACGTTTTACGGGTAGAAGTGAAATTGTTGCGGCTAAAAATGCGTATCATGGAAATACACAAGGCGCTATGAGTGTGTGTGGAGCAGAACAACAAAATCGTGCTTTTCGTCCGTTAATTCCAGGTAGTAAGTTTATTGAATACAACAACGAAGTAGATTTAGAAAAAATTACTACCAATACAGCGGGTGTTATCCTAGAAACTATTCAAGGAGGTGCTGGTTTTATTGAGCCTAAAAACAACTACTTAACAAAAGTAAAACAACGCTGTGAAGAAGTTGGTGCCTTGTTAATTTTGGATGAAATCCAGTCTGGAGTTGGACGTACAGGAAAATTTTGGGGATTTGAAAATTACAACGTTACTCCAGATATTATTATTACAGGTAAAGGTTTAGGTGGCGGAATGCCAATCGGCGCTTTTATTGCTTCTTTTGAAGTGATGGATTGTTTAAAAGAATACCCGAAATTAGGACATATTACTACGTTTGGTGGGCATCCTGTAGTTGCGAGTGCTGGTTTAGCTACCGTACAAGAAATCACTTCCTCTAACTTAATGGAAGAAGCCTTACGAAAAGAAAAAATTATTCGCGATGCTTTTAAAAATCATTCCGCAGTTAAAGAAATTAGAGGAAAAGGATTGATGCTTGCCTTATTAGTAGATACTCCTGAAACTGCCTCTCAAGTAATTTTAAAGTGTTTAGATAAAGGTTTAATTTTATTCTGGTTACTTTTTGAAGGAAGAGCCATTCGTATTACGCCTCCACTCACCATTTCTGACGAAGAACTAAAAAAAGGATGTGATCTTATTGTAAGTGAGTTGGATAAGTTGTAGTTAAAATATGTCTAATTACAGTTATACATCTTAAGTTAGTAATTTTTCATATACGGTGTTGTGTGTAGTTTTTTATTTTAGTCAAATTCCGTTTTGTGGAATTCCAATAGTTTATCCATGAAAAGATTTATTTCTTTTTTCTCTTTTAATTTGAAATCCGCAAACATAATCAATCCGAAAACAACAAACACAATCGGCAAAATCCAATTTTCTTTAATCAACGAAATTATTGAAATCAGAATTCCGAGTCCGAGTAAAACTTTCGCTAAAATATTTATTGGTGACTTAAAGTCAAATTTCAAATCATAATTCCCTGTGTTATTCACAATTCCGATTAGTCTGTGATTGTTCGGGAAACGATTCCGCATTAATTCAAACTTTTCAGTTCCGATATATCCATTATAGAATCCGTTCACAATTAACTTGTTTAGAATTCTTAAATTTTTATCACTTTTGGTTATAGTTTGTCTCATTCCTCAAATTACACACAACGTGTTTGTATTAGATTAGTTGCGTGTTTTAAGCACCTAATTTAGCAAATACAAACCGAATAGAAAATCCGCGAGGATTTTCATAAATAAGCTTGCACTAGCAATTAATTTTATACCGTGTTATAGGTAGTTTTTTTATTCCACCATACATATCCAATCAATCCAATTCCAACAACTGCCATTCCTGCTATTCCAATTTTCAGTCCTAACATTGGATTGTCAAATAATTTATCGTTAAACAAACCAAAAATTAAAGAAATCAATCTTGTTGGTAAAAATGCCAAACTAATTAAAATTGCTAAATATTTTGGATTAGAATATTTTGTCAAAATTGAATGGATTATTGGTGCAATATGAATTTCCGAAATTACAAGAAAAAGTAATGAAATCAAATAAGTTACTGTATGCTGTTCAGTCGGTACTTCTGGAATTAAGAATAATATTCCGAATGATATTACTCCAAAAACAAACCCAAGCATTAATTTAAAGAACTGACTGCTGTAAAAGTAAGTCCACAAAACAATTGCAATTATACTAATAGGTAAAATGAAAATAGAGTTGATTGATTGCCATAAATGATTTAGGATACCTAAAGTTGATATTTCACTCAATTGTAACTGTAAATCAAAAGTCCGAATCCTTGATAATTCGTAAAATCCCCAAAATAAACCAACAACAATAAATGCAATTAAGATGTTTAAAATTCTTTTACCTATTGGAAACTCATTTTTCTCAATTTCATCCATCCCTTTTTCTTTTGAAAGGATGATAGGAATTATTGAGATTAACATTAATATTCCAGATATTACAAATCCGATATTGTAGCCATATGTTTCTCCTAAATATCCAATTAGTAAAATTCCCAGGAAAGAACCCAAATTTATTGCGAGATAGAATATCGTAAATCCTGAATCTAATAGTTTAGTCTTATTCAGATATGTTTTTCCGAAATTTGAGATGATATTTGGCGTGAAAAATCCGCTACCTAAAACGACAAGAAATAAACCTAAATAAAGTCCAATTGTGGAAGGAATGCATAAACTGAAAGCTCCGATTGCTTGAATAATTCCACCAATTATAATTGTTTTTTTATTCCCAATAAGTAAGTCTCCAAAAAGACCTCCGATAATTTGAGAGAAAACTAACGAACCTACAAGCCAACCGTAAATCGTTAAGGCTTCAGTTCTTTCCATATTCAGTGTTTCTCCTACCATATAAAGAACTACAAGAGCACGAAATCCATAATAAGATGCTCTTTCCAACATTCCTGAAATAGAGTAGTAGAGAGTTTCTTTTGTGTGTTTCTGATTTTGAATTTTTTCCATTCAGTTTATTGGGTTGGTAAATTACCTACAACTAATTTATACAAAGAATAAACTTACTGGTATACTCCTATTTTGACAGGATAAGCAGCAATTTTTAGCAATTTTATTCTTCTTATTTTTTAGCAATATAGGTGTATTTTAGAAACTGTCAAAAAAGGCTTTTCACAAAAAAACAACAACTTTTCTTGTTTTTTAGAACATAATGTATACATTTGGCTCAATGTTTAACAACAAAAGACATATCATTTCTATTCCAGCTGTAACTACGGCTTCTTTTGTTGGCACAACAACTACAATTACTACTACAACCCTTTAGGGGTTATTTTTCTACATATCATCTCCGTATATATTTATTTTTTCAAAAGACTTGAAAACAGATAAATAGCTTAAAAAATCTTATTTTTAATTTATTATTCATTTTAAAATGAACGTTTTAAAATTTGGTGGTTCCTCAGTAGCCAACCCTCAAAACATAGAAAAAGTAGTACAAATCATTGCCAATGCCTCTGTAAACAGTCCACTTATTGTGGTGGTTTCTGCTTTTGGTAAAACAACGAATAAACTTATTGCATCGGCAGAACAAGCTGCTCAAAACAATGCGAATTATCTTGAAAACTATAAAGAAGTTGAGTTAGTACATTTTGAAGTAATTGAAAAATTAGTCCCTGAAAATCAGCAAGAAGAAGTTAAAAAGCATATTACTTCCCTTTTTAAACAATTAAAAACCTTATTAGAAGGTTGTTATTTATTGAATGAAATTACACCCAAGACTTTAGCTACCATTAGTGGTTTTGGTGAATTGTTATCTTCTTATATCATTGCAAGCATAGCTCGTAAGGAACTGGATGTCGTATATAAAGACAGTAGAGAGCTAATCTTCACTTCCAACGCCTTTGATAAAGCACAAGTTGATTTTCAACTAACCAACGCTAATTGTAAAGCCTATTTTGAAAATAACAAACACCAAGTAACTTTATTACCTGGATTTATAGCTCGCACTAAAGAAGGAAAGTCAACTACTTTAGGGCGTGGAGGATCCGATTATTCTGCGGCTATTTATGCGGCGGCTGTCAATGCTGATGAATTGCAAATATGGACAGATGTTAGTGGTATGTACACTGCGAATCCGCATCTAGTAAAACAGGCATTTCCTATTCCACATATTTCGTATCAAGAAGCCATGGAATTGTCACATTTTGGGGCTAAAGTTATCTACCCTCCTACCATTCAACCAGTATTGGAAAAAGAAATTCCTATTCGCATAAAAAATACCTTTGAAGCTGAAAATGTAGGAACCCTTATTTCTAAAATTACCGAAAACGGAAAACCTGTAAAAGGAATATCGCATATAGAAAATATTACGCTATTAACGTTAGAAGGAAGTGGCATGGTAGGCGTTTCTGGCATTTCTAAACGTTTGTTCGAAACCTTATCGACACACAACATCAATGTGGTGCTAATCACGCAAGCTTCTTCTGAGCACTCTATTTGCGTGGGAATTTATGACGACGATGCTGAAAAAGCAGCTTTAAAAATTAATGAAGCTTTCGCTTTTGAAATAGAGCGTCATAAAATAGACCCAATTATTGTAGAACAAGGTTTGGCAATTATCGCTTTGGTAGGCGATAAAATGAGAAATCACCAAGGGTTAAGCGGACAAATGTTCAGTTCTTTAGGCAAAAACAACGTGAATATTCGTGCCATTGCCCAAGGTGCTTCAGAGAAAAACATTTCTGCGGTTATCAACAGTTCAGATGCAAAAAAAGCATTGAATACGCTACACGAACAGTTTTTTGAAGAAAAAATAAAACAATTAAACTTGTTTGTTACGGGTGTAGGAAATGTGGGTGAACGCTTTTTAGCACAAATCCATCAACAAAAAAAGTACTTAAAAGAGCAGTTAAAACTAAATGTACGTGTTGTGGGGATTTCTAATTCCAAACAAATGATTTTTAATGAAGGGGGTATCAGCTTAAAATCGTGGAAAGAACAATTACAAAACGGAGAAGCAAGTTCTTTAGAGCTTTTTTTCCAAAGAACAAAAGCGTTAAACCTTCGTAATTCGGTTTTTATTGACAATACGGCCAATCAACAAGTTTCTGAAATATACGAACACTATTTAGTCAACAATATTGGAGTGGTTACGTGTAATAAAATAGCCTGTGCTTCTGAACTTAACAATTATAAAAAGTTAAAACACATCTCTCGAAAGTACAGCGTTCCATTTTTGTTTGAAACCAATGTGGGTGCTGGTTTGCCTATTATTGATACGCTTAAAAACTTAATTGCTTCTGGTGATCGAGTGCATAAAATACAAGCGGTGTTATCGGGTTCTTTAAACTTTGTTTTCAATAATTTTAATGAAAGTATTTCTTTTCATGATGTCGTACAACAAGCGCAAGAACAAGGATATACAGAACCCGACCCTAAAATTGATTTAAGTGGTGTGGATGTAGCCAGAAAAATATTAATTCTTGCACGTGAAAGTGGTTATGAGTTAGAACTTTCAGACATCGAAAACAATGCTTTTTTACCTGAAAAGAGTTTAAAAACTACGAATAATGATGATTTTTATGCTTCTTTGACTGAGTTTGAGACACAATTTCAACAAATATATAAAGAAGCTGCCGATAAAAATTGTCGTTTAAAATATGTTGCTGAATTCAATGATGGAAAAGCAAGTGTTGGCTTACAACACATTCCGTTTGACCATCCTTTTTATAATTTAGAAGGTAGCGACAACATCGTATTGTTTTTTACAGATAGATATCCTGTAAATCCACTACAAATAAAAGGAGCTGGTGCGGGTGCTGAAGTAACCGCTTCTGGAATATTTGCTGATGTGATACGAATTGGAAATCAATAGTATATGAAAAAACGTTATCAAAATATCATACAAATCTATAACAATGTAGCACAGGCGTATCAAGATAAATTTATCAATGATACCGTGTACAACCATAGTTATGACCTTCTTTTAAAACATCTAGAATCAACTCATCATAATGTGTTGGACGTAGCTTGTGGTTTTGGGAAGATTACCAAGTATCTCTTACGTCACAATCCTGCACTTAGCATTTTAGGAGTGGATGCTGCTGAAAATATGGTGGATTTAGCAAAACAAAACAATCCGAAAGCTTCTTTTAAAGTGCTAGATTGTAGAGAAATTAACAGTTTACAACAAGGTTTTGATGTAATTGTCTTCGGATTTTGCTTTCCATATCTTACCAAAGAGGATGCTCTAAAACTTATAAAGGATGCTGTTACGATGTTACCTCCAAACGGATTACTCTACATCAGTACCGTGATTGGGGATTACAAAAAAGACTCTCGTATCACTGCTAGTTCGGACGGGAAAAACTCGATGTTTATTCACTATCATGAACCAGCATATTTGATGGATGCTCTAAAAGCACAAGGATTCAAAATTTTAGAAAATTACACCAAACTATATCAAGAAGGTGGTGATACCGACTTGTTTTTAATCGCAAAAAAATGAACTATTTAAAAATATTTTCACCGGCCACTGTTGCTAATGTTTCCTGCGGATTTGACGCTTTAGGTTTAGCGCTCGAAACGGTTGGTGATACCATGACTTTTACTAAAACAACTACAAAAGGTGTCAAAATTACCCAAATAACCGGGGCTGATTTACCATCTGACCCTAAAGTAAATGCTGCGGGAGTAGTTGCACTAGCTATGCTAGAAAAACATCCAGTTGATTTTGGTATCGACATCACCATTCACAAAGGATATACTCCAGGAAGTGGTTTAGGTAGCAGTGCTGCCAGTGCTGCGGGAGCTGCATTTGGAGTAAATCAATTATTAGGAAATAGCTTCTCGCTCCTTGAATTGACTCAGTTTGCAATGTTAGGAGAAGAAGCTACTTGCGGAACTCCGATAGCTGATAATGTTTCTGCCGCTATTTATGGTGGGTTTACGTTGGTACGTAGTTACGAACCTTTGAGTATTGTAAAAATTCCTGTACCTGCTAATTTAAGAGTGGTGGCAATCCATCCTCAAGTTGAAGTAAAAACCAAAGATGCCAGGGAGGTATTACCGAAAGAAGTTCCTTTAAAAGATGCAGTTACACAATGGGCGAATGTTGGCGGATTGATTAGTGGATTGCATACCAATGATTATCAATTAATCGCAGACTCCTTAACCGATATCATTGTTGAACCTGCTCGTAAACATCTGATTCCACATTTTGATGACGTAAAACAAGCAGCTATAGAGGCTGGAGCTTTAGGGGCAGGAATTTCAGGTTCGGGTCCAACTATTTTCACATTGTGTAAAGGAGATGAAACCGCTGAGAATGTATACAAAACCATACAAAACACTTACCAAGACAAACAAATTGAGTTTAATATGATTCTTTCAAAAATCAACACAGAAGGAATTAAAATTTTAGACACTAACTAATATAAAATGTTCACTGAGCGTAGTCGAAGTGAAAAACAAACACAAAATTATGAACTATTATAGTCTCAATCATACATCATCCAACGTTAGCTTTGAAGAAGCTGTCGTAAACGGATTAGCTCCAGATAGAGGATTGTATTTTCCTGAAAACGTTACGCCACTATCAAAAGAGTTTATTGAAAACATTGATGAATATTCTAATGAAGAAATTGCGTATAAAGCCATTAAGCAATTTGTGGGTGATGAAATTCCGAAAGACGTTTTACAAAAAATCATTAAAGAAACCATCAATTTTGAGTTTCCTGTGGTATCTATTGAAGAAAATATCGGTACACTAGAATTATTTCACGGACCTACCATGGCTTTTAAAGATGTGGGTGCTCGTTTTATGGCTCGTTGTTTAGGTTATTTTAATCGTAATAAAAATCAACAAGTAACCGTATTGGTTGCGACTTCTGGTGATACTGGAGGTGCTGTTGCTAATGGTTTTTTAGGAGTAAAAGGTGTAGATGTGGTCATTCTCTACCCTAATGGAAAAGTAAGTGATATTCAAGAGAAGCAATTAACAACCTTAGGACAAAATATTACTGCTTTAGAAGTTGACGGTGTTTTTGACGATTGCCAAGACATGGTAAAAACTGCTTTTTTAGATGCAGATATCAATCGTACCTTAACCTCAGCAAACTCTATTAATATTGCGCGTTGGTTACCACAAATGTTTTACTTTTTCTTTGCTTATAAACACGTATACAAACAGCATAAAGAAGTAGTTTTTTCAGTGCCTAGTGGAAATTTTGGAAATATTTGTGCAGGAATTATGGCGCAAAAACTAGGATTGCCTATCAAACATTTTATAGCTGCGACCAATGTAAACGATACCGTTCCTAATTATTTAGCAAGTGGTGAATACCACCCTAAACCATCTAAAGCAACCATATCGAATGCCATGGATGTTGGAAATCCGAGTAATTTTATCAGAATTCAAGAATTATTTAATAACGATTTAGCGCTTTTAAAAGCTGCATTTTCTTCTTTTTCTTTTTCTGATGATGCAACTCGTACAGCCATGAAAAACATTTATGATAACTCTAATTATATTGCAGATCCGCATGGAGCTGTTGGATATTTAGGCTTGAAAAAGTACGGATTACAAAACGAGTATGGAATTTTCTTAGAAACTGCACATCCCGTAAAATTTTTAGATATTGTTGAAGAGGTTTTAAATGTAACTGTTGAAATCCCTTCGCAAATAACATCTGTAATAGACAAACAAAAAGAAGCGATACAAATTAGCTCTTACCAAGAATTGAAAGATTTTTTAAATGCTTAACACAAAAAAATGCCTCAAATATGAGGCATTTTTTATTCTTACAATCTAACTATATTATCTACTAAATTTTCATCATTTCTTGTTCCGTAAGGATCTATAGCAATATAATTAGGCTTTTTATTTACGATGAATGAAACCTCAGTGAGCCCTTTGTTGATTTGTTTAGACTCATAATGCAACACTGTACTATTGTCTTTTACTTCTGAGGGGTGGGTTGAAAAAATTCCTATTTTGATAGGCTCATTAATCCCAATTTCTTTAATATCTCCGTTTTCCATTGTTTCAAACCGTTTTGCTTTTATGGTGGCGATAACTTCATAGGTTCCATCAGATAACTTCTTATACGAACTTTTTTCTACAGCTATATCGTAAGAAATTACTTTTTTAAACCAATCATTTACCAGGCGGTGATATCCTTTTGGAGTAATCTTATATATTTCTTCAAGTAACTCTATGGTATGTCCTTTAGGAGTACTATCTAATCGGTGTTTTTCTGTCATGTTTTTTAAAACATGATTTACTTGCTCCTCTCCTAGTAAATCTCTCAATGCCATTAACATTGTGTACGCTTTACCATAAGAAATATAACCTTCTTCTTGTACTTTATAAATGGGAGGTTCAATATTTTCACCAAATGCTCTTCCTAAGAAATACCTTCGTCGTGCATCTTCAGCTAACGCATACAAAGCGCGTTTTCCATACATCTTTTCTAATACCACTCCTTCTGTATATTTCGCAAACCCTTCTACTAATAAAGAACCACCCGCAACTGGTTTGGCTGTTAACGTATGTCCCCACCATTGATGAGCTACTTCATGAATCGTTCTTTTAGCAACTAAATTAAAGGTGTTTTCATCACGTACATCCGACAAATACAAACGATCTTCAGTCATGCTAATAACTCCGGGATGCGCAAATCCACCAAATCCCCAATGTGAAGGTATTTCTGCTATACGGATGTAATTAAAATTGTACGAACCAAAGTTTTCCTGGCAATATGTTAACGCTTCTTTTGTACTATTTTCTATTGTGTTGATATTAAAATTATGGCTAGGGTTGTAATACTGCTCAATTGCTATTCCTTCGTGTATTGTTTTTTGAACTTCATATTTGGCAGAAAAATAGGCTATTATAGGAAATATTTTACCTTTTGATTTGTAGTGGTAATAGTTTCTGTTATTCTCAGACCAAGTTCGTAGCAATTCTCCCGAGCTTATAGCCGTTTGATCGTTATTTGTAGATACCACCGTTTCAAATACCACCTTTTCAATTTGAATATCTTCAAGTGCTATGTGAACCTCTGAATTGTCTTCGTCTTCTCTTGCTGGTAATCCTCTTTTTTTACGTTCTGTTTTATCCCTAATTTCCAATCCTGAAGCATACCCTATAATAGGCTCAAAACTCCTAGATGTAATGTAAGTTCCATTATAAACAATGCTTTTGTCTTCTTCATACCCTTTTAGTTTTTTTTCTATAACAAAAGTATAAGCTACAGAATCGTTGGGTTGTAGTTTTTCTTCAAATTCAAATACATACGCTCCATGTATGGTATCTTTCGTAGACAAACGCGCTTTTTCAATATGAATTTGTTTTATAGGTATTCGTTCAGTTAATAACAGTTTAGTTACTGCTTCATTACTCTTATTTTTTAAAACATAGTTTGCCTTAACGGTATATTTTCTTTCCTTCGGAAAAATAGCGACTTCTGTTTTTTGAGAAATTGGGTATAACTTTTCTAAGACTTCATACTGTTTATACCTGCGTTCATAACTTTCGCTAAAATTTAAATTATCCTTAGCCGTTTGATAATCTGAAAGAACATTGGTATTGTAAAATACTAAACTTCCAATTCCAATAACCAATAAAGAAAAGCTTAGCAACAATACCTTTTCTATTAAGCTACCACCTTGCTTTAGTTGTTTCATTTTATACAAAAGACCTTTTAGCATTCCTCTATTCCAAACTTTAAAAGCTATTAAAACGAATAAGATTCCTATGGCTAGCCAATACAGTCCTAGATGATTAAACTGTGTCACGTTACTGTTATACATAGTCATGTCTCCAAAACTCACTCTGGGCATAAAACCTATGCTTGTTAAGGGGTGTGCTAGTCCTAAAACACTCGCTTTCATACTTGCGATAACCAACAAACCAAAAACTCCCATTCCTACATACTTGCTCTTAGCTATACTATTTATAAATACAGCAAACATTGCGTATATAATTAGTTGCAAACCGTAATAGTAAAAGATAGAGACATACATGCTGATATTTATATTTTTAAAACCAAGACTAATTTGAAAAGCGATACACATCAACACACCTAATCCTATTAATAACATGGGTAACAGCGATAAACTGATAAATTTAGCCATAAAAAACACCCAGTTCTTTGTAGGAGTAGCCCCCATAAGTAAATTAAAATTTACGCTATGTGCTCTCCATACAATCTCTGAACCATAAAAGATGAGCAGTAAGAGTCCGAAAAGAGTTAACGGACTTGTGATAAGTTCTATCAACTGATTTGTTAATGGGTATATACTTACTCCATATTCACGTCCTTCTACAACATTTGCATACAGTTCAGAAAAAACAATTAGCAACCACATAGCTACAATTACTAAAAAAGGCAAGCTTTTACACACACTGTTTAACTCTAATCGCACCAACGACAAAAGCGATTTTATTTGTGCTGAAAAATTGTATGCTCCATCTGTCGGTTTGTAAGAAACGAATTGTTTCGTCTCATTTTTTAGTGTTTTTTCTTTCTTTACTTTCTTGGTTATTTTTCTAAAAGAAAAACTCTTGTAAGTAAGTAACAATATTCCTACAGAAAGAAGTATCCACACAGCTCTATTCCATAAAAATAATCCAGAAAAAGAAAGTAGCTGCGTATTCTTTTGATGAGCAGTCCAGTATTGAGTTTGCTCAAAAAAAGCTGCTATTCCAAAAGAATCTGCTATAGCAGCTACCGACATCATTTCTGGTGATGCAGGAACGGATTGTGCTAACAAAGGTGAGTTTAAAAAAATAGAACTCACAAAATACAACATGTATATCCCTACTGCACTTGCATAGGTGGCAATGCTTTTTTTGGTAAATACACTCACAGAAAATATCAAAGCTGTACATATAAAAATATTCGGCAATACTATATAAAACCATGGCTGCATATAGTTAAGCAATCTAAAAGCCCCCAATCTTTCCGTATCCAAACCAGAAAAATAATTTCCTAAAATATACCCAACTACAAAAGGAGAAAATGCCAGAACACTAAAAATAAAGGTTCCTAAAAATCGACTCCAAAAATAATGCTGTTTGGTTATTGAAGTACTATAAACCAACCCTTCCATATGATACTGTTTGTCTCTTATGGCAGCTGTTACCGCAAAAAACATAATAATAAAAACACTTCCTAAAGTAAAAAGTCCTGTATGAAAATAGACTTGATAAAGAGCATTAAAATGGACTCCTGTAGGAGCGTGTTCTTGACTTCCTGTAAAGTATCCTAAGCCTAAAAATAAAATTGAAAAAAGGGGAAATGCTCGTTGTTTTAATTGATAGTAGATTTCAAACTGTACTAATTTCTTAAACATAGCTTAGGCGTTTTTATGGTGAAACAATGTAGCGAAGTAATAATCTTCAAGGTTGGGAATAATGTTCTCAAAATCATTGGATAAAGGCGTTTCAGAAAAAACTCTTATTTGTGTTTCACCTGCAACTAGTTTTGTAGAAATAACCTTATACGATGTTTTATAATCTTCAACTTCATCCTTAGTAATAATTTTTGTCCAAATAGCATGTTGAATACTCGCTACCAATTCTTTCGGATTTCCTTGAGAAATAATTTGACCTTCTGATAAGATTGCCATTTTCGTACACAAGTTTCGAACATCTTCTACTATATGCGTAGATAAGATGACAATCACATTCTCCCCTATTTCACTTAGTAAATTTAAAAACCGATTACTTTCTTCTGGATCTAAGCCCGCAGTGGGTTCATCTACGATGATTATCTGAGGATTTGCCAACAAAGCTTGCGCTATTCCGAAACGTTGCCGCATACCTCCTGAAAATGTATGCACCGCTTTTTTTCTATGCTGATATAGGTTTACTTGTTGTAATAATGAAGCGACTTGGTTTTTGCGTTCTGTATTGTTAGTTATCCCTTTTAAAACGGCTAAATGATCTAACAATCTTTCGGCTGATATTTTAGGATATACACCAAATTCTTGAGGTAAATAGCCTAAGTGTTTTCTTATCTCCTCTGGTTTTTGAATAATATCATGATTGTTAAAGACAAGCTCTCCTGAAGAAGGCTCCTGTAAAGAAGCTATGGTACGCATTAAAGAAGATTTCCCTGCTCCATTGGCTCCTAACAAGCCAAACATACCGTTTGATATTTTTAAGTTGATTCCGTTTAATGCTTTAACACCGTTAGGATATGTTTTGGTAAGGTTTCTAATTGTTAATGTATTCATATGTGGTTAGGTATTTGTTTTCAGCAAATCTCCACTACCTTGCCTTTCTGATAAATTAAAAATGATATATCAACTTATTTTTAACACACATGATATTTATTTAAACACTAACTAAAACTCAACTAAAAAAGCTACTTGTTCATCTAAAAAACAATAGTGTTTGTCAATATAATTGTGAAAACAGTTTTACATGAGTAATTTTGAAGTATGATTGATTTTTTAAAGAAATACAAAGCCTTTTTTATTGGACTTCTAATTATAATTCCGTTGTTCATTTTATTAGATTATGTCGATTTTATAAACATCCCAAATGATCAACCTGCTGAAGTTATCGTAATCACTCTTTTTTGGGCGCTAATTGTTGCCTTACCCATACATAATTATCAGTATTTAAAAAGGAAAAAGAAAGCAGTAATGGGTATTCTTTTGCTTTTTCTACTGTTGTTTATTACGGTGTTGATTGATTCTTTTATGAAACTTCCAGACAATCCAATCACCTTCATTTTATTAATAATATTTTGGTGTGGGTTAGCTTATTTTTTAGCACCTAACTTCATTAAAAAATATTGGAAATTCATAGCCCTTCTATATACTCCATTACTCTTATACTTTTTTTATCTCAGATTATTTTCTGGTGATTTAGAAGCTTATTTAAAAGTAAAACAAGAAACTCCTTTCTATATTTTTTTCTTACCTATTCCTATTTTCTTTTTTCTTTGGATTTTTGAACAATGGAAATGGGTACAAGAGTTAAAAAAAGAAAAATCTAAAACTGAATTATCACTCTTAAAAACACAAATAAACCCGCATTTTTTCTTCAACACGTTAAATAACTTGTACGCACTTACAGTCAAAAATTCCCCTCAAGCACCAGAAGTTATTTTAAAACTATCTGACATGATGCGTTATACCATTTACGATGGAGAAAAAGAAACAGTAAAAGTTTCAGAAGAAATAGAATACCTAAACAACTACATCGAACTCCATAAAATACGCTATAAAAAGTCTGTAGAAATTACTTTTAATCACCACATCGATGTCTCTTTAAATATTCCTCCCTTACTGTATATTATCTTACTTGAAAATTCCTTTAAACACGGTATAGAAACACTTGCAGAAAATGCTTTTATACATATCAATTTATACGAAGATGTTCATTTTATTTACTTTGACATAGAAAACAATTTTGATCCTAGTGAACTCAATAATTCTAAAGGGATTGGATTACAAAACCTAAAACGACGATTATCTTTGCTATGCAAGCAACAACACGAACTAAGTATTAGTTCCACAAATAATATCTATAAAACACAATTAAAAATTCCAAAGCATGCTTAACTATATAATTATTGATGATGAGCCTTTGGCTCATGAAATTATAACAGAATTTTGCAGCATGCTCCCGCATGTTCAATTAGTAAAAAACTGCTATAATGCTATGGAGGCTATGCAGTTTTTAAATGAACATGCGGTTGATTTTATGTTTTTAGACATCAACATGCCCAAATTAAAAGGATTGGATTTTTTAAAGACGCTATCTAGCCCACCAAAAACCATTATTACCACTGCCTACAAAGAATACGCTCTTGAAGGCTTTGAACTCAATGTTATAGATTACCTTTTAAAGCCTTTTAGCTTTGACCGTTTGGTAAAAGCGGTCAATAAAGTATCTGATGCTATATCTACCAAAACAATCCACAAGGAAAGTGTACAACCAAGCATAGCCAATACCCGACTTTTTATTAAAGGAGATAAAAAACACCACCAAATTGATTTAAGTGATTTGTTATTCATAGAAGCTTACGGAAACTATACAAAGTTATTTTTAGCAGATGAAATGATTGTGAGCCACGAAAAGATTTCTCATTATGAAACTATCTTAGATAAAAATAATTTTCTAAGAGTACACAAATCGTTTATTGTGGCTATTGATAAAATTAAATTTGTGGAAGGTAATCGCATTATAATTCACGAGCATAAAATACCTATTGGTCAAACCTATAAAAGCACGGTTAGTAAACTATATAGTTAGCACTGTTTTATTTTTTTATTTATCTCATTTATTTTCATAGATTTATGCATATTCAAAATTATTTACATGCATATATCTTCAACAGTTACGCGTCTTTTTGATTTTCCTTATCATCAATTAGAAAACTATCCACAACAACATTGCTTAGTTTCCAAAGAGAATAATGAATGGAAAAGTATTGCTACTCAAAAATACATTGAAGACGCCAATACCATAAGTAAGGCATTACTAAACCTTGGTGTTAAACCTGGCGATAAAATTGCTGTAATTACTTCTGTAAATCAACCAAAATGGCATTTGCTGGATATTGGAGTAATGCAAATTGGCGCTGTAAATGTACCTTTATATCCTACTTTTTCAGAAAAAGATTATGCCTATATCTTAAACCATTCTGATAGTATGTATTGTTTTGTTTCTGATGATGAACTTTATCAAAAAGTAATCAAAATTCAAGAACAAACACTACTTAAAAAAGTATTTACTTTTGAAGAATTAGATGTAGATTATGGGTGGAGTTCTTTCTTAAGTCTTGGTAACGAAACAGCTCTTCAAACAAAAGTAAACGAATTAAAAGAGTCTATAAACCCATCTGATTTAGCTACTATTATCTATACCTCAGGCACTACAGGTACGCCCAAGGGAGTGATGCTTTCACATAATAACATAGTTAGTAACGTCTTTGCGGTAGGCAAAAGGCTCGATTTACAAGGCAATCAAAAAAGAGTGATAAGCTACTTACCTATTTGTCATATTTTTGAGCGTGCTGCCTCTTATTATTGTCAATATATGGGCTTTGAAATTCATTTTGCGGAAAGTATTGATAAAGTTGGAGAGAATTTACGAGAGATTCGACCTCATTTTATGGCAGTTGTACCACGTTTATTAGAAAAAGTTTTTGATAAAATTGTAGATAAAGGAAGTAGTCTATCTGGTTTAAAAAAACGACTGTTCTTTTGGGCATTACAATTAGGGGAAGAGTACCAACCTTATAAGACAAACGGCTGGTGGTATGAATTTCAACTTTCTATAGCACGCAAACTTATTTTTTCTAAATGGAAAGAAGCTTTAGGAGGTAACTTAGAGTTTATGTTAGCGGGTAGTGCACCTACGCAAGCCAGACTTGTAAGAATCTTCACTGCGGCTGGAATTCCTGTTTTTGAAGGCTATGGACTTACCGAAACCTCTCCTGCAATTTCTGTTACCGATATGCGAAACAACGGTTTTAAAATAGGAACGGTTGGTAAAGTGATTGAAAACACAACAGTAAAAATAGCTGAGGATGGGGAAATCTTAGTCAAAGGACCTAATGTAATGATGGGCTATTATAAAGATTCAGAAAAAACTAACGAATCAATTATAAATAACTATTTCCATACAGGAGATATTGGAGAACTAGACAATGACGGCTTTTTACAAATTACGGATAGAAAAAAAGAAATTTTCAAAACCTCTGGAGGTAAATATATTGCTCCTGCTACTTTAGAAAGTGAGTTGAAAAAATCACGCTTTATTGAACAAGTTATGGTGATTGGTGAAGGCGAAAAAATGCCCGCTGCATTAATTCAAGTTGCTTTTGAGTTTGTTCGAGAATGGTCGAAAAGGCACAATCATATAATTGCGGATATTACTACAGATGAGAAACTACTCAAACGAATTCAAAAAGAGATTGATCTTTGCAATGAAAAATTTGGGAAGTGGGAACAAATAAAACGCTTTGAAATAACTCCCGATGAATGGACCACCAATTCGGGGCATTTAACTCCGACATTGAAAATGAGACGAAAAATAATCTTAGAAAAATACAACAGTTTGCATCAAAAAATATATAATCCTCAATAAATCAACCAGTAAACTACAACTTGTGCAATCGGGGTATTTTTCATACTTTGCAAAGCCCAAAAATTTGAACATATGTCGATTGAAATTACGCGTCTTTTTGACTTTCCTTATTATCAACAAGAAAATTATAAATTAGATAAAGCATTTACCACAAAAAAAGATGGAAAATGGCAATCTATTTCAACAAGTGAATACATTAAACAAGCCAATGCCATAAGTAGAGGTTTGTTACGATTAGGTGTACAACCTAACGATAAAATCGCTGTAATTTCAACTAATAATAGAACCGAATGGAATGTTTGTGATATTGGAATATTACAAACAGGAGCGCAAAACGTTCCTATCTATCCAACTATTTCTAAAGAAGACTACGAATATATTTTAAACCATTCTGAAGCTACTTATTGTTTTGTTTCTGATGATACTATTCTAGAAAAACTAAATCAAATAAAAGCAAATACTAAGCTGAAAGAAGTTTTTACTTTTGATGATATCCAAGGAGAAAAAAGCTGGCAAGAAGTTTTAGATTTAGGAAAAGATAAAAGCAATCAGAATGAAGTTGAAGAGCGTAAAAATGCTATTCAAACTGATGATTTAGCTACCTTAATTTATACTTCTGGAACAACAGGACGTCCAAAAGGAGTTATGTTAAGCCACAAAAATGTAGTTTCAAATGTACTGAGCAGTGAAAAACGTGTTCCGTTAGAATACGGTCAAGGGAGAGCTTTGAGTTTCTTACCTGTTTGCCACATCTTTGAACGTATGATTTTATATTTATATCAATACTGTGGTATTTCTATCTATTTTGCTGAAGCTATTGATAAATTGAGTGAAAATGCTCAAGAAATAAAGCCACATGTAATGACTGCGGTGCCAAGGCTGTATGAAAAGATTTACGATAAGATTTATGCCAAGGGAGCTGACTTAACAGGTATTAAAAAGAAATTATTCTTTTGGGCGATAGAATTAGGTTTACAATACGAACCTTATGGAGCGAACGGATGGTGGTATGAAAAGAAACTAAGCATTGCTAAAAAACTTATTTTCTCTAAATGGCAAGCTGCCTTAGGTGGAGAATTAAAAATAATGGTTTCTGGTTCTGCTGCATTGCAACCACGTTTAACTAGAGTATTTACAGCTGCTGGAATGCCTGTAATGGAAGGTTATGGTCTTACTGAAACTTCTCCTGTAATTGCTGTAAACGATATGCGTGATGGAGGTTTTAGATTAGGAACTGTAGGTAGATTGATTGAGGGTGTTGAGGTTAAAATAGCCGATAATGGAGAGATTTTAGTAAAAGGGCCAAACATAATGCAAGGATATTACAAAGATCCTGAAAAAACTGCTGAGGCATTACAAAATGGATATTTCCACACAGGAGATAAGGGTGAGTTAAGTGAAGATGGATTCCTAAAAATAACCGGACGTACCAAAGAAATGTTTAAAACGTCTGGAGGTAAATATATTATTCCACCTTTATTAGAAGGTCAATTAAAACAATCTCGTTTTATTGAGCAAGTAATGGTTATTGGTGAAGGCGAAAAAATGGCTGCTGCATTTATTCAACCAAACTTTGAGTTTGTACGTGAATGGGCACAAAGACATAACGTTACCGTAGGAGATAACAAAGACTTGGTAAGCAACCCTAAAGTAATAGAACGTATTCAAGAAGAAGTAGACTATGCCAATACTAAGTTTGGTAAATGGGAAACTATTAAAAAGTTTGAATTAACTGAAGAAGAATGGTCTATTGACGGAGGACAGCTTACCCCTACCATGAAAATGAAACGAAATATTATCAAAGAAATGTATAAAGACTTATACGATAAAATTTATAGAAACTAATCGTTTAAAGTGTTGTGAAAGCAACACTTTTTCTTTTTATTCACAGGATAGTTAAAGCTTAATTTCCTTTGAACACCTCGTAAACTAGTCCATAGGCAATTGATTATGACTAAAATTATTTCTTTTTCTTCGGATGTTTCTACTATTGAATTACCTGAAAAATTCGATTATCCTTATAATTATACACCTCATACTCTAGCCCAAATAGCTACTGAGGAATTACAAGAATATTTAACAAATCAAACTGATTTTTCGCACAATTTTGGAATTAAAAACCCTAAGGATACTAACTCACTAGGAAAAATGTTTGGAGTCTTAGTCGTGCAAGATCAAAATGGAACCTTAGGCTATTTAGCTGCATTCTCTGGTAAACTAGCTGAAAGCACACAACACAAACATTTTGTGCCCCCTGTTTTTGATGTTTTAGATACAAATGAGTTCTACCTTACAACAGAAGAACGACTTAATGAATTAACCCATAAAATAGAGAGTCTAGAAAGCTCCTCTAATTTTATTGAAACAAAAAAAGCATATCAAAAAACACAACAACTGCACAAAAAGCTTTTAGCTGAAGAACAATCAAAAATTAAACAACGGAGAAAACTTAGAAAAAAACTAGGGCAACAAAATAATCAACTAAACATAAATGAAGAGTTTTACTTACGTGAATATGAAGTGTATTTAAACGATAAAATAGCAGCATCAAAAAAAAAGTATCAAGAAAAGCAACATCAAATTGAGGAGTTAAAACAACAACGCGCAAACCTTTCAGCTTGGGCACAACAAGAAATATTTAAAAAGTATGCGTTTCTTAACGATCGAGGAGAAACTAAAAACTTATTAGATGTTTTTACAGACTCCACCCAAAATATTCCTGCTGGTGCTGGTGATTGTTGCGCTCCTAAATTACTTCAATATGCATACAAACATCAATTAAAACCTATTTGTATGGCTGAATTTTGGTGGGGAAAACCTTTGAAAACTTCCATAAGAAAACATCAATATTTTTATCCTGCGTGCACAGGGAAATGCAAACCTATTCTAACACATATGTTACAAGGGATTACAGTAGAAGAAAATCCGTTAGTTGCTCAATTAAAGAAAGAAAAAGAAATTACAATTATTCATGAGGATTCTGATTTGTTAATCATCAACAAACCACATGAGTTATTATCGGTAGCTGGAAAAGAAATAAAAGACGCTGTGTTCAGTCGTATTCAAAAGCTATATCCAAGTGCTACAGGTCCATTAGTTGTGCATCGTTTAGACATGTCAACCTCTGGAATACTACTAATAGCAAAAAATGAAGACACTTATAAAGCTTTACAGGCACAGTTTATTCACAAAACTATACAAAAACGCTATGTAGCTTTATTAGACGGTGTTTTAAAAGAAGATGAGGGAAAAATTGAGCTACCCCTTAGAGTAGATTTAAACGACCGCCCTAGACAGCTTGTGTGTTACCAACACGGAAAAAAAGCATTGACTACTTGGAAAAAAGTTGAAGTTCTAAACAACAAAACAAAAGTATACTTTTATCCTATAACTGGACGCACGCATCAATTACGTGTGCATGCTGCACATAATTTGGGACTAAACACTCCTATTGTAGGTGATGATTTGTACGGAAAAAAAGCAGATAGGTTGTATTTACATGCTGAAAAAATCACATTTATACACCCTACTTCAAAAGAACAAGTAAGTTTTATTGCTCCTGCACCTTTTTAATCGCAGGGCGATAGATAGCCAAAAAATTCCTTAAACTTATTTTAAAATAGTTTTAAGTATTATTTGTGTAGCTAATATTGCACAATTTTATACTACGTATTTTGTCTTTTTAAGTGTACTTAAAATGATAAACGAGGCTAAAAAGAAAATTGCTAAACACAATACACTCCATTGCATAGAACCTGTAATCCAATTTAATGTTCCATATACAGCAGTTCCTAAAACAATGGCTATTTTTTCAGTAACATCATAAAAACTAAAATAGGTAGCATGATCTTCTGTTTCTGGCAATAATTTAGAATAGGTAGAACGTGTTAAGGTTTGAATTGCTCCTTGCACCAACCCCAGTAAACCACCTAGTCCATAAAAATAAACTGCTACATGTTCTTGAGATTTATCTAACATAAAAGCACAGAAACAAACTAACATCCACACCACAATAGTTACTTTTAAAGCAGTAATATTACCCCATTTTTCTGAAAACCTTGAAAATAAAATCGCTCCTAAAATTGCGACTATTTGTACTAATAAAATGGTAATAATTAAACTCGTAGAAGACAAGCCTAATTCTGAAGAACCAAAAATAGCAGCCATTAAAATAATAGTTTGTACACTAATGCTTAACAAAAAGAAAGAAATTAAAAAGCGTTTTAAGGTTGGGTAGTTTAATACCTCCTTTATCACAATTTGTAATTCTTTGTACCCTTTCCATATATAATCTTTTTCAGGCTTTTTGTTATACACGTTTCCTGGCAATCGTTTAAAAGTTACTTGGGCAAACCCAAGCCACCATAAACCTACCATTACGAAAGAAATTCTAGACGCCATTCCTGCACTAATTCCCAGAGTTTCTGGGAACATAATCATCGCCAAATTGATGAGTAATAAAATTACAGAACCTACATAACCATATACAAAACCTTTGGCACTGGCTCTATCTTGTTGTTCAGGATGGGCTACTTCGGGTAAATAAGCATTATAAAACACCAAACTTGCCCAAAAGCCAATACTTGCTAAAACAGTAAATAAAATACCTATCCATACAGTATCAATTCCATCAAAAAAGTACAAACTCATTACCGATAGTGCTCCTAGGGTACAGAAAAACTTCATAAATTTTTTCTTACTTCCCGTATAATCTGCAATACCCGACAATATTGGAGAGATAAACGCCACTACTAAAAACGAAAAAGACAACGCATAGCTATACAAACTATCAGGATGCTCCCAGTTCATTCCTAAAAAGCGTACAATTTTACCTTCCGTTACCCCGCTGTAATACAACGGAAAAACGGCTGTACTAATTACCAATGAATATACTGAGTTGGCCCAATCGTAAAATGCCCATCCGTTAATTAACTTCTTATCTCCTATTTTATACATACAAATTCTAATAAAAAAACCGTTCATGTAACATGAACGGTTTGCAATATACTATAATTTATCAATCTTATTTACTCGCAGGCACATTGTATTTTGCTGCTAATTTTTTAGCCTCTGGTAAAAAATTTCTTAAGGTCTGAATACGAGTTTGATTAGATGGGTGCGTACTCATAAACTCTGGTGGAGCTCCGCCTCCTGAGCGTTCACTCATTCGTACCCATACTTCAGCAGCCTCTTCTCCTTTGTATCCTGCCATAATCATAAAAACTAAGCCTAACTTATCTGCTTCGGTTTCATGTTCTCTACTAAATGGCAACATTACTCCTACTTGGGTTCCTAAACCATACGCCATATTCCACATTTCAGCATTTTTACTATTCTGAGTACTTAAAGCCAAAGCAACTCCTCCTAATTGTTGTAATTGTCCTGTAGACATACGTTCTTGTCCGTGTTTCGCAAATGCGTGAGCTACCTCATGCCCCATCACAGCAGCAACTCCATCTTCATTAGCACAAATAGGCATAATCCCTGTATAAAACACCACTTTTCCACCAGGCAAACACCAAGCGTTGACTGTTTTATCTTCTACTAAATTAAATTCCCACTCATAAGAATTTGCTTCTGTAGTCATTCCATTAGCACGCATAAAACGATCTACTGCTGCTGAAATATTTTTCCCTACACGTCTTATTTGATTTGTTTGTTTTGTATTAGTAGACAATTTATTCTCTTCTAAAAACCCTTTGTATTGTGCAAAACTTGCTGGTAAAATTTGAGCATCGTTTACAAAATTCAATCTTTTTCTTCCCGTAATTGGTACCGTACTACACGCTACTAAAAAAGCAGCTAAAAATGTTAGGGCTATAATTTTTTTCATTGTTTAATAGTTTAAAATTCTATGTTCTTGGTTGTATCTTTTATGACACGAAATTAACTTATTTGTCACAAACTTGATAATATATTATGTCTTTAAAGCTACAAATTCTATCTTTATCTTAAAAACTAATTCATGAATTTTACGCATTCAAAAACAGCCATACCAAGTATTAAAATTCCTAAACCTCTTATCTTTTCAGCTAAAATTTTACAGTTCATTTCTACCAATAAAGCTGCTAAATTTGGGGCTAGGCTTTTTACAACTCCTGTTAATTTTCCTATTCCTAAGAGAGAAAAAGTAATGTTAGAGAGTGCTCAAAAAAAAACAATAAATGTACCATCCATCTCAAGAGATATTCAAGTACTATCGTACGGCTACTCTACTAAAAAAGTATTATGGGTACATGGTTGGGCAGGAAGAAGTACTCAATTATATATGATTGCTGACAAACTATTGGAAAAAGGCTACATGGTTATTTCTTTTGACGGACCTGCACATGGTAAGTCTACAGGAAAAACTACCGAAATGCCAGAATTCTTAGAAACTATTACTGAAATTAACAAACAATTTGGTCCTTTTGATGCTGCTATAGGACACTCATTTGGTGGTGTATGCTTGTATAACGCCCTTTCAGAAAACTTTGCTGTAAACAAACTAGTTACTGTTGGCGCTGCTGATAAAATATCGGATGTTATGTTAAACTTTACTAAGAACTTACAAGTAAAACCTGTTATAGCTCATAAAATGAAACGTTTGTTTGACAAAAAATGGCAACGAGATATTGATACACACTCTTCGAGCGTAAAGGCTAAAAAAGTAAAAATACCTACGCTAGTAGTTCATGATTCATTTGATGGCGATGTTGATGTAAGTTGTGCAATAGCAATACGTCAAAACTTACAGAATGGAAAACTTTTAATTACAGAAGGTTTAGGACACACCCGAATTCTTCGTAACCCGAAAGTAGCTTCCAAAATTGTTGATTTTATAAGTAAAGAACCATGAGAAAATTAGTTGTTTTATTCCTTTTAGCAATAACAGTTAGTACTACTGTGAATGCCCAAAACAAGAAAAAGTACGCAGTAAACAAAACCAACAGTGAGTGGAAAAAGTTATTAACCCCCAAACAGTATTATGTACTTAGAGAAGCTGGTACAGAACGACCTAACTCAAGTCCTTTAAACTTTAACAAAAAAGAAGGGACCTATGTATGTGCAGCCTGTAAAACCCCGCTATATCAATCTGAAAACAAATACGATTCAGGTAGTGGATGGCCTTCTTTTGATAGCGCTGTTAAAGGAAATGTAGAACTAGATACAGATTATAAACTAGGCTATGCTAGAACAGAGTTAAAATGTAACACTTGTGGCGGACATTTAGGACACTCTTTTAACGATGGTCCAAAAAAAACTACTGGTAAACGCCACTGTATTAATGGCGTTGCTTTAGAATTTATTCCTAAAAAATAAAATTGTAAATTAAGGCTGATTTTAACCAGTCTTTTTTTATTGGCGCCGCCAAAGGGTATAATACCCCAAGACTTGCCTCGAAAATCAAGAACTTTTTTCCAATAAATGCATCGTGAGCTTGTCACGAGGTAGTTTACTAAAAAATTATGCCATGCAAAACTCCTATCTAGAAAGTATCAAAAAACAAATAACCTACTATAAAAGTTTAGGCGATAAAACTTTTAATCAACTTACTCAAGAAGAACTATTTTACCAATATAACCAAGAAAGCAACTCTATTGCTGTGATAGCAAAGCATATTGCGGGTAATATGTTATCTCGTTGGACCAACTTTTTTACTGAAGATGGAGAAAAATTGTGGAGAAATAGAGATGACGAGTTTGTAAATACCTTTTCAACCAAAGAAGAAATGATAGCCTATTGGGAAAAAGGGTGGGATTGTTTTTTAAACACTATTCACTCTTTAAAAGAAACCGATTTGGAAAAAATCATCTACATAAGAAATCAAGGACATACGGTAACCGAAGCAATTAACCGTCAAATTTGTCATTATCCATACCACATCGGACAAATTGTATTTTTAGGCAAAATGCTACAAAACGAAAAATGGGTATCGCTATCCATTCCTAAAAATGCTTCTAAAAACTTCAATCAAGAAAAATTCAGTCAAGAAAAAAGTCGCAAACATTTTACGGATGATTTATAGCATTTACTCGTATTGTTACCAATATAAAAACTAAAAAAAGTGACTACGAGTCTTACTAATTATTAAAAATCGGACACTTTTATACAATAATGCAGAAAAAATCTACTAACAAATTGCTAAAAACTAACAACTAATAACTAAATTTGTGCCTCTAAAAAATGAAGCCGATACATGTTTAATAATTTAAGCGAAAAGTTAGATAAGGCGTTACATACGCTGAAAGGACACGGAAAAATTACTGAAGTTAACGTTGCGGAAACTTTAAAAGAAGTTCGTAGAGCTTTACTAGATGCCGATGTTAACTTTAAAATAGCAAAGAATTTTACCAAAACAGTAAAAGAAAAAGCCTTAGGTCAAGACGTATTAACTACGTTAAATCCTGGGCAATTAATGGTAAAATTGGTTAAGGATGAATTAACCGAGTTAATGGGTGGTGATACCGTTGGTGTTAACTTAGGAGGTTCACCTACTGTAATTTTAATGTCTGGTTTACAAGGTTCGGGTAAAACAACCTTTTCTGGTAAACTAGCTAACTATCTTAAAACTAAGAAATCTAAACAAGTTTTATTAGTAGGATGTGATGTATATCGTCCTGCCGCAATTAACCAGTTACGTGTTGTTGGAGAACAAATTGGTGTAGAAGTATATGCTGAAGAAGGAAATCAAAATCCTGTAGAAATTTCTCAAAATGCGATTAAGCATGCAAAAGCAAACGGTAAAAACGTGGTAATTATTGATACCGCGGGTCGTTTAGCTGTTGATGAAGAAATGATGACAGAAATTTCTAACATCCACAAAGCTGTAAAACCACAAGAAACCTTATTTGTGGTAGACTCTATGACAGGGCAAGATGCGGTAAATACAGCCAAAGCCTTTAACGATGTATTAAATTTTGACGGAGTTGTTTTAACTAAGTTAGATGGTGATACTCGTGGTGGAGCTGCTTTATCTATTAAATCGGTAGTAGACAAGCCTATTAAATTTATAGGTACGGGTGAAAAAATGGATGCAATTGATGTATTCCACCCTAGTCGTATGGCCGATCGTATTTTAGGAATGGGAGACGTTGTTTCGTTAGTAGAGCGTGCCCAAGAACAATACGATGAAGAAGAGGCTAGAAAATTACAAAAGAAGATTGCTAAAAATCAGTTTGGTTTTGATGATTTCTTAAATCAAATCAATCAAATCAAAAAGATGGGTAGCATGAAAGATTTAGTGGGTATGATTCCTGGTGCTGGTAAAGCCTTAAAAGATGTTGATATTGACGACGATGCTTTTAAAGGAATTGAAGCTATTATACACTCTATGACTCCTGAAGAAAGAAGTACGCCTTCTGTTATTAATGCGAGTCGTAAAAAACGAATTGCAAAAGGATCTGGTACTTCGGTACAGGAAGTTAACCAATTGATGAAGCAATTCGACCAAATGAGCAAAATGATGAAGATGATGCAAGGTGGTGGCGGAAGAAAAATGATGCAAATGATGAAAGGCATGAGATAATATAAAAAAGATAGGCTTCTGCCTGTCTTTTTTTATTTAGTTTACAGTGCCAAAGTAAACAGTATTCAGTAAGTTGTATTTATGGGAGTTAAAACTATTGAGTTCTTTCTATGTCATGTCGAGTGATTTTTCTGACTAAAAGGAAGATAAATTGTATTGAAACATTTAAAACGGGTTCTCGATACATCTCCCTCCAGTCGATACTCGAACTGACATATAGTATTTGAACTTAATTTATGATTAAAAAATAATACTTCTACTGAAGTAACTTTTAAAATATTACTATTGAATACAAAAGCAAAAAAGTTGGGAAATAAATCTATTATATGATTATCAATCCTGATAAATTTGGAATATAACAACACAACAATTACAACACAACAACTGTATACTGAAGACTGTGTACTGAAAACTCTTTACCAGGAACTGTATACTGAAAACTTAACAAGACTATGATTTTACTAGACGGTAAAAAGACATCAGCAGACATTAAAGAAGAAATTGCTTTAGAAGTAGCAGCATTAAAAGCAAACGATAAAAAAACACCCCATTTAGCAGCGGTTATCGTAGGTAATGACGGAGCAAGTTTAACCTATGTAAATGCAAAAGTAAAAGCCTGCGAACGTGTAGGTTTTGAATCTACTTTACTTCGTCTTCCTGAAGAAACTACTGAAGAAGAACTATTAAACGAAATTGCTATTTTAAATATAGATAACGATATTGATGGTTTTATAGTACAACTTCCCCTACCCGATCATATTGACGAACAAAAGGTATTAATGGCTGTAAACCCTGATAAAGATGTAGATGGTTTCCATCCTATGAATGTAGGAAAAATGGCTTTAAACTTACCTACGTATATTTCTGCCACTCCTTTCGGAATTTTAGAATTGTTAGACCGTTACAATATTGAAACCTCGGGTAAAAATGTCGTAGTTATTGGTCGCAGTCATATTGTAGGAAGTCCAATGAGTATTTTACTATCTCAAAAAAGAAAAGTAGGAAACGCTACAGTTACCCTAGCACACAGTAGAACCAAAAACTTAACAGAGGTAACCAAAAAAGCCGATATTATTGTGGCTGCCATTGGTATTCCTGAATTTTTAAAAAGTGATATGGTAAAAGACGGTGTAGTAATTATTGATGTAGGAATTACTCGTGTTGCCGACCCTTCTAAGAAAAGAGGTTTTAGATTGGTAGGTGATGTTGCTTTTAACGAAGTAGCAGAAAAAGCATCGCACATTACACCTGTACCGGGTGGTGTGGGCCCTATGACCATTGCTATGCTGTTAAAAAACACTTTATTAGCTTGCGAACGTAGACAAGAAGAGTGCTAACAAAATACACAACTATATAGTACAAAAGACTGCCTAAGGGCGGTCTTTTTTGTTATATACAACTCGTGTTAAACAACAAAAACAGTAATCATTGTAATAATAACAACTTATTTTATACTAATTATTAACACTAAATTATTTAAAACATGGATTATTATTACATATTACTATTGGTTATAGCCGCTTTTTTAGCTATTAAAGAAGAAAAGAAAACAAATAGAAAAAAGCAGTTTCGTTGGATTTATATAGTTTTAATAGGTGTTGCACTTGTGTATAACTTTGGAGAATCTATTGGACAAATGATTTATAAAATATCAAATACTTAATACATCTTAAAACTCCTAAATTAGGATAGCATAACGTAGCAACATATAACAACTTTAGATAAAATAACTTCTGGAATGCTAAGAACTCTAGCTATAAAACTGCTAAAAGGCAATACACTTAGACTGCTTCTAAGGGCAGTCTTTTTTTTATAGAAAACAGTTTATAGTTTCATTTCACTTTATATTTAAGTACTTTTTACCCATTCAGCACATTTTATTTTACTTTTGACTAAAAATAAAAAGAGCTTACCCTTCTCCCAATCCTCAAAAAATAATCTTAATTAAAAGTTGTAAAGCTGAATTGTTTTTCTAAATTTGGACAATATTTGTCTAAAACATTTTTGACCAATGAAAACATTAGGAGACACTTTAAAATACGCTAGGGAGGAAAAAGAATTGATACTTCGAAAAGTTGCTGCTGAAGTAGATATTGACCAATCTCTGATAAGTAAATTCGAAAAAAATGAACGGAAACCAACAATGGAGCAACTCATTAGACTTGCTAAATTTTACGGGCTTTCTGAAAGTGAATTAACCATTAATTGGTATTCAGAAAAAATTGCAGATGAATTAAAATATACAGAATCTACTTCTGAAATTCTAAAAGTAGCAGAAGAAAAAATCAAATATTATAAAACCCAAGTAAATGGAAAATAAGACATTAAAAGTAGCTGAATTGTTTGCAGGAGTCGGTGGTTTCCGCCTTGGACTTGAAAAGAGTAACTATAAAGTTGTTTGGAGTAATCAATGGGAACCTTCAACAAAAATGCAACACGCTTCATTAGTTTATGAAGCAAGGTTTGGTAAAGAGAACCATTCAAATCAAGATATTGCAACTGTTTCAACAAACGAAATTCCAGATCATGATTTACTTTGTGGTGGGTTTCCTTGCCAAGATTATTCTGTTGCAACAACATTGCATAATTCAAAAGGATTAAAAGGTAAAAAAGGAGTTCTTTGGTGGTCTATTCACCGAATTTTAGAAGAAAAAAAGAACAAGCCAAAATATCTATTTTTAGAAAATGTAGATAGACTTTTAAAATCACCTGCTAAACAAAGAGGACGTGATTTTGCGGTTATGTTGCAAAGTTTAAATGAACTAGGATATGCAGTAGAATGGAGAGTAATCAATGCAGCTGAATATGGAATGCCACAAAGAAGACGAAGGGTTTTCTTTATTGGTTATCATAAGTCTACAGAAATATATAAAAGGCTTCAAAAAGCAGAGAAAATCGATTGGTTAACAAAGGATGGAACAATTGCAAATGCTTTTCCTGTTAACAACACAAATTCAATTCAAGGAATTGAACTGAAAGGAGATTTAGTTGAAATAACAAATAATTTTAACAAAAACGGAAAGCTCTCTCCTTTTCAAAATACAGGTTTACTTGTAAATGGTAAAGTCTTCACTACTAAGACAGAGCCAAATTATGATGGTGAAAGAACTGTTTTAGGAGATATCCTACAAAACGGAGAAGTAACATCTGAATTTTTCATTAACGAAAATGATAAACCAAAATGGGAATATCTAAAAGGTGCTAAAAAAGAAAAAAGAACAACTAAAGACGGGTTTGAATACAATTATAGTGAAGGAGGAATGATTTATCCAGACGCTCTTGATAATGCTTCAAGAACAATAATTACAGGAGAAGGTGGAAAATCACCTTCAAGGTTTAAACACGTAGTTGTATCTGACAGAGGTTTAAGAAGATTGACACCTGTTGAATTGGAAAGACTAAATATGTTTCCTGATAATCACACCAAATTGGAAGGAATTACAGATACAAAACGAGCTTTTTTTATGGGAAACGCTTTAGTTGTTGGTGTAATTGAAAAAATAGGAGAAGAACTTTATAAACAAATAAATTCATAATGCCAGGGTATTTATTTAGTATTGGGAAAAAAAACAATAAACCTGACTTCGATTCATTAAAAGACTGTATAAACAAAGGAGTTTATTCTACAATTATACAAGAACCAAAAAATGGCTGGAATGGAACTTGGAATACTCCACAAGAAGGAACAGTTGCAGATTATCTTTCAATGAGAGAAGGAGATAATATTTATTTTTTTATTGACAGAAAAATTTATGGAATTGGTAGGTTGGTTAATATAAATGGTAATTGTAAATTTCTAAATTATCCCAATGCGAATGTTCCATATGATCAAGAATATAATGATATACAAGACCATTTACTTTATGATAATGGGCAAAATAGTGTAAACAATAGATTCATTTGCACATTCGAACCTTTTCCATATTTTTTTCAGAATGGAATTGATATGGATGAAATATTATCTTCTGCGCCAGAAAAATTCAAAATTTTAAGAGCTTTTTGGAAATTAAGCTTTATTAAATTTTCAGACACAGAAAATCAAGCTTTTAAAGACATTATATTAAGAAGAAACATTGATGCAATTAGTACCCCAAATAATGTTAATACCTTCGAGAGCAATTATCGGGTTAACCATAACATGATAAGAGAAAAAACAAATAATAATACTGATTATCAATTAGGAGTCGCACCTTTTTTAAACACTATAAATAATAAAAATGGAAGTTTAAGACATGAAATGGCTATTGAAGCATCACTTATTTATCAAATAACAAATAATTTACAAAATACAATAAACATATTCGGTTCTTGGGATTATATTACTCATCAAGTTATAGCTTCACCGTTTAAACCTGTTGATTATATGGATAAAATGGATGTTTTCGGCTATAAATATATCCAAAATCAAAAACCAACGATTTCAGATTATTTAGTAGTAGAAATAAAAAAAGATGTGGTTAACTCTCAAGACATATTACAATTAATGAAATACGTTGATTGGGTAAAAAATGAATACACCTATGGTGATTATAGTATGATTAATGCATTTATGCTTGGTTTTAGTTACACACAAGATGCTTTAGATACTTTTCTTAAAAATGTCGAGCGTAAATTCATAAAAGGTGTAAGACCTTCTGTTTCTACAGAATGGAAAAACGTAAAATTAATTCAGTACAAATTCAACGAAGAGAATAATTTATTAGACTTCACAGATATTACGCCAAATGAATAACAAAAGGAATTTTGATATAAACTCATCAAATTCAATTATTGAGTTTGCAAAACAGCTTAAAAAACAATCTTTAAGACAAGCTTGTGGTTCTGAAATTGAAAAACACGGTTATAAAGGAAAAGGAAATTTTGGTCAAATATTAGAGAAGTTTTATTTTGGTTATGAGCCAAATTCAGATGCTGAACCTGACTTTAAAGAAGCAGGGATAGAACTTAAATCAAGTCCTTTGAAAACTTTAAAAAATGGAGAGTTTCGTTCAAAAGAAAGGCTTGTTTTAAATATCATCAACTATCTTGAAGTTCACAAAGAAAACTTTGAGAATAGTTCGTTTTGGAAAAAAAATGCTCATTTGCTTTTAGTCTTTTATCTGCACGACAAAGATTTAGATTTACTTGACTACATAATTAAATTGGTTGATGATTGGAAGTACCCTAATGAAGATTTGAAAATTATCAAACACGATTGGGAAACAATTAATCAAAAAATAAAAGACGGAAAAGCGCACGAATTATCGGAAGGAGATACTTTTTATCTTGGAGCTTGTACAAAAGGTTCTACAGCCTTAAAATCCTATCGTGACCAACCTTTTAATAAAGAAAAAGCTAAACAAAGAGCCTATTCACTTAAACAGGGTTATGTAAATCATATAATTGCTAATATCGCTCAAGAAGAAAATGCGGTTTATGGAAAGATAATTGAACAGCCTGAAATCCTTGATGTACTACAATCAATTGAAGATGTTGTAATTTCTAAGTTTCAACCTTTTTACGGAAAATCAGCAGAACAAATTGAACAAGAGTTAGGTTTAGAATTAAACTCAAAAGCTAAAAGCTATTTTGCAAATCTTACTAATGCTATTCTTGGACTTAAACTCGGGCAAAAAATTGAAGAGTTTGAAAAAGCTGACATTCAAGTAAAAACTATTCGTCTTAAAGAAAATAATTTACCTAAAGAAGATATTTCATTTCCAACTTTTGAATATCAAAAATTAATTGAAACAGATTGGGAAGATTCTGATTTTAAAAACATTCTGGAAAGTAAATTTTTCTTTGTTTTCTATCAATTTGAGGGAGATAACTTAATATTAAGGAAAGTAAAGTTTTGGAATATGTCATATTCAGATATTATAGAAGCTAAATCTGTTTGGGATAAAATGAAAACAACCATTTCAAAAGGAAAAATTGTAAAAGAAGTAACAAACAAAGGTATTCGAAAGACCTATTTCCCGAAGAAAACGGAAAATAGAATTAGCCACGTTAGACCACACGCAAGAAATGCAGACGACACTTATAATTTACCAGTTGCCGACAAACTAACAGGGTTAACCGAATTTACAAAACATTGTTTTTGGTTAAATGCGAGTTACGTAAAAGATGAAATTTATGGGAAATAAGTCCAACACTATGTTTAAGCACATTTTATCCCTCATTCCTACGGTTACAAAATGCTTTCACATCAATACTGAATCACAAATTGAAAAAAGTCAGCGTATAAACTAGCTATCCCTTCCAACCAACTAAAAACAAACACTACTACCCCCTCCTAACACGCAACTTCTTTACCTCTTCAATGGTAAGACCTGTGGAGTCTGCAATGGTATTAGTATCAACACCTTTCCTTTTCAAGTTTTTAGCTATTTCTATTTTTTCATTACGTTTAGCAATTTCAGCAGCCTCTTTTTTAAGACGTTGCTCTAGCACATATTTAGGAACATATTTGGTACTTTTTGCTAACTCTTGTAAAAGGCCAGTATCGGCAAAACTCAAATAGCTTTTATCCGAAATAATTAAATGGTCTATAACATGGGTATTTACTATAATACCTACTTGTATCAACCTATCTGTTAGGTTTTTATCATTTACTGACGGAATTAACTCACCACTTGGGTGGTTATGACATAAAATAATTTTAACCGCTCTTTTTTGCAATGCAAAACTAAACACCTCCATAGGTTCAACCAAAGTAGCATTTACGGTACCTAAACTTATCAACTCAATAAAAAGAATACGGTTGTTGTTTTCTAGCCCTATAACCCAAAAGTGTTCACGGTTTTGGTCTATCTTACTTTCACGAAGCAATATTTTTTGCATTATTCCGTAAATAGCATCGGAATTTAATATTTTTATCTTCTCTTGTTCTGTCAATTTTATGTCCATATCGTAAAAATAGGATTTTTTCAAAGATAGCTTATATAGTTTTTATAGAAAGTAGTTTTTTTAAACAAGCAACTAGCATTTATTTTTTCTTGATAAAAACCGAAACCAACAATCAAAGCAGCACTAAAAAATTACTCCATATCACAGTTCTGTACTTCTTTCCTACTTTCTATATCTTAACGTGTACCATAAGTACTGTAACCTTAAAATATAAAAAAAACTCCAAACGTTTGTTTGGAGTTTTCATTTTAAATATGTTTTTGCTGTTTAACAAACACAATGCGACCAATCTAACCCATAAGTATTTAATTGGTGCTCTAAATATAACTGTCTGTCTTCTTCACCTCTCCAGGTAAAGCTACAAAATTGTTCACAAGATGAAAATGGAAATCCACCCTTTACTTCTTGTTGTTCTTTTCTGTTTAATGTTTTACCTAAATTTAAAATTTGTTTTTTCATAATTAAAATTTTACTTTTTTTAAATTCTTGGTCTTTTAAAGACACCCAAGTTTATGTCTATTCTCCGCGAAAATTTGTTTATAAAGATATACATACCTGTTAAAACACTGTATATACCCCTTTTATTTTTTTTTATTTTAAACGATAACTTCGGTGCCACTTTCTAGCTCTACAGGCTCTTTTCCTTGTTTAAATAAGCGTGCAGTATAGTTTCCTCGTAATACAATTAAACCTCCATTAACTTCTAGCCAGCTACCTTCTCGCAACCCTAAAACTGGTGTTTCATTAAATACATGGTATTCTTTAATACGTGTTTCTCGTGTTTCTCCCATATGAGTAGAATCAGGATTGGGGTCTAAATAATGCGCATTAATATTAAACGGAATAAACCCTAAAGTGGTAAAACTTGGCGGATATACGATAGGCATATCGTTCGTATTCATCATTGTTACTCCACAAATATTGCTTCCTGCACTCGTACCTAAATACGGTGTTCCGTTTTCAACTGCTCTTGTTAAATCGGATAAAACTTCGTTTTTATACAATTGGTTTACCAGTTCAAACGTATTACCGCCACCTGTAAAAATAGCCTCTGCTTGCTGTATTGCTTTCTTCGGATTATCAAACTCATGTATACCTACAACTTTTTTATGTATTGTTGCAAAAGCCTTACGAGCTACAGCAGTATACTCATCATAGGTTTTTCCACTTGCTCGTGCATACGGTATAAATAATACGGTAGAGGCTTCTTTAAAAAAAGTAGTTAGGGTTGGTAACATATATTCAAGGTACTCACTTCCATGAACAGTAGATGTACTTGCTATAATTAGTTTTTTCATTTTTTCTTTGTTAAATGTTTTACAATTTACTTTTACAAGTGTTAAACAGGTGTTTTACAACCTACTATAAATACTATGCTTTACGAGTATTTATGGCTAAAATATGTAGTTAAAAAGAAACCGTAAAATTTTTAATAAATAAAGTAGGGTTATTCAAGTCCTAGTTGTTTTTGTAGGTGTTATTTTATAAATCAAAAAGCATATAAAACTATGAAAAAATTATTTTTCCTCTTTACCATTACATTTTTATTCTCTTGTTCAGATTCTATTGAAATTCCCATAACTGAAAATGCATCAATAAAACCTGAAGGTACTTGGAGTTTAACGAGCTTAACCTCTGAAACAACCACTAAGGTTACTTCACGTATTTTATCTTATGAAAGTAAATCTAATGTTTATGGAGAAGAATATAACTTTTCGTTTAATTTTTCACAAAACCCTAACAAATATACTACTAAGGGTACGGTGAACATCGTTACTAAAACGAAAATAAATGATACGGTAGAAACTACAAACCATAAAGCTACCGCTGTTCAGGGGTTAAGTGCTGGTAAATGGGAAGTTAGTGGAAATGAACTAATCTTTAAAAATGGTAGTAGCAATGTAATACAATCAAAATTTACTATCGAATCGTTTTCTAAAAACAGCATGGTATTAAAACAAGACTTATCTGAAAACAAAACAGAGAACAACGACGTTATTGCAATTACAGGAACAGCAACTCTAGTATTAGAAAAATAAAGGATGCTACAAGTATTAAAAATTACAAGACCAACTAAAAGTTACTTTTTAGTTGGTCTTTTTTTTATTTAACAAAAGTTTACAAACTTCTTAAAACATTTTTAAGACTGCTTGGTGGTTTATTTGTAATATGAGAAAATGGTTACTTGTTCTTTTTAGTTGCTTTTCTTGCGTGGTTATCGCACAAAACACACCAAAAATTATAACTGGTACTGTGTTTATAGATAGTATTGCTACCCAAGATGTACACATTATTAATAAAAAACTAGCTATTGGCGCTGTTTCTAATGAAAACGGACGCTTTGAAATTCTAGCTACCGAAAACAACGTCTTACTAATTTCTCATCTTAATTTAGAATATAAAGAAGTTACCATTACTAAAGAGCATATGAAAACCAAAAACATAGTTGTTTTTGTTGATAGTAAAACACATATGTTAGAGGAAGTTGTGTTAGAAAAACAAAAAAGTATTTTAGAAATTGATAGCGATATACTTACCAATGCCCCTGTTGTTAATGCCAGTACCTTAAAACTACCTTATGCCAACGTAACACCTACAAAAGACGAAAAAACAGTAAAAATAGCATCAGGTGTAGCCGTGAGCTTAACAGGACTTATAAATGCCCTTAATGGAACAAACAAACGAAAAAAGCAATTAAAAAAAATTACTATTGAAGATAAAAGCATTGAAAAAATTAGAAAACACTTTACAGATGGTTTTTTTATACGACAACTAAAAATAAAGAAAGAACATATTAATCAGTTTTTACAAGCCTGTATTTCTAAAGGAATTATAAACTTGTATACTAAAGACAAAGTTTTAGAACTTACTGCTGTTTTAATTGAAAACAGTAAAACCTCCCCTTACCTACTAGAAAATGAAAATATAAGAGTTACCAAAAAATAATTGCATGATAAAACAACTACCCATTACACTTTTACTTTTAATTACTTTAGGTGCTACCGCTCAAAAAAAACGGACGTTCTTATACGGTCTTTTAATCGACGAGCTCGGGGTTATACCCAATGCCCACGTAATTAACCTTACGACCAAGCAAGGTACATTTAGCAACGATATAGGTAAATTTAGAATTTTAGCAAAACCTAGCGATAGCTTACAAATTTCCTTTGTAGGATACCAAACTAAAAAGATTGAGGTTACGAGTCTTCATTTTGGGATGGAAGAAAATGAGATAAAACTAATGAAAGCTCCATTTGAACTAGAGGAAGTGGAAATAAAAAAACACAACTTAATTGGTTCTATAGCTATAGATATAAAACAAACACCTAAAGATATTGGCATGGAAAAAGCTAAAAAAGCGCTAGATTTTTCTAAGATTGATTTTAGTGAAAAAGTAATTTTGGAAATTGATGAAATGGATAGATCACAAGCTCCTAATATGAGAAAAACCACAGACCCTACAGCTAATTTTGCAGGCGTAGGTACCAGTTTTAGTTCTGGCCTTGATGCATACTCACAGCGGCTTAAAAAAACCCGAAAAACAATAAAATATAAAGAACGTTTTCCGAAAATGCTACTCTCTGACTTTGGAGAACACTTTTTTTTTAAAGAACTAAGCATACCCAAAGACAGGTACCTCCATTTTTTAGAATATTGTAACCCGCTAGGTATAGAAAAGTTGTATAAAGAAAAACAACTTTTAAAAGTGATTGCTATCTTACAACAACAAAGTAAAAGCTACTTAAAAGTAATTAACGAAAAAGAATAAGGCCAACTGCTTTTAAATAATATAGTTACCAAACACATGAAAAACATACTCCCTTCAATTATTTGTCTGTTTTTAATAATAAAAGTCACAGCACAAGAAAACAGAAAATTCTTTTATGCTACCCTACAAGACGAAGTAAGTGCTGTTGCTAATGCACATGTTATTAACCTAAATACGAAACAAGGAACTTTTACGAATAATAATGGTGAGTTTAGGGTTTTAGCCAAAGCAAATGACACTTTACAAATTTCGTTTGTGGGTTATGAAACTAAAAACTTTGTAGTAGATGTCAATCACTTCGGAATGCAAGAAAATTACATTCAACTAAAAAAAGTACCTATTGAATTGGACGAGATAGCCATAAAAAAACATAATTTACTCGGCCATATTACTTCTGATACCAAACACATAAAATCTAAAAAAGAAATAAACGCTGAAACATTAAACCTACCCTTTGCCGGTTCTAGAATACTTACGCCTGCTGAAAGAAGACTACATACTGCTACTTCAAGTTATGGAGGAATCGCAATTGACCCCTTACTGAATTGGATTTCTGGCAGGATAAAAAAACTAAAAAAATTTAAAGCTATTGAAGACAAAGAAAAAAGAATCGAACATATACGCAACAACTACCACATACTTATTGAATATGAGTTAAAAATACTAAAGGAAGATATTGATCGGTTTATCTATTTTGTTGAATCTGCTAACGATTTTACTCCCTCTTTCTTACATAATGAAGTTACCATGATACTGTTTTTACAAAAGAAATCAGACGAATTTAAAAAACTAAACCCAAAAAACTATAAGTAAAATACTCCCCTTGTCATTTGGTTATTTAGGAAATACTTTCTTAAATATTTTGTACCTTTAGGTGTAACTGTAAACTAACCCTATAAATACCATGAAAAAAGCACTATTTGCCTTATTATTTTTATCTCAACTATCATTCTCACAAGAAGAACGAAAAACACTTTTTGGAATTGTGTATGATGAAAATGGGGTGTTAGAAAATGCTCATATTGTTAACTTTTCAACAAATCAAGCTACATTTTCTAATGAAAAAGGGGAATATCGACTTTTTGCCAGACCTACAGATTCTATTAGGTATAGTAGTATTGGTTATAAAACCATTTATGAAAAACTAACCAAAGCAGATTTTAATACGTATAGAAAAAGAACAACTCTTGAAAAACAAGACTATGAACTCGATGAAGTGTTATTAAGAAACAACGAATTATCGGGAGAATTAGTCAAAGATCTTAAAAAAGTAAAACGAGATAAAAACTTAGCAATAGCTAGTAATGCTACCGACTTTTCTAATGTTAATTACACTAATTACCATTCAGATGATTACATAAGCAAACATGTAAAGCCTACTGTGGTTAACGTTGATCCTACCAAAGCCTTTGAAGGTATGGGTACTACCAATACGTTTCCTGTGAAAGACTCAGAAAAACTATGGAAACTTCGTAAAGAATTAGCTTTTAAAGAAAGTATGCCTACAAAACTACTTAATGAATTAGGTGAAGACTTCTTTTTTGGTGAGCTTGAAATACCTGTAGATAAATACTATCACTTTTTAGAATATTGTAATCCCTTAGGTATAGAGAAACTATACCAAGATCGTGAAGTGTTAAAAGTGATAAAAATATTTAGAAAAGAACATACAGAGTACCTTAAAATTATTGAAAAATACTAATTTGGCGCAATAATTGATTTTTAATCAACCATGAAAAAACTTGTTGTCCTTTTATTTATACTTCCTTTACTATCATTTACCTTACATAAATACTATGTTGCATTAACCGAGATTGAATACAGAGAAGATACACGTAGTATACAAATGATTATGAATGTTTTTATGGATGATATTGAGCTTGCCATTAATAAAGATTATGATACCAACTTACAAATTGCTACCAAAAATGAGTTGAAGTTAATTGATGACCTTTTTTACAAATACTTAAAAGCGCATTTTAAAATTACTATTAACAATGAAGAAAAAACCTATAAATTTATAGGTAAAGAATACGAAGGAGATATTGTTTACTTTTATTTAGAAATTGAAAATGTTTCGTTGCCTAAATCAATAAACGTGGAAAACACTATTTTAGTAGACCACTTCCCCGATCAACAAAACCTTATTAAAGCAACTGTTAAAAAAGAACGCAAAAGTTTGTTTTTATCGAGTGATAATGATAAAGGTTTGTTAAATTTTTAATAAAGCCTCTTTTATAGTAATAAGATTTCATTAACTTTCCGCTTATTTATTCAAAAACTAATAAGCATATAATGAGAAAATATTCTACGCTACTATTTTCAGCGCTCTTTGTATCTGCTTCTTTATTTGCCCAAGAAGCTCCTAAAAAAGAACGTCAACAAGGTCATACCGATCAAAACAAATTCCGACAATTAAAAGATGTACTAGCAACTCCTAACAATCAACGTACTGCATCAGGAGCTCCAGGACATGCTTACACACAACAAAAAGTTGATTACGTAATGAACTTACGTTTAGATGAAGCTACAGATAGATTGTATGGAGACGAAGATATTACTTACCACAATAATTCTAAAGACCATTTAGAGTATTTATGGTTACAGCTAGATCAAAATATGCGAGCTCCAGATTCTAAATCGCCTTTAGCAGAATCTAAAAGTGTTGCTGGTTTTCAAACTCCAGATAAATTTGTGAGTGAAAACATGGGCAAGCCTAAAGCCTTTGGTTTTAATATTGAAGCTGTAAAGTATGCTGATGGTAGAGACTTACCTTATACCATTAATCGTACAATGATGCGTATTAACTTACCTAAGCCATTAGCTCCAGGTGAAGTTTTTAAATTTAAAATTAAGTGGAACTACTTAATTAACAATTCTGTTGAAGATGGTGGGCGTTCAGGTTTTGAATCTTTTCCTGATGGAAATAAAAACTATACCATTGCTCAATTCTTTCCAAGACTGTGCGTATACAATAATGTAGAAGGATGGCAAAACATGCAATTCTGGGGTCGTAGTGAATGGGCTTTAGAGTTTGGTGATTACGATGTAAAAATTACCGTTCCTGCAGATCATATTTTAGATGCTACTGGTGAGTTACAAAATGAAAAAGAGGTTTTAAGCAAAGAGCAACGTAAGCGTTTTGAAAAAGCTAGAAAATCGTATAAAAATCCTGTTTTTATTGTTTCTCAAAAAGAGGCTGAAGAAAACGAGAAGCGAGGCACTACCCAAACTAAAACTTGGCATTTCAAAGCAAACCAAGTACGTGACTTTGCCTTTGCTTCATCAAGAAAATATATTTGGGATGCGATGGCAGTAAACATTAACGGTAAAACTGTTATGGCTGTGTCTTTATACCCAAAAGAAGGAAATCCGTTATGGGAAGAGCATTCAACTCGTGTAGTTGCTAATACCTTAGAAGAGTACTCTAAAATGACTTTCGATTATCCATATTCTAAGGCGGTATCTGTACACGCAAAGCGCCAAGGAATGGAGTACCCTATGATTTGTTTTAACTACGGACGTCCAAACCCTGACGGAACGTATTCTGATAGAGTTAAAAACGGAATGATTGGGGTAATTACTCATGAGGTTGGTCATAACTTCTTCCCTATGATTGTAAATTCAGATGAGCGCCAATGGACTTGGATGGATGAGGGACTAAACTCTTTTGTAGAAATTTTAGCGGAACTAGATTACGATCCAAACTTCAATACAGGTAACTTACCTAAAGACATTGTTCGTTATATGAGCTTAGATCAAAATAGATTGAGTCCTATTATGTCTCAAGGAGATTATGTACACAATTTCGGCCCTAATGCTTATACCAAACCAGCCGCTGGTTTATATATGTTACGTCAAACAATTATGGGACCTGAATTATTCGATTATGCCTTTAGAACCTATTCTAAAAGATGGATGTTTAAGCACCCTACTCCTGCCGATTTCTTTAGAACAATGGAAGATGCTTCAGGAATGGACTTAGATTGGTTTTGGAGAGGTTGGTTCTATACAACTGATTATACTGATATTGGAATTAAAGAGGTTAAGCCTTTATATTTAACCAATAAGCCAAATGAAGAAACTAAGAAATTACAACAACAGTATCCTTCTTACTTTGCTCAATTAGGTAAATTAGTATACTTAACTACTGATAAAGAAGATGCTGATAAATCTGAAGTTGAAGCATATATTAAAGGATTGTCATCTGATAAAAAAGCTAGCTTACAAGACATTCCTAACTATATGTATCAGGTTGAATTTGAAAAACCAGGAGGCTTAGTTATGCCTATTATTGTAGAGTTAACATATGCTGACGGTTCTAAAAAACGTGAAACTTTCCCAGCTCAAATATGGAAGAAAGATGAGCGTAAAGTATACCGAGTGTTTACTTCATCACAAGAAATTAAAAGTATTGTTGTAGATCCTGATTTAGAAACTGCCGATATTGATACGTCAAACAACAGCTGGCCTAAACAAACAACAAACAAGTTTGATGCTTTTAAAAACAAAGCAAAAAATTAATACGGTTTACCAAAACCTAGTCATAAAAAAAGCAGCCTTTTAGGCTGCTTTTTTTTATGTACCGTCTTATTATTATTTGCTAAATAACTTATTTACCTCTTCATAAGTTAGTAATTTAGAAACCGTCATAATATCTGGGTCTCTACTTACATACTGTTGAATTTGCAGCACAACAATTCCATCAACTTTTGTATATTTTAACCAAATTACATCACCATTTGCCTTAATTTTATATGGATCTCTAGGGTTTTCTTCAAAGCCTTTTATCATTATTTGATATAGCTTTTCTACATCGTTATCTAAGTTTTTAAATGAAAAATGAACATACTCATGAATAGGATCGTTGATATTCTTATAATAAAAATTATACGCTTCATTTCCTATTTTTTCCAAGTAAACATATTCTATTTTCCCTACTATTTCAGTTTTTGTGGTTTCAATAAATTCAATTTGAGAATACGAGGCTACAGAAAATAAAAGACCTGCTAATAAAAGAAGTTTTTTCATAAAGTTTAAGGGTTTAAGTTTGATATTGTTTTTAATTTTTTAAATATAACTAAAACAACAACGCTTTTTACTTATAAAAAGTATTTTATACTTTTAATTATCTTCTAAATCTTACCTTTAAAATTATTAATTATGTTTACACTAGCTTTTTATTCTACTAATACGCTATAAACCATTAAAAAAGAATAAAACAAGCAACAACTAAATAGTTAAAAATATTTAAATATTTTTTATTTTGCAGTGCTAAATAATTCGTTAAGCTTTCTAATAAATCATGTTAAAACAAATCTCATTTTTCTTCTTAGTCCTTTTTACTTGTTTTGTTTCCTTTGCTCAAACAATAAAGAAGTATCGTGAAAGTGATTTAAAAGATTTTAAAAATAAGTTTTACCAAAATAGAGAAATTGGTGTTGACAGTTCACTGTATTACATGAACAGACTTATAGAGAGTAATGACATTGCTTATAAAACTTTTGGATATGCCGCCACAGAATATTTAAAAGTAAGAGAGAAACAGGCTATAAATATTCCTTTTAAAGACAGTATAAATAAATACCTTCCTAAAATTGCCAAAACCAATAAAAATTACACTTTATTATTTGACATCCATATTTTACTAGGTAATACTAATAAAAGAAGAAAGTTAATTAAACCAGCTTTACAAAATTATATCACCGCAGAAAATTATGCTTTATTAGCTAAAGATATTAATCGAACCATTAAAATAAAAGGGAATATAGCACTTATTTATCAAGATATGGAAGAGCTTGACAAAGCGCTAAATAAAGCTAAAGAAACCCTTGAGCTTATAGAAACGAATAAAGAAACTCTTTCAAACAAATACTACAGTAGTAAGTATAAAAGAATGTTTAATGTTGCTGCTATTTATGCCTCCTTATATAAAAATGATAAGGATAAACATCAATACGCAGACTCTTCATTACATTACTATAATTCCCTATTAGAAACAAAAGAGTTCAATCTTAACAGCTATTATACAGGTAAGGTTTATTACGGTATGGGTACTGTTTATACCTTAAAAGAAGCATATTCTAAAGCCAGTTCTTACCTTGAAAAAAGCTTAGTGTTATTTACAAAAAGTAAATCACAATCTTATTTATATAAAAGTTATTACAATAACGGTTTAAATTATTATAATTTAAATAAATTAGAAAAGGCTAAACAAAACTTTTTAGCTGCTCTCAGTATAAAAAAAGATACCATTTTAGATGATAATTACATTAAAATGCATGGATATCTTTCGCAAATTTATACTTATCAAAATAAAGTAGATTCTGCCAATTATTACTTAAACACCTACATACGCAACCATTCTAAAGTTTCATCGAGAGATAGAGAGCAATTTAAAGAAGCAATTAAAATTGATTTTGATCAAAAAATAAAAGATTTAAAAGAAGATAGTACTAAAAAGAGTTTTTACTACGAAATTATAGTTATTAGTTTGATAACTATAGTATTGTTTATTTCTTTTTTAGTGTTTAAAAACGCTAAAGAAAAAAAGAGAACAAAGAAAAAATTAAATGATCTGTTAGAAAAAATTTCAAAAAAAGAAGACCTAACTGAAAAATCTTTTTCGCTATCAAATCCATTAAAAATAAAAGACGAACAACACCAACAAATTATAAATGGCTTATTAAAAATAGAAGAAAAAAAGTACTTTTTAAAAGAAGAATTTAATTTATATAATGCGGCAAAAAAAATAGGAACTAATACTACCTACTTATCAAAAATCATTAAAGATTATAAAAAAATGAGTTTTAATGATTATACAAATGAGTTGCGAATTAATTATATTATTGGTGTATTAAGCAATGACAAAAAAGTGAGGTCTTATACAACACAAGCTATTGGAGAAATAGCTGGCTATAAAAATGCTAAATCTTTTACTCGAATATTTAAAAAGCATATAGGAATAACTCCTTATCAATTTATAGAAAAAATCAATAAAGAGTTATAGTGTTTCTTGCAAGTATCTTAAACTCTTAATTTGTTTTTACCATCGTAGCATTTATCTTTTGTACTACCTGAAGGTAACGTAAAACAGTCTTCTTCTCCATCTGTATCGGGGCCTCCAAAATCTACTTTATTAGCAGGTATCTCAACTGGATCTCCTGCAAATATTTTAATCTTTTCTTCTGTTGTCAATTCGTACTTTGTTAATAACTCAATAGATAAACGTTTCATAAGTTTTAATTTTTCTGTTTAGGTAAAGTTAATTTTTTTTATCTATTCTTTTTCCTTTACCAACCTTTACACACACACAAACAATCCAACATACTAAAAAACAAACACTTAACCACTAATCAATAGTGCTATTTTTTTAAAATAGTACCTGCTTTTTTCTTAAATAGTCACTTAGTACTTTTCTTTTGTTCTATCTATTTTTTAATATTTGGGATACATAATTCTTAAATGCGGCTCCTGAAAAGCATATAATATAGAGTAAGGAAAACTAAAATTAATTAACCATGTTAAAATCAATTTCAAATTTTGGAAACGTTTTGAATAAATCGGAACAAAGAGAAATTAATGGGGGACAAATTGTTTGCCCTAGAGGAACTTATTTAAAATGTAATTGGATAAGATGTTGGTGTGAACCGGAATATGTTGAAGAATTACCTGTAGACTTTGACCACTAAAAATTATCAATAACTAAAACTAAATAATCATGTTAAAATCAATTGTAAACTTAGGAAACGTTTTGAATAAATCGGAACAAAGAAAAGTTAATGGGGGACAAATATCTTGCCCTAGAGGGCAAGTACTAAGATGTAACTGGTTAGGCTGCTGGTGTGAAGCTGAAATAGATGATACACCTGAAGAATTTAAAAAATAAAAGCCTCTTACAAAACCTCTTACATAGTACAACCAGTACCTTTAAAGGTACTGGTTGTTTTTTATAAAAGTTCTCATCAACAAAAATTGCTAGGCTAACTTTTTTGCTTTTTTAACTTTTTGCTTGGTAAGCGCTATATCAATTACCTCACTCATATCAGTTACATAATGGAATGTTAATCCTTTTAAGTAGCTTTCTTTTATTTCTTCTATATCTTTTTTATTATCAGCACACAAAATAATTTCTTTAATATTTGCTCGTTTTGCTGCTAATATTTTTTCTTTAATTCCTCCTACTGGAAGTACCTTTCCGCGTAGCGTAATCTCTCCAGTCATGGCCAATTTATTTTTCACTTTACGCTGTGTAAATACAGAGACTAAAGAAGTTAACATAGTAATACCTGCACTTGGTCCATCTTTAGGTGTAGCTCCTTCTGGCACATGAATGTGTACATCATACTTATCTAATACTTCAGGATTAATTCCAAATTCTTCAGCATTAGATTTTATATATTTCATTGCAATTGTTGAAGACTCTTTCATTACGGTTCCTAAATTACCGGTAATTGAAAGATTCCCTTTTCCTTTAGATATAATAGATTCTATAAATAGTATATCTCCTCCAACGCTTGTCCAAGCTAATCCTGTAACAACCCCTGCTACATCGTTATTTTCATACTTATCACGTTCTAAACGAGCAGGTCCTAAAATAGTTTCTATATCTTCATTTGTCAAAACAACATTGTACTCCTCTTCCATCGCAATAGATTTTGCGGCAAAACGAACTACTTTTGCTACTTGTTTTTCTAAACCACGAACTCCAGACTCTCTGGTATATCCTTCAACTATTTTTTCTATTTGTTTTTTACCTACCGTTAAATGCTCTTTTGATAATCCGTGCTCTTTTAACTGCTTTGGGAACAAGTATTTTTTTGCTATTTCTACCTTCTCTTCAATAGTATACCCCGTTACGTTTATAATTTCCATACGATCACGTAAGGCCCATGGAATTTGATTAATATTATTAGCAGTGGCTATGAATAATACTTTAGAAAGATCGTAGCCAACTTCTAAATAATTATCGTAAAAGGCAGTGTTTTGTTCAGGGTCTAATACTTCTAACATTGCTGAAGAAGGATCTCCTTGATGGCTTTGACTTAACTTGTCTATTTCGTCTAACACAAATACAGGATTTGAAGTTCCTGCTTTTTTAATATTCTGAATTAAACGCCCTGGCATCGCCCCAATATACGTTTTACGATGCCCTCTAATTTCAGCTTCATCACGTAAACCACCTAAAGACATGCGTACGTACTTACGCCCTAATGCTTCAGCTACCGATTTACCTAATGATGTTTTACCTACTCCTGGAGGCCCATACAAACAAATAATTGGCGATTTCATATCTCCACGTAATTTTAAAACAGCCAAATGCTCTATAATACGTTCTTTTACTTTTTCTAAGCCAAAGTGATCTCTATCTAATATTTTTTGAGCTCTTTTTAAGTCAAACTTATCTTTAGAGTATTCACTCCAAGGTAACTCTAACATTAACTCTAAATAGTTACGTTGTACGCCATATTCCGCCATTTGTGGGTTCATACGTCTTAAACGACTCAACTCTTTCTCAAAAGTTTCTCCAACTTCTTTATTCCATTTCTTAGCCTTAGCCTTAGTACGCATTTCATCTAGCTCTTGCTCATGAGAAACACCACCTAATTCATCTTGAATGGTTTTTAACTGTTGGTTTAAGTAATATTCACGTTGTTGCTTGTCTAAATCGGAACGTGTTTTAGATTGAATATCGTTACGTAATTGTAACTTTTGAAGCTCTTTATCTAAATTCTTTAACGTTAATAACGCACGTTCTTTTAAATTGTCTTTCTCAAGTAACACCTGCTTTTGCGATACACTTAACTCCATGTTTGATGAAATAAAATTCACCAAAAATGAGCTAGATTGAATGTTTTTAATCGCAAAAGATGCTTCCGAAGGTAGCATAGGATTTTCTTTAATTACCTCTAACGCTAAGTCTTTAATCGACTCGATAATTGCATCAAACTCTTTTTGATCGTCAATTTCTCGCTCATCAACTGCTTCTTTTACTTTAGCCTTTAAGTAAGGTTCTTCTTGAATAACTTCTTCAATCTCGAAACGCTTTTTACCTTGAATGATTACAGTTGTATTACCATCGGGCATTTTTAATACACGCAATATTTGTGCAACAACACCTGTTTGATAAATATCATCTATTCCTGGGTCTTCTACTTCACTATCTTTTTGGGCAACTACCCCTACAACTTTATCTCCTTTATTAGCATCTTTAATCAACTGAATAGATTTATCTCTACCCGCTGTAATTGGAATTACAACTCCAGGAAATAAAACAGTGTTACGCAACGGAAGAATTGGTAACTCTTCAGGAATACTTTCTTGATTTATTAATTCTTCGTCCTCTGGTGTTAGTAATGGGATTAACTCAGAATCTTCATTAAAAACATCTTGAAGCGACAAATTGTCTAAGTGTAATATTTTTGATTTGCTCATATCTTATTTATGTCTGTCATAGTGGCACTTTCGTTTTTTCTCCTGAAATAAAACCACTTTTTTAATATCGTAATTCATTGATAAACAAAAGAATACACAACCCTTCCTATCTACCGTGTTATCTATATTTCAATTCTTATGCCAACAAAAGTCATAAATAACTTAATTTGTAACTTATTTTATTTTCAATCGTCTTATTAATATTATATTTCAACAAAAACTAACCCAAAATGAAATTTAAATTTTTAATCCTTTCACTTATCTTATTGCTTGCTAATTGTACTTCTAAAACAAATACTCCTGAGTTTATAGAAAAAGCTGCTGGACGCTATTACTTTAATGCTGATGAAATTATAGAAGTTACGTTTAATGAAGACAACAAATTACTTGTAAAGTGGCGTAAGCAAAATTTGGAACCTTTAAAGGTAAACGACTCTTCTTTTTACGTTAGAGAATTGAATGAAAAACTAATTTTTAACACTACTGAAAACAAGATAGAATTAGCTGAAAAGCGCGAGCATGAAGGTGAAAAATTTGTCTTTAAAAAATTAAAAAAAGGAGAAAAAACTCCTAGTGAACATTTAGCAGAAGGTAATTTTGAAGCTGCTTTAAAAGGTTACAAGTCTATAAAAGAAAAAGACAGCTTAAGCCCTGTTATTAAAGAACGAAATTTGAACAAGTTAGGGTACCAGTATCTTAGAAAAGATGAGTTTGAAAATGCTATAAATGTCTTTAAAATTAATATCGAATTATACCCTAATAGCTCTAACACCTATGATAGTACTGGAGATGCTTATGCCAAAATGAAAGATACTATTAAAGCTATTGAGTACTATAAAAAGGCCCTTGCCATCAATCCTGAAAATAGTAGTTCTAAACGAAGTTTAGCAAAGTTAACTTCAGAAAGTGAAGAGTAATATGGAAAAGTTAAAATACCCAATTGGTAAACCTGAGATTCCAAATAATATTTCTTCTGAAGACCTTGCTACATGGATTGAAACGCTAGAATATTTCCCAGAAAAACTGAATAAATTGGTTTCTAATTTATCTGAAAAACAATTAGATACAGCCTATAGAGAGGAGGGTTGGACAATCAGACAAGTGATTCATCATTGTGCAGACAGTCATCATAATTCCTACACACGTTTTAAATGGGCTCTTACGGAAGATAAACCAGTTATAAAGGCTTATTTTGAAGACCGTTGGGCAGAACTATTCGACTCTAAAAAAGCTCCTATACAACTTTCGTTAGATGTTCTAAAGGCCTTACATGCCAAATGGGTTTACTTCTTGAAAGGTTTAACTGAAGAAGACTTAAACAAATCGTTTATCCATCCTGATGGAAATGAAGAAGTGAGTTTAAAAGAAAATATTGGAATTTATGCTTGGCATTGTAACCACCATTATGCACATATTGAGCAATTATTAATTAGAAAAGACTGGTTTTAAACTAAAATCAATAGAGCAATACCTACAAATACTACTATTTGTGCCCATTTTAAATACACTCCTACCTTTTTGTGTTGTTTGATGTAATTAGAAATTTTTCCTGCCAATATAGCAATGGAAGAAAATATTAAGAAAGATGTTACAATAAACAAACCTCCTAATACATAAAATTGGAGTACGTTTGACAAGCTGTCAGAAAACAAAAACTGTGGAAAAAAAGCCAAAAAGAAAATGGTTACTTTCGGATTTAATACATTCATCCAAAAACCTGTTTTGAATAATTGTAAGGTTGATTTTTTCTGTACATGCTCTGTAGAAAAGGCAATTTTTGCGTCACTTTTATATACTTGAAATGCTAAATACAGTAAATATCCTGCACCAAATAACTTAATGATAAAAAACAAATTCGGGTTCTGTTTGATGATTTCAGATACCCCAAAAGCCACCAAAGTTGTATGAATGATACACCCTGTCATTAAACCCACAACCGTAGCCAATCCGTATTTTTTTCCATTGACAATACTTTGTGTTAAGACAAAAATATTATCAGGACCTGGCGAAAATGCTAAGGTAGCCGTAGCTAATACAAAAGATATAAGGGTTTCTAGCATAAGTTAACTTTCAGCTAAAATAGCCTTATTGATTCTTTTTACCAAGCTTGGTCCTTCGTAAATGAATCCTGTATAAATTTGTACCAAATCTGCACCTGCTTTTAGCTTTTCTAAGGCATCCTCTTCTGAATGAATACCTCCTACTCCTATAATTGGAAACGCTTTATTAGAATTATCCGTTAAGTATTGAATTACTTTGGTACTTCTATCTTTAACTGGTTGTCCGCTTACTCCACCATTCCCTATTTCTTGTAAGCGTTCTTTAGAAGCTTTTAAATTGTCTCTATTTACCGAGGTATTCGATGCTATCACTCCATCAATCTTCGTTTCAGCAACCAATTCAATTATTTCATCTAATTGTTGATTGTTTAAGTCTGGAGCAATTTTTAATAAGATTGGTTTGCTTTGACTACGCTCAGCAATCGATAATTCTTTATCAATCTTTTGTACTTCAATAATCAATTCCTTTAAATAGTCAGCATCTTCAAGTTTAGCATGACTCGATACGTTTGGACAACTTACATTCAACACAAAATAATCTACATACGGATGCAATCCTTTAAAACACGCTACATAGTCTTCAGTATAATTTTCAGGAGCTGTATTGGTATTTTTTCCAATATTTCCTCCAATAATTATTTTTCCTTTGTTCTTTTTTAATTGTTCAATTGCTGCTTCTAATCCTTCGTTATTAAATCCCATTCGATTGATAATTCCTTTATCATCTTTTAGACGGAATAAACGTTTTTTAGGATTACCTACTTGCCCCTTTGGTGTAACCGTACCAATTTCCACAAAACCAAAACCAAAATCTGCCAATTCATTATACAAAACTGCATTTTTATCAAATCCTGCTGCTAATCCTACTGGATTTTTAAAGATTAACCCGAACAAGTTACGCTCTAACTTTTTATCATTTACTTGATACATTCCTCTAAAAATAGATGGAACACCTGGTATTTTTGATAAAAATTTAACTAGCGAAAAAGTAAAATGGTGAATCTTTTCTGGATTAAAAAGGAAGAATATTGGGCGAATCAGTAATTTGTACATCGGTTTTAATTATAATCTTTCGTTTATTAAATATAAAAAAAGCTCCAAAAATGGAGCTTCTGAATTATCGTAATACAGCGTCTAAATTCTTTTCGAATGTTTGCTGTAGTTTCTGCATTATTTTATCTATTTGCTTGTCTGCTAAGGTTTTGTTTTCATCTTGTAACACAAAGCTTACTGCATACGACTTTTTACCTTCTGGTAATTTGTCTCCTTCATACACATCAAACAAATCTACTTCTTTTAAAAGCTTTCTTTCTGATTGGAATGCTAAGTTATAAATCTCTTTGAATTCAACTTTATTATCCAATAACAAGGCTAAATCACGTTTTACAGCTGGAAACTTAGGTAAATCGGCTACTTTTATGTTTTTCTTACCTACTAAATCTAAAATATTCTGCCAGTTAAAGTCTGCAAACAATACCTCTTGTTTTATTGAAAACTCTTTTAAAATCGCTCTTTTAACAACTCCTAACTCTACTAGCTTCGTTTTTCCTAAACTTAACGTAATTCCTTCAGAAAATACATCTGATTTTGTTGGTGTAGTTTTTAATTTATCAATTCCTAAACGACTTAGCAATGCTGTTACAATCCCTTTAACATAAAAGAAATCTGATATCTGTGTAGCTACCTTCCAGCTATCTTGTGTTTTATTACCTGTAACAAATAACGTTAAATGCTTGTCTTCTTGGTATCCGCTTTCATACTTATGATACGTCTTACCAAACTCGTAAAATTTTAATGAATTGTTCTTTCTATTAATATTGTATGCAACCGACTCTAAACCACTAAACAGTAACGATTGACGCATTACTTTTAAGTCGTTACTTAACGGATTGAGCATTTCTACGTTAAAATCAGCATTTAAGTTATCAGATAGCTCAATATAGTCTGCCTTTGTTAACGAGTTAGCCATGGTTTCGTTAAACCCTAACGATGTTAACTGGTCTGCTACAATGTTTTCAATTTTTACGTTTTTATCACTATCAAAAGAAATAGACGTGTTTAATTTATGAGAAAACTCTACATTATTATATCCGTAAACACGCAAGATCTCTTCTATAATATCTGCCTCACGTTGTACATCTACTCTATAAGAAGGTACTACTAAACCTAAACCTGCTTCTGTAACACTATTAATTTTAATATCTAATGACGCTAAAATCTTTTTAATCGTTTCTTTAGGTATTTCCTGCCCTATTAATTTATACGCATTTTCAAAGGATAAAAACACTTCAAAATCTTCAAGCTTTACAGGATAAAAATCTAAAATATCCGAAGACATTTTTCCTCCTGCATACTCTTCTATCAATAAAGCAGCACGTTTTAAGGCATATTTTGTAGTATTGATGTCAATACCTCTCTCAAAACGGAAAGAAGCATCTGTATTTAACCCGTGACGTTTTGCAGTTTTTCGAACCGAAACCGGATTAAAATAAGCGCTTTCTAAGAAAATTGATGTTGTATGTTCTGTTACTCCTGATTTTGCTCCACCAAACACACCTCCGATACATAACGGATTTTCATCTGCATCACAAATCATAATATCTTCAGAAGACAACTCTCTTTCTACATCATCTAACGTAGTAAACTTAGTACCTTCTTCTAAAGTTTTTACGACTACTTTACCACCTCTAATTTTAGAAGCATCAAAAGCGTGTAAGGGTTGTCCTAATTCATGTAGCACATAGTTTGTAATGTCTACAATATTATTTTTTGGAGTCAATCCAATTGCTTTTAATCTATTTTGAATCCATTCTGGTGATTCTTTTACCTCTACATCGGTGATAGTAATACCACAATAACGAGGCGCTAAATCTTTATCTTCTACTTCGATATCAATTTTGTGAGTACGCTCATCAACATGAAAATCTGAAACAGATGGAGAAATCAACTCTATACTAGTTCCTTGCTGAATTAATCCAGCTCTTAAATCGCGAGCAACACCGTAATGACTCATAGCATCTGCACGGTTTGGTGTTAAACCAATTTCAAAAACATGATCTGTTTCAATGTTAAAAACTTCCGAACAAGGAGTACCAGGAACCAAACTTTCATCTAAAATCATAATACCGTCATGACTTTGCCCTAAGCCTAATTCGTCTTCGGCACAAATCATTCCATGACTTTCTTCTCCTCTTATCTTTCCTTTTTTTATTTTAAAGCCTTCTCCTTTTTCATCATACAAGATAGTACCAACAGTAGCTACAGGAACTTTTTGTCCTGCCGCAACATTTGGTGCTCCACATACAATTTGCACAGTAGAACCATTTCCTAAATCAACAGTAGTAACCTTTAACTTGTCTGCATTTGCATGCTTTTCACAAGTTAAAACTTCACCTACAACTACCCCTTTTAGGCTTCCTTTAATACTCTCTACAGTTTCTATTCCTTCAACTTCAAGACCTAAATCAGTTAATAACTCACCTGTTTTCTCTGCCTCCCAGTCTGTCTGTAAAAATTGTTGTAACCAATTGTATGATATCTTCATAATCAATCTCTAATTTTAGCGTGCAAATTTACGTAAAATAAAGGAAAAACTATAAACTAGTTCTCTACAAAAGATATACAATTGATTATTAACCTTTTGGTAACATTGAAAAATTATATTTTTTATTGATTTGTAGCGAGTTAACAAAATTTTAACATTTTAAATACAAATTATGAAACATAAACTACTCTTCTTTTTTTTGATAGCTTCGCTAGCTGTTTTTTCACAAGTCCCTTCCTATTATAACGATGTAAACTTAAACTTGTCTGGGACTGCATTAAAAAATGAACTGGCTACTAAAATTATCAATACACACACTACGAACTTATCGTATACTCCTGGGGTATGGAATGCTCTAAAACAAACTGATTTAGATCCTAACGATCCTACGAAAGTTCTATTAATATATGGTTATAGTGATACTGATGGCAATTATGTTACTGACAGAACTAGAGATAAGGATGCTAACGGTGGTACAGCGGGTACACAATGGAACAGAGAGCATGTATATGCTAAGTCGTTAGGAAGTCCTAATTTAGGTACTTCTGGTCCTGGTGCAGATGCACACCATTTAAGAGCTGCTGATATTTCTTTCAACTCACAAAGGAGTAGTAAAAAATTTGCTGATGGTTCTGGTAATGCAGGTAGTGTTTCTGGTGGTTGGTATCCTGGAGATGAATGGAAAGGGGATGTTGCCCGTATGATGATGTATATGTATTTACGCTACGGAAACCAATGTTTACCTACTGGTGTCGGTACAGGAGCTACGATGGCTTCAGATGCTAACATGCTTGCTTTATTTATTCAATGGAATGTTGACGATCCAGTATCTGATTTTGAAAAACAACGCAATCCTATTTTAGAAGGAATTCAAGGGAACCGCAATCCTTTTATCGACAATCCTGCATTTGCTACTGAAATTTGGGGAGGCCCTCAAGCTGAAGATTTATTTGGAGGCGGTAGCGGATCGGATACTCAAGCTCCTACTGCACCATCTAACTTAGCTGCTTCAAACATTACAGAAACCACAGTTGACTTAACTTGGTCTGCATCTACTGACAATGTTGGTGTAACTGGATATGATGTATACAATGCTGCTACAAAAATTGCTACTGTAACAACAACTTCATACAACGTTACTGGCTTAACAGCAGCTACTAATTATACTTTTTCTGTAAAAGCTAAAGATGCTGCTGGAAATGAATCTTCTATTAGTAACTCAGTTACAATAACAACGAATACTAGTTCAGGAGGAGGAAACGGAACAGCAACAGATTTATTTATTTCTGAATATGTAGAAGGTTCTTCAAATAACAAAGCTATTGAAATTGCTAATTTCACTGGATCCAGTGTAAACTTATCAGGGTATTCATTAAAGAAAGCTGCCAATGGTGGTGGATGGACCAATACACTAACTTTAAGTGGTCAACTAACAAATGGTGAGGTATATGTCATAGCTAATAGCAGTGCTTCTAGCACAATACTAAATAAAGCTGACAGAACAGATACTGCTGTTATTTCTTTTAACGGAAACGATGCTGTTGGTTTATTCAAAGGAAGTACTCTTATCGATTTGATTGGAGACCCTAATAGCTCTTCAACTTTTGCACAAGACAAAACAATGCAAAGAAAATCTTCTGTTACCTCTCCTAATAGTGCATATACTATTTCTGAATGGAATATCTTAGCAAAAGATACATTTAGCGGCTTGGGAAACCACAACATTAATGGAGGAACTCCTGCTCCTGATACTACTGCTCCATCAACTCCTACTAACGTTGCTGCTTCTGGTATAACACAGACTTCTGTTAACTTAAGTTGGACAGCATCAACAGATGATACTGGTGTTACAGGATATGAAGTGTATCAGGGAAGCACAAAAATAGCAACTGTTACTACTACTAGTTATTCTGTAAGTGGATTAACAGCTTCTACAAACTATACTTTTTCAGTAAAAGCTAAAGATGCTGCCAATAATGTTTCTTCTTCAAGTAATACCGTAAATGTAACAACTTTAGCAAACACAATTTCTTACTGTAACTCTAAGGGAAATAATGCAAATTATGAATGGATAGATAATGTTGTTATAGGCGGAATTTCAAACGCTACTGGTGCTAACGGTGGATATGCAGACTTTACTTCTTTAACTAGAAACTTAGCTTTTGGAAGCAATACCATTGTTGTAAGCGCAGGGTTTTCTAGTTCATCATACACAGAATATTGGAAAGTTTGGATTGATTTCAACCAAAACGGAACTTTTGAATCTTCTGAAGAAGTTGTTAGTGGTTCTTCATCTAGCTCTGGCAATTTATCGTATAATTTTTCTGTACCTAACTCTGCTTTAACAGGTACAACAAGAATGCGTGTATCTATGAAATGGAATGCAGCTCCATCAGCTTGTGAAACATTCTCTTATGGTGAAGTTGAAGATTATACTGTTAACATAGGTAGTAGTTCTAAAGGTATAGAACGCAACAACATAGCAATTGATGGAAAATTAGGAAATGAAGCTTCTATTTTTGATGCTAGTATTTCTCCAAACCCTAGTGTTGATTTTATTAAAATTAAATTAGCAGACGACAGAAATGCTACTTTTACAATAACAAATTTAACTGGGCAACAAGTTTTAACAGGAAAAGTTACTCATAATAATCTTGATGTTTCAAACCTACATAACGGTATATATATTCTTCAAGTAAACGACGGTCAAAAATCATTTACTAAGAAGATTATCAAAAAATAGTTATAGTTATAGAATACAAAAAGAGCTTCCAAAATTGGAAGCTCTTTATTTTTTATACGATTTAAAAACTAAACTTCAATGGTAGTTTTTGTTTCTTTTGAAGAAAATACATGGGTATACAACCACATAAGAGTAAATGTTGGTACAACATCTAACCCAGGCATTGCTTCTTCAATAAAAGCAATAGCTCCTGCTACTTTTCCTTTGTTTCCTTTATACATTTTTGTCATGATGTACGCAGATGCTGGTGCCCAAACAATATCAGACAACTCTCCCAGCCCTGGTATTAAATAAGATACATACCCGATAGCGTCAAACAATAAACTTAATGCTAGTTTTTGGTACTTTTTTTCTTTAGTCATTTAGTATTAAATTAATTCTACACTCAACAAATCAAAATTCAAGCCAAAACTTATAACTTTTCTCTTGTAAATTGATAAGTTTGTTCTAAAATACTAAAAACGAATGACTTTTTCTGATTTTATCAATCAAATAGAAAGATTACAGCAAAAGCAACTAGGTGGCTTAACGTCTCAATTTAAGTTAGCTCCTAACTTAAGAACACGGTTTTCAGAAGAATTAATACTAAGCAAAAACCCAAGAAAAGCAGCTGTCTTAGCATTGTTTTACCCTGACAATAATAATCAAACTCGTTTTTTACTTACGGAAAGAGCGAGTTATAATGGAACACATTCGTCGCAGATTAGCTTTCCTGGTGGAAAGTTTGATAAGGATGACTACAACTTACAGGCAACTGCTTTACGAGAAACTTATGAGGAAGTGGGTATACCCCATGGAGCTATCGAAATAATACGACAAACGTCTAATGCCTATATTCCTCCTAGTAATTTTTTAGTAGCTCCATTTATAGGTGTTTCTGAAAAGACACCTCATTTTACTCCTAATGAAGAAGTGGCAGAAATTATTGAAGTTTTATTAGCTGATTTATTAGATGATTCCAACTTAACTTTAGTAGAAATGGAAACCTCATACATGAAAAATATCGAGGTACCTTGCTTTAAATTAAACAATTACATTGTGTGGGGGGCAACTGCCATGATGCTTTCAGAAATTAAAGATTTGTTTAAATAGTTTTTTTTATGCTTTTCTTTTGTAATTTAGCATTTACACTAATAAAACCTGATTATAAAAATGCCTTTATTTAAAAGGAATCCTTTTGGACATATATTGTTCATTAAAAGATTTTTAATACAAGTTCTCGGAGTTATTTCTCACGGACGTTACCGTAAGTTTAATGACCTACAAATAGAGGGAATGGATGTTTTAAGAAATCTCCCCGACCAAAAAGTACTATTTATTTCCAATCACCAAACGTATTTTGCTGATGTAGCTGCTATGTTTCACGTATTTAACGCTGCTTTAAAAGGTAGAGATGACAATATTAGAAACGTGGGGTATTTATGGAAACCTAAATTGAATATTTATTATGTTGCAGCAGGTGAAACCATGCGTTCTGGATTACTTCCTAAAATCTTTGCTTATGTAGGTTCTGTTTCTGTTGAAAGAACTTGGAGAAGCGCTGGTAAAAATGTAAACAGACAAGTAAAAATGTCTGATATTTCTAACATAGGAAAAGCTTTAGATGATGGTTGGGTAATTACCTTCCCACAAGGTACAACTACCCCTTTTAAACCTATTCGTCGTGGTACCGCTCATATTATTAAAACCTATAAACCTATTGTAGTTCCTATAGTAATTGACGGATTTAGACGTTCTTTTGATAAAAAAGGATTGATGATAAAAAAACGTAACGTGCTACAATCTATGGTTATCAAAGAACCTTTAGAAATAGATTACGAAAATGAAGACGTAGCTAGTATTGTTGAAAAAATTGAGTATGCAATAGAGCAACACCCCTCTTTTTTAAAGGTGTTAACACCAAAACAACTTCAGGAACAAGAAGAGTTTATTGAAAAGAGACGTTTTTGGGGCGCTGATAAACCTAAAGAAAAAGAAAAGAAAGATTAATAACATTAAAATTAACGTTTAAGTTATGGCTGATAAATCTATTTTAAATAAAAAGTCTATCGACTTTTTAGAAAAATACTTGAATAATGCTGCTCCTACTGGATATGAATGGGAAGGGCAAAAAATATGGATGGACTATTTAACACCTTATGTTGATGAGTTCATTACCGATACTTATGGTTCTGCTGTAGGGGTTATAAACCCTGATGCTAAATACAAAGTAGTTATTGAAGGACATGCTGATGAGATTTCTTGGTATGTAAACTATATTTCTGACGATGGTTTAATTTATGTAATCCGTAACGGAGGAAGTGATCATCAAATTGCTCCTAGTAAAATTGTAAACATTCATACTAAAAATGGAATTGTAAAAGGTGTTTTTGGATGGCCCGCAATTCACACACGTAGTAAAGCCAAAGAAGAAGCTCCAAAACCAGATAATATTTTTATCGATTGTGGTTGCAGTACCAAAGAAGAAGTTGAAGGTCTGGGAGTTCATGTTGGTTGCGTTATTACCTATCCAGATGAGTTTCATATTTTGAATGGAAATAAATTTGTTTGTCGTGCATTAGACAACCGAATGGGAGGATTTATGATTGCTGAAGTAGCCCGTTTACTACACGAAAACAAGAAAAAATTACCCTTTGGATTGTACATTACCAATTCAGTCCAGGAAGAAATTGGTTTGCGTGGTGCAGAAATGATTACCCAAACCATTAAACCTAACGTGGCAATTGTTACCGATGTAACACATGACACTACCACACCTATGATTGATAAGAAAAAAGAAGGTCTTTTAGAATTAGGTAAAGGTCCTGTAGTAGCGTATGCTCCTGCGGTACAACAAAAATTACGAGATTTAATTATTGAAACTGCCGAAACCAACAAAATTCCTTTCCAACGCTCTGCCCTATCAAGAGCTACAGGAACCGATACCGATGCATTTGCATATAGCAATGGTGGTGTTGCTTCTGCCTTAATTTCATTGCCTTTACGTTATATGCACACTACGGTTGAAATGGTACACCGTGAAGATGTTGAAAACGTAATTAAAATGATTTACGAAAGTTTATTAAAAATTGAAGACGGAGAAGATTTCTCTTATTTTAAATAACAAACAGTCACATCGAGTGATTTTCTGAAAGAAAATGTATCGAGATGTCTTAACCATCAATTCTCGATACAGTTTTTCTTTGTAAATAAAAGAAAAACTACTCGAACTGACACAAAAAACAAACATGGATGAACTGATAGACATTGTTGATGAAAACGGAAACTATACAGGAAAAACCTGTTTAAAATCTGTGGCTCACAAAAAAGGCTACTTCCATCCTACTATTCATGTTTGGCTATATACTACCGATCAACAAATACTACTTCAAAAAAGAGCACTTACCAAAAAGGTATTTCCCGGTTTATGGGATATTTCTGTAGCCGGTCATATAGCCGCTGGTGAAGACATTAAAATTGCTGCTATCAGAGAAATTAAAGAGGAAATAGGTTTTGATATTCTTCCTGAAAACTTGCATAAAATAGGCACTCGAAAGCACATGGTAACTCACCCGAATGGAATTATCGATAATGAATTTCATCATGTCTTTATTTCCGAATTAACAGTTCCTGTCCAAGAATTAAAACTTCAAGAAGAGGAAGTAGCAGACTTAAAGCTATTTAGCTTAGAAACAATACTGCATACCAAAAACTACGAAAACTTATTACTTCCTCAATATCAAGACTATTATTCGTTTGTACATAGCCAAATTCTAAAAAAACTTAGTATATTATAGTACCTAATTTCATTAAAAATGAAAAAGTTACTATTTTTACTTATTGGCATACTTCAGTCTTGTGCTTCTAAACAATATTTAAAAAAGCATGGTTTCTCTGGTGAAATTAAGAAGATTATCGAAAAAACATACGTAATCGAAAACAATCAAAAAAAACTACTTAACACTAAAACCTTAAACTTTACTAAAAACGGACGTGTAAAAACATCAAAAACCACTGATAACCTAGGCAATATTATTGAACAAACTGAAAAACGCCTTTGGTTTGAAAAACGCTCATATCCTAACAAACTTCCTTATTATTGTAAAACACGCTGGAAACCCAATCAACGAGAACGTATTAGTTGTTATACTCAAAAGCAGTACAAACAAAATGAAGTTATTGTGCATTACACCAAAAACGGATTGATTGATAAAATAGTAGATAATTTTTCAACGTTTTACACGCAACAATATCAATATACCAGCAGTAAACTTAATAAAATTTTGGTTACTGATAAAGACAACAATCTCGTAAATACAATCAAGTTTGAATGTCTCTCTAAAGACTACAAAGGAAATTGCCTTGAACAAAAAAAAGAGTCTGCTAACTCCAACTCTATTCAGGTTACTTCTTTCATGTTTACTTACCAATAACTCTCAAAAACTTAAAACGAAATAGACTTCTTATGAACTTAAATAACTATATTTAAGACAAATAATCTCCCTGTATGTTAACAAAACAAGAAAAATCTGCATTAAGAAGTAGGTTGTTTCGGCATTTAGATGGAATTGTAACTTGCCCCGCAGCCTATACCTTGCACGAAAAAGGAATTACAAAATATTTGTTAGATCACAAGTCTGTCAGTTTATCTGAAATCACCAATCGTTTTAAAGTGAATGATGGATATTTAAACGTTGCTTTAAGAACACTCTGTTCTCAAGGTTGGCTGGTTCAAAATGTTAACAACACACAAAACACCGTACAATTTGAAACCAATAAAGCTTCAACAATTGCTTTTTCATATTTTCATCTCTATGAAGATGCTTATTCTTTATTGAAGTTCTCGGAGAACTACAGTGCTAGAAAATTTGAAATTGAACCTTTTGAAAAGCTTGAAAAACTCTATAAAAACTTTACAAATAACTTCGGAATTGAACTGCCTATAACTTCCCAAGAAAGAGAAATTCTAACACAAATTCTTACTCACATTGAAGGAATTATTGTAGGACCAACAACAGTATTGTTAGGAATGAGTGGTATGTTTCATAAGTACTTTATGCAAACAAAATTTAGCGCCGATGAATTTCATAAAGATGCTGATAATTTTAGTCGACTACTCAATCTATTAACTAGTTTAGGTTGGTTTTCCAAGACTAAAGACTCATATGAGTTTACCGATGAAGGCTTATTCTTTGCTCGAAGAGCAAGTGCTTATGGAGTCACTGTATCTTACATCCCTACGCTTAGAAAACTTGATAAACTTATTTTCGGAAATCCTGATATTTTTAGAACTTCCGAAATTGGAAATGACGAAATCCATGTAGATAGAGAGATGAATGTTTGGGGAAGTGGTGGTGCACACTCAACCTATTTTAAGGTTATTGATGAAATCATCATCAACTTATTTAATAAACCTATCAACGAGCAGCCCAAAGGCATTTTAGATGTTGGTTGTGGCAATGGTGCTTTTCTAAAACATTTATTTAATGTAATCGAAAACCAAACCAAAAGAGGCGCAATTTTGGAAGAGTATCCACTTTTACTAATTGGGGTTGATTATAACGAAGCAGCCTTAAAAATTACTCGTAAAAACTTAGTACAAGCAGATATCTGGGCGAAAGTAATTTGGGGAGATATTGGAAACCCTAAAGCATTATCAGAAGATTTACAAGATAAGTACGGAATCAATCTTTCTGACTTATTGAATGTTCGTACCTTTTTAGATCACAACAGAATTTGGCAAGAGCCTGTTCCTGTTAATAATTTGGCCATTACAAGCTCAACAGGAGCTTATGCATATAGAGGAAAACGCTTAAACAATAACCTAGTAGTCGAGTCTTTAAAACAACATTTTACCAAGTGGAAACCGTATATCAGTAAGTTTGGTTTGTTACTTATTGAATTACATACCTCAAAACCAGAGTCGGTTGCTAAAAACTTAGGAAAAACAGCGGCTACCGCCTATGATGCTACGCATGGTTATTCTGATCAATACATTATTGAGTTGGATGAATACATGAATGCTATGGAAGCTATTGGGTTGACTTACGATAAAAATACGTTTAGAAAATTTCCAAACTCGGAATTGGCAACGGTTTCTATTAATCTTTTTAAATAAAATAAGCAAGGTTTTAAACCTTGCTTATTTTATTTTATGTATTTGATAAAACTTTAATTCTCATCTGTAGTGTTTTCTTTAACTGACAATAAATTAGCAAAAAGCTTATAAGCTCCAGAAACACCTGCAGGCAGCTCTCTAAAGAAACTTAACCCTGTATAAATGTAATTTCCTTTTCCGTATTTAGCCACTAACAAACTTCCTTTTTTAGCAGACTCTCCTTTGTCGTTCATTGATAAAATTGGGGTATATTCTGAACTCCACTCGTTAGGAAAATACAATCCGCGTTCTTGTACCCATCCTTTAAAATCAGCTTCTGTAATTTTGTTGGGGTAGTTCAAAACCGAATGTTCTTTAGCTAAGAATGTTACAGTTGCATTTTCATCGGTAACTCTATCACGAGATAACTGTAAATTGTATGGCGCTTGCACATTTACCCCTCTATTGGTATTGTATTGTACAATTACATTTCCTCCGTTTTTTACATAGTCTAACAAATACTTTTGTTTAAACTGCAACTCTTTTATTGTATTATAGGCTCTAATACCAACAACTACTGCATCAAACTGCTCTAAATTACCATTAATTTCGTTTACATTCAATTCTACTACCTCATAACCTATTTGCTGTAAACTTTCAGGAATTGCATCTCCAGAACCTTGTATATATCCAATTTTAGTACCATTCTTTTGAATATCCATACGTACAACCTTTGCCTGTGATGGTAATAATACGGATTGCTTTGGAATGTGACTATAATTGATTTCTATCAATTCTTTATCATAATTTTTTCCTTTAACTGTTGCTATAGCCTTCAATACTCCTTCTACTTCTTTTTGTGTTGGAGTAACCATAAAATCAATCAATTGAATATCTCCTTTTTGAGCTATGGAGAATTTTGCTTCGTTAGGGGTAACAGTCCACCCTTTTGGTGCTTTTAAAGTAACTGTTCCATTTGTGTTTTTCATTCCTGAACGGACTTCAACAGTTACTTTTTGAGAGTTATTTGAAGAAAAAACTAGTACTTTGTTCAGTAGTTTGGTCGTTACTTTAGGCAACACCTCAAAAGGCTCATAAACCTCTCCTTTATCTCTTTTTGAATAACGATATACTACTGGTTTAACGAAAGAAATTAATTGATTTTCAATCATTATATCAAATTGTACTTGAACGGGTCTCGGAGTTTCTGGCTTCCCTATCAATAGCTGGTTTTCTACGGTATACATTCCTAAACTCCAAGGTTTTTGCAACCAATACGGTGATGAATAAGAAATTTGAGGCACAGAAATAGTTTCTGTAAATGTTTTTTTCTCATTGTTCGCTAGGTCTAAATTTTTAACTATTTTTTTACTTTCTGGAAGTATTTTTAAAGAAGATAACTCGATCGAAATTCCACTTCTGTTCAACACTTCAAAATCTACCTCTACCGTACTGTTGGGTGTTGTACTAGAACTTTTTGCAGAAGCTTCTAAATACAAACCTGCACAGGCTTCAATAATATCTTTTAACTCTTTGGTTTTTATCTTTTTCCAATGTTTGTCTTTTAATTTTTCAAGCTTTTGATAGGCCTCTACTAATGCTGGAAGATGTTTTGACGGATTTAGAAAATCGAAATTTTGTTCAACATCGTATAAAATATCTCCTATTTCTCCTCCACCTTCTACTCTATTCCAAGTAGTGTTGATTCCTGAAAAAATATCTTTTTTATCTTTAGGAAAATCTCCTTTTAAAAACTCTACATATTCTGTTTGTGTTCCTCTAGTAGTTAATCGACCAAACCCTTGGCATAAGTGCTGACTGCTTGCAATTGCCGCCAATTCATTATTAGACAATCCTTTTAAAGGATAGTACGTTCCTATATCAAAGCTTAGCATTTTACTTTTATCAGCTTTGGCAAATTTTTCTTCACTTCCATAAAACCACCAAGAAGTATTAAAAAACAACCTATTTGGCTTCCAAGTATCGGTGTATTGTAATTGTTCTGGATATTTCGTTTTATCATTAACCAAATCAAAGGCCTCAACACTTAGCATGGCTGATGAAGTATGATGCCCATGCGTAGTTCCTGGAGTTCTGTGATTAAATCGATTAATGATTACATCGGGTTTGAAAGTACGAATTGCCCAAACTACATCGGCAAGTACTTTATCCTTATCCCAAATTTTCAACGTTTCATCAGGGTGCTTTGAGTAACCAAAATCGTTAGCCCTTGAAAAGCGTTGTTCTCCTCCATCTACTCCTCTTGCTGCTAATAATTCTTGCGTACGAATAACTCCTAATAGTTCTCGCATTTCAGGACCTATTAAATTTTGCCCTCCATCTCCACGTGTTAATGACAAATATCCTGTCCTTGCCTTTTCATGATTAGATAAATAAGCAATCAAACGAGTATTTTCATCATCTGGATGTGCTGCAATGTATAGTGCAGAACCCAGAAAGTTTAGTTTTTGAACTTTCTCGTAAATCTGGTTTGAAGTAAGTTTTTGTGGTTTTTGTGCATTTATTGTTAGTGAAATCAATAAAAAAGACAGTAATAAAAGTACTTTTTTGTGCATTTTTAATAGTTTGAATACTACACAAATGTAACTTTTTTAACTAAAGTACGATACACATTAACAAAATGCTAACATATTCATTGGTAAAGTCTATTTAACTAAAAAGAAAATGGATACTTCCTTAATCTAAAAAATACTCGTCTTTAAAACCTATCAAATACAATTTTTCTTGTGCACGCGTAACAGCCGTATATAACCAACGTAAATATTCTACTGAAGCTCCATCTGGTAAGTATGGTTGCTCTATAAACACTGTTTTCCATTGCCCCCCTTGTGACTTATGACAAGTCATAGCATATGAAAACTTTACCTGAAGTGCGTTGAAATACTTATTTTTCTTCACTCCCATAAATTGCTTATACTTTGATTTTTCATGGGCAAAATCCTCCTTTACAGCTTCATACAAACGGTTTGATTCTTCGTATGTTAATGACGGGCTTTCACTACTAAGAGTATCTAGGAGTAAAACGGTTTCAAAAGGTTTCATATCAGGATAATCAATCATACGAACTTCTACTTCGGCAAACTTAAATCCGTATAATTCTTTAATTGAATTGATACGCATTACTTCACAAATATCACCATTCGCAATAAAACCAGCAGACGAAGAATCTTTTAACCAATAGTAGTTATTTTTCACCACCATCACGTAATCTCCTGTAGAAATCTCGTTTTCTTGTCCGCGAATTTTAGTTCTTATCTGTTGATTGTATTGATTAGCTCTCTTATTTGAACGTACAATAATAGCAGTATCTTCCACGCCTATATCTCCATCATAAGCCATTGTTATAGCATCTTGTATATCATATCCGTCCTGTAATCTAATAATATCAGGATAATTTACATCAAACTGAAAATGTGTTGAATCGTTCTGAATTAATAAGCGTAAATCGGTTGCATTCGCCAAAATACCTGAGCCTTCTTCTTGTCGAACCACTTCGTCTAACTCAATTTCGGTAACTTCTTTATTAAATTCAAACGAAAGTTTGTCAGCTTCTAAAGCTGGACTCATAGTTAATTTTACGGGTGGCAACTGTGCAGTATCCCCTATAAAAATAATTTTACAATTTTTTCCTGAGTATACATACGAGATTAAATCATCCAATAAAGAACCATTTTCAAATAGTTTAGCGTTCTGCTTTTCATCAGAAATCATAGAAGCTTCATCTACTATAAAAAGTGTATCGGTGTGCTTATTCGGTTGCATTACAAAGTTTACAGCACCACTACTTTGTTTTTTTGGAAAGTATATTTTTTTATGAATTGTAAATGCCTGTCGGTTAGAATATCCTGAAATTACCTTAGCTGCACGCCCTGTAGGTGCTAATAAAACTGCTTTTTGACCTATCTTCCATAAATTATGTACAACAGTACTTATTATAGTTGTTTTTCCTGTTCCTGCATATCCTTTTAATAAAAATAAAGCACGATTGTCATCTGAAAAAATGAAGTCTGTTAAGACATCTAATAACTCATTTTGTTTTTCTGTAGGAGTATATGGGAACTTTTGTAGTATTTCTTTATAAAATTTCGAAGCAGTTTGTATCATATTTCAAATAATATTCAAAGATAAGTCTATTTATAAATAATTATTTTCATCATTGAAAAAAAATTGTAGATTTGCGAATATCATACATTAAAAATTAAAAAAATGAGTTTATTATTAATGATTTTAGCAGCTGTTGTAGTTGCAGTTCTTTTAGCATTACTTGTTGTTAAGTTTGTTCCTCTAAAAATGAGATGGTTAGTCTCTATTTTACTATTAGGAGCAACTGTCTTTTTAGTATATAAAATTTATAATGGTGTTATGGAGCCTATCAATTTTAACAAAGACAAGAGAGTACGTTATGCTAAAGTTATTAAGAATTTAAAGTTGATTCGAGACGCTGAAGTAAAATATAAAGAAGTTTACGGAACATATACCAACAATAAAGATACGTTACTTACCTTTATTAAAAATGGTCAATTAGCTATTACTGAAACTAAAAACGTTGAAAAAACGGTTGAATTAGGTGGTGGTATTACTAAAGACATCTCTGTTAAAGTTGTTGATACTGTAGGATATGAGCCTGTATCAAAATATTTTGAAGGTAAAGAGTATGCTACTATGTTTGCTGTACCGGGTACAGAAGAGCAATTTGAATTAGCTACAGGTAGAGTTGAAAAAGTTGCTGGTTTAGAAGTTCCTGTTTTTGAGGCTAAAGTTTCTAAGAAACCTATCTTAAAAGGAATGAACCCTTCTTTAATAAAACAAGAATTAGAAGCTATTGAAACAGATCAAATTAAAGGTGAATTTGTTTCTGTTGGGTCTTTAACTGAAGTAACTGTAGGTGGTAACTGGCCTCCTTATTACGATAAAGGTGAAGCAATTGCAAAAAAAGAGTAAAAAAAATAGCGCTTTTGCGCAGCATAAAAGTCTATCCATCCAATTTAGTTTGGATGGATTTTCTTTTTGTATCTCTAACTCAGATACAAAAGAAACTCTTCTTTTTACTGAATATACCTTTACTAGTTCTATCGCTTCCCCAGAACTGTTACTAGATAAAATCATGTATATTTTTGATACTGACAAAGACTTACAACAAGACTTTACAGCTGTTTTTGCCATTCACCAAAACAATTTAGCTACATTAGTTCCTAACAAACTTTTTGATAGAAACAATCTAGTTCCTTATTTAAAATACGATGTAAAAACACTAAAAACAGATTTTATTACTTACGATTTACATACTATAATAGCTGCTAATACAGTTTACATACCTTATGTAAATATTAACAACTATCTTTTTCAAAATTTTGGGGAATTTGAATACAAACATCATTCAACAGTTTTAATTGATAAGCTACTTACTTATTCTGAAAACGATTCTGAAGAACAATTTTTTGTGCATGTTTCTTCTTCTCATTTAGATATTGTCGTTTGCAAAGAAGGTAAATTATTGTTTTACAACTCATTTTCTTACAATACAAAAGAAGATTTTATCTATTATATTCTTTTCACCGCTGAACAGCTACAAATGGATCCAAACTCTTTCCAATTGACTTTTATCGGTGATATTGAAAAAGAGTCAGATATATACTCTATTACTTACACCTACATTCGAAATATTCACTTTATGAACCCTGTAAATAGTTTTTTTGCAGGCAGTGAAGATTTTTCGAATCATTCTAATTTTATACTTATAGCCTAATGCGAATTATTTCTGGAACATATAAAAGTAAAAGAATTACAGCTCCTAAAAACCTGCCTGTACGACCAACAACCGATATGGCAAAAGAGTCTTTATTTAATATTTTAAATAACTTCTATTACTTTGAAAATATTTCGGTATTGGATTTATTTGCTGGAACAGGAAATATAAGCTATGAATTTGCCTCTCGAGGTACTGAAGCTATTTATGCGGTTGATGCTCATTATGCGTGTATAAAATTCATTAATCAAACTGCAAAAGATTTAGGCATGCCTATTAATAGTTACAAGAGTGATGTATATAAGTTTTTAGAAAAAACACCTCTTAAAACGGATGTTATTTTTGCTGATCCTCCTTATAACTTTGAGGAAAGTCAGTTTTTAAAAATAGCCGATATAATTTTTAATCGTAATTTATTAAATGAAGACGGTCTTTTAATAATTGAGCATTCTAAACACACAGATTTATCTCAGCACCCTTTTTATAGCTACGAAAAACGCTATGGAGGTAATGTTTTTAGCTTTTTTGAAATTATTGAAAGTAATAAAGAATAATTCAACCTATTCACTCAGCTATTTATTCATCCATCTACATTAACCAACCAACGATAGAAACCTGAATGCTAACGAAATAGCCTTATTTTTCTTCAAAATACCTCATAATTTTAGTGTATAAATTTAAAACGATGTATTATGGAGTTCAAAATTAAAAGTTCTGATAACTATTTAAAAATATCAGGTGATTTAACCGTAGCTAATGTGAAGCTTTTTGAAATAATGATTTATTCTTTTATCAAGAAATATAAAAACATTGTTGTTGACATAGGTAACATTACCAATATTGATACTCTTGGGGTTAACTCAATAGTCGAGGCGTATCAGTTTTCTTTAAAAAAAGAAAAGAATTTACTTTTTTGTGGCAAGGGATCAAAAGATATTATGGATGAATTATATTATAGAAATGTGGCCTAATAAAACAGCCGCAATATTAATTGCGGCTGTTTTATTTTTTAAGTAATTATAAAATATAGCTTAAGAGTACATTTTTTCTCTTAATATTTGCGTGTTTATATTTCCGTTAAAATCTGTATTTAAATTAATTGTTCCTGAGTTATCAATAAAACTAGGTTGGCTAATTACTGTATAATTTCCAGTACCAAAAACGGCATCTAAATCATCACTTAAACTTAATGATGATAGGTCAACATCACCTAAGTTTTCAATATAATAGTCAAAAGTTACTTGCTGTGCAAATACAGTAGCATCTTTTGCCACACCAATAATTGGGTCAGCTACCAATAAGCTTAAGTTAATAAATACCATAGTTGACATGGCTTGGTGTGCTTCACCATACAGATAATTACTTTTATCTTCTAAGTCGGCTTTACTTACATTATTTCTATCGGTAACCAAAGTTTTATACTCTACTCTTCCAGATGCTGTTGCTAGAGCAGCAACCTTTTGAGTTATTATTGAAGATATTATTAACAACTGATGCAAGTTTATAATCTTGATGGATAAATTCTCGCCAGAGCCATACAATACTTTAAACCTAAATAAGAGGTTCTTAATAAATTAAAAAGCACTTAATTTCCTGAAACGGATAATAATTACCTGTTGCATTGTACCCATACTCTTGAGCCAAAGTTTCCTGTAAATATTTCTAGTAAAATAGAATTTGTAGTTTTTAAATCTTAGTTTATGGTCAACTCAGGTAGACTTATCATAATCATTGTTCCATTTGAAGTTGAAAGTGTATACCCACCGAACTCATCTATTTCTAGAGTCAATTCTCCACCTCCTTCATAACGATAATACCCTTCTACACTGTGAGTTCTTATTAAAACTCCCCAATGTTCTTCAGGGTAATTATATCCAGCTATTTTTGTAGCTGCCAAATCAATAAAATTAACAACTCCCATTCCAGGAACTTCTAAATAACCGTTCCCTAAGTTGCCTATTTTTGATTTATTATGATGGTTTACTATATAATCTTTTCCTGTTTCTCGATTTTGAAAGAAACAATCATACATATAATTGTTTACAATGTTTAATGTATACATATTATTAATTTTTATATGTTGCAAATATGATTTATATCAACATCAATATTGTTTCAATCATACTCATTATCGTTTCAAAAACATAAAAAACTAATAATAAACCACTTAAATCCTAGTAAAAACTGGTTTAGGAAGTAAAATTGACTTTTTATTGCATAAAATAGGACTGTATACATAATAGATTAATATATTTGACAGGGATGTTTTATAAGAAAATAGCTAAACTATATAATAATTTAACTAATATTGGAGTTACTGATAAGCTCTCAAAGCTTGAACGCAAAAGGGTTCGATTACTCAATATTTTTATTTCCAACTGGTTTTTAATTGAACTCGTTTTAATCTCCGAAGATATTTTTAACAAAGGAACTTCTTCTTTACCTGTTTTTATACATAGTGGTAGTATTATTGGATTAGTAGTTACATTATTTTTACAATTTAAACATAAATTTCAAGCTGCACGAATACTATTTTTCTCTCTAATTTTATACAGTAATTTTATGTTTTGTAATTTTGCTGAAAGAGGTGGTTATATTGAGTACTTTTATATAGTCGTTCCTGTTTTTTTATTATTATTCACAAACAATAAGTACTTACTTTACAGTGTTTTTATAATATCTTATTTACTATTTGTTATTCCTATTCATATTTTCCCTATTTACCCCAAAGGTACTTTTGGCTCACCAATACTTATTTTAGTTCAGTTTATCATTTTCTTTTTCCTAGTACAATATTTCAAAAATGTGAACACTAAAAGTGAAGAAATCCTCGAAAACCAACGAAAACAGCTGGAAGAACTTAACGAATTTCAATCTCAGTTTTTCATCAATGTTTCTCATGAAATCAGAACTCCTCTTACCTTAATTAAAGGTGAAATAGACCAATTAGAACTTTTAAAGGGATCTGCATACGAAAAAGAAGGTTTTGATATTAAAAACCGCCTAAACAAACAAGTCAATAAAATTAAAAACATAGTTGACGATGTGCTTGATTTAGCTAAAATGAAGGAAGCTAATTTTAAAATATCACCTACTCCCTACTTAATAAATAAGTTAATTGATAAACTCTATACCTCTTTTGAACCTTTATGCAACCAAAAAGAAATTGTTTTCACTGTTAAAAAAGAAAAAAATGAGTGCTGGGTATCATCTGACATTATTTTTTTAGAAAGAGCGTTAAATAACATTATTCTTAATGCTATTAAATACACTCCTAAAAAAGGAAACATTACAGTTTCTTTAAACAAGCTAAACGAACAAATTATCATCTCTATCAAAGACTCTGGTATTGGAATTGCTAAGGAAGATATTAATTTAATATACAACCGTTTTTATCAAGTTAAAAATGATATTAATAAAGCTGGTGGTAGCGGTGTAGGATTGGCTTTTAGTAAAGAAATCATTGAATTACATCAAGGGAAGTTAATTGTAGAAAGTGAATTGAAAAAAGGAAGTACATTTACAATAATGTTACCTCAAACATCAAAAATTAACACAAAAGAAAATTTAGAAGAAATAACGGTACAACATACCTATGAAGAATCCTTTACTCATAAAAAAGTAACCAGCTCAGAGATAACAAAACCTTATGCTATTCTTATCGTTGACGACAATTTTGAGATGCGAGCTTACTTAAAAAAAATTTTAAATCAATATACTTGTTTTGAAGCAGAAAATGGAAAGGAAGCTTTAGATGTTCTATCTAATGAAAGAATCGACTTTATGGTAACAGATTATATGATGCCCGTAATGGATGGTTTAACTTTAATTGAAAAGATTAAAGAACAAGAAATCTATGTTCCTATTTTAATGCTAACTGCACGTACCGACTCTACAAGTAAGTTAAATGTGTTACGCTTAGGTATTGATGATTATGTTAATAAGCCTTTTGAAAAAGAAGAACTATTAATTCGAATACAAAATGCACTACACAATAATGCAAATAGAGCACAATTTATTGAAAGAAATAATATATCTAAAAAAGAATTAGATCAGAATAACCATTGGATTATTGATATACAAAAATTCGTTTATAAACAATGTTCAAACCCAAAAATGACTCAAGACGATATTGTAGCGTATTTTAGTACTTCAAGAAGTTCTTTAAATCGAAAAATAAAAGCAAAAACAGGCCTAACTCCAAATCAGTTTATTACCGAAATTAAATTGCAAAAGGCACGTGACTTACTTGAGCAAAATCCAACTATTTTATTAAAGACATTGGCTTTAGAAGTTGGGTATTTACATACCACCCATTTTTCTAAAATATACAAACAACGTTTTGGAGTTCTACCTATGGCAAAAAACAATCAAGTATAAACAAAAAGAGAACCTAATTAGGTTCTCTTTTTAATCTTTAAACTTCTTAAGAGTACATTTTTTCTCTTAATTCTTTTACTTTAGGGTCTTCTAAATACTCATCAAAAGTAGCATATTTATCAATAATACCTTTAGGTGTTATTTCTATCACTCTATTCGCTACTGTTTGTGCAAACTCGTGGTCATGCGTAGTAAATAACACAGTTCCTTTAAAATTAATTAAAGAATTGTTCAGAGCTTGAATAGATTCTAAGTCTAAGTGGTTAGTTGGCTCATCTAACATTAAAATGTTAGCCCTAGTCATCATCATACGAGATAACATACAACGTACTTTCTCTCCTCCAGATAATACATTGCTTTTCTTTAGAGCTTCTTCTCCAGAAAAAATCATTTTCCCTAAGAAACCTCTTAAAAACACTTCCTCTCTCTCCTCTTCAGTTTGTGCATATTGACGTAACCAATCTACTAAATTCAATTCTCCATTTTGAAAGTAAGCAGAGTTATCTGCTGGCAAGTATGACTGTGTAGTAGTTACCCCCCAGCTGTATTTACCTGAATCAGGTTCATCATTACCTGAAATTACTTGATAAAAGGCAGTGGTTGCTTTAGAGTTTTTAGAAATAACAGCTACTTTATCTCCTCTATTCAAGTTGATATCGACATTAGAAAACAGTAAATCTCCTTCTGCATCCTTTTTTAATAACCCTTCAATGTTTAAAATTTGATCTCCTGCTTCTCTATCTCTCTCAAAAATAATAGCTGGATAACGACGTGAAGAAGGCTTAATTTCATCAACATTTAATTTCTCTATCATTTTTTTACGAGAAGTTGCTTGCTTCGATTTTGCAACGTTTGCAGAGAAACGACGAATAAACTCTTCCAATTCTTTCTTCTTATCTTCTGCCTTTTTATTTTGTTGCGCTCTTTGTTTCGCTGCTAATTGAGAAGATTCATACCAGAAAGTATAGTTTCCTGAGTAGTGATTAATTTTTCCAAAATCAATATCAGAAATATGAGTACACACAGCATCTAAAAAGTGACGGTCGTGAGATACTACTATTACAGTATTATCATAATTAGCTAAGAAGTTTTCTAACCAAGCAATCGTTTCAAAATCCAAGTCGTTCGTTGGCTCATCCATAATTAACACATCTGGATTACCAAATAACGCTTGTGCCAATAATACACGTACTTTTTTCTTAGAATCTAATTCCGATAATAGGGTATAATGATCTTCTTCTTTAATCCCTAAGTTAGACAATAAACTTGCAGCAGCAGCATCAGCATTCCACCCATCCATTTCTTCAAAACGAACTTGCAACTCTCCTATTTTTTCTGCATTTTCATCAGAATAATCAGCATACAAAGCATCTATTTCCGATTTTATTTTATGCAGTTCTTTGTTTCCCATTAACACAGCTTCTAAGGCAGTATACTCGTCAAAAGCATAATGATCTTGTGTTAATACAGACATTCTTTTTCCTGGTTCTAAATGAACTTGACCGGAAGTAGGTTCTTGTTTTCCTGATAAAATTTTTAAAAATGTAGACTTTCCAGCTCCATTTGCTCCGATAATTCCGTAGCAATTTCCTTGTGTAAACTTAGTATTTACTTCATCAAACAAAACACGTTTTCCAAACTGAACTGATAAATTAGAAACTGATAACATGTATATTTTTTTTAATTCCGTGCAAAAGTATGAAAACTAAAGACTATAAAAGAATTTGCATGGAAGTTTTTAACATCTTACTTTTGGCTCGTTTTTAATTCTTTTTAACAACGAATTAACAGCCTAATATTAAAGAGTTATCTATTTTTGGACTCTGATATTTAGGGTAATTTAAATCATGATTAAGTATTTTATACCTCTCATATTAATTGTATTTGTTGGATGCAACCAATCTGACAACAATAAACCTACCTATTTTGGGGGTAAAATCATCAACCCTAAATCTGACTTCGTTGTACTAACTGATAATTACGATTTTAACGATACTATTCCTCTTGGTAAGAACAATACATTTTTAGGTAGCTATCATAACTTTAAAGAAGGATTGTACATTTTTCACCACGGTAATGAACTTCAGTATGTGTACATGCAACCTTCTGATAGTTTGTTGATTAGGTTAAACACTTGGGATTTTGACGAATCGCTGGTTTTTAGTGGGGTGAATGCTGAACGAAATAACCTATTAATTGAGTCTTTTTTACAATACGAACAAGATTATAAAAACACTTCTAAATACCTCTCTTTACCCCAAAAAGAGTTTATTGCTAAAATTGATTCAATGAGGGCGATGAAAAGAGAGATTCTTGAAAACTATACAACCCGTAGTAATGATGCTTCTGGTTTTGTAGATATTTTTGATATTTCTTTAAACTTTCCTTTGTATGCTAAACTAGAAGAGTACGCGCTTCAAAGTTTCAACAAAGAAACTCCCGAAAAGATTGATAACTCGTACTTTAAGTACCGTAAAAATGCTCCGATTCACAAAGATTCGTTGATGTTTTATGGTCCTTATTATAGATTTATTATTGAAAAAATAAAGAATGATGCTTATCAAAAAAGTGGCGGCGTAAAATCAGACACCTATACACAAGACCTATTGTATGCGATTGATGAAAATGTGGCTCTTGAAACGGTAAAAAACAAAATGCTGTACAACGCTGTTATTCGTAATTTTTATGAAGAACCAAGCAGCGAAATGAAAAGCGAAGCTTTTTTCACCTTTTTTAAATTAAACACCGATAACGAGCATAAAAAAAATGTGCAACGTTTAATTAATGATTTAAAAATATTAAACAAGGGAGAAAAATTACCTTCTTTTAAATTAATTGCTGCAGATGGTGAACTAAAAGATTTTTCAAGCATTTCTAAAAACAAAAACACCGTTGTTTTATTAAAAAACTACGAATACGCCTCAGACGATTGGGTTTCTTCTCGCTTTAATTATTTAGTTAAGAAAAATCCCAATATTAACTTTGTCCTTGTTAATTTATGTGATTCTTCTAAAAGGTTTACAAAAAATGTAGATGTAAAATACCAATACACCATCCCTAGCGAGAGTGCTGTATGCGATTTTACTACTAGTAAATTTCCACGTATGATTTTGGTTGATAAAAACGGAGTTATTCAAAATGGTTATACTAGTTTATCTGCAAAAGATATCAATCTTGAAATCAGTAATTTACAAAAAACAAAATAGTTAACCTCTATTCATTTTATTTAGTGTACTTTTGCACCGTCCAAAAAAAATCGTACTAAACGATTTAATTAATAATTAATTATAGAATTCGCGGAGGGGCATCTGTGGGTTCTCTAAAAACACAGTATGTCAACATTTTTAGATTTAGGTTTGCAAGAACCTATCAATAAGGCATTAACCGATTTAGGTTATGAAAAGCCAACAGTAATTCAAGAAAAAGCAATTCCTCAAATAATTTCTTCTACAGAAGATTTAAAAGCATTTGCACAAACAGGTACAGGTAAAACTGCTGCCTTTAGTTTGCCTATTATTGAACTTGCTGATCAAACAAGCACACACACACAAGCAATCATTTTATCTCCTACTCGTGAACTAGCAGTACAAATAGGAAAAAATATTGAAGATTTTTCAAAGTACTTACCCAATTTAAAAGTCGCTACTGTTTATGGTGGGGCTAATATTGAAGAGCAAATAAAAAAACTTAAAAAAGGGGTTCAAATAGTTGTAGGTACTCCTGGTAGAACTGTAGACTTAATTAAAAGGAGAGCCTTAAAGCTTGGTAATGTACAATGGCTTGTACTTGATGAAGCTGATGAGATGCTTAATATGGGGTTTAAAGATGAATTAGACCAAGTTTTAGAAGCAACCCCAAAAACAAAACAAACATTATTGTTTTCTGCTACTTTTCCTAGAGAAGTAGAAGATATCGCAAAAAATTACATGACTAATCCTGTTGAAGTTACTTCAGGACAAAAGAATCAAGGTTCAGATAATGTAAGTCATGAGTATTATTTAGTAAATGAAAAAACTCGCTATCCTGCTCTAAAGAGAGTCGCTGATTTAAATCCTGATATTTACGGAATTGTTTTCTGTAGAACACGTAGAGAAACACAAGAAGTGGCTAACAATCTTATTAGAGATGGCTATAATGCCGATTCTTTACATGGTGATTTATCACAAGCTCAACGTGACTCTGTAATGGAAAAGTTTCGTAAAAAAAACATTCAAATATTAGTCGCTACTGATGTTGCTGCCCGTGGATTGGATGTTAACAACCTAACACACGTTATCAACCATAAATTACCCGATCAAATTGAAAACTACAACCACCGTAGTGGTAGAACTGGTAGGGCTGGTAACAAAGGGATTTCTATTGCCTTAGTAAGCAAGAAAGAGCAAGGTAGGTTACGTCCGATTGAACGTATTATAAAAAAACAGTTTGTTCACACGCCTATTCCTTCTGGGAAGGAAATATGTCAAAATCAATTATTCCATTTAATTGATAAAGTGCATCATGCAGAAGTAAACACCGAACAAATTGAAGGGTTTTTACCAAGTATTTACGAAAAATTAGAAGAGTTAAGTCGTGAAGAGTTGATTCAAAAATTTGTTTCTTTAGAGTTTAACACCTTCTTATCTTACTACGAAAATGCTCCTGATTTAAACAACCTATCTTCAAGAGAAAATTCTAGAGGACGTTCTTCTAGTGAAAATATGACTCGTTTCTTTATCAATTTAGGAAGAAAAGATCGTTTAAATCCAGCCAAGTTAATTGGTTTAATCAACGATCAGAACATCGGTGATAAAATTGAAATTGGTGCTATAGACATTTTAGATACTTTTTCTTTCTTTGAAATTGATAAAAACTTCGAAAAAGAGACCTTAGATGCTTTTGCGGCTAATGATCCTGACTTTAATGGAAGATCTGTAAATATTGAGGTTACTAAAAACGACCGTAGTAATGGTGGTGGAAGAAAACCGCGCAGAAGTGGTGGTAGTGGTTTCAACGGAAAAAAACGTAGAAGTGATAAACCTACTGATAACAAAAAAGGGTTTGGAAGAAGACGTAGTGAAAACAGCGCCTCTAGAAGAGGAGATAACAAAACTGCTGCTGCTGGGTTTGGAAGAAAACGCAGAAGAGACTAACTAAAAAAGTGTTACAAATAAAAAAACAGCTCAAACGAGCTGTTTTTTTTCTTATATGATGTAAATTAATTTAGTCATTCTTTAATTTACTGTATATTTCCAAATCTGTAAAAGTATTTCCTGTTAGTAATTCTCCTTCTCTTTCAACTCCCTCTAACTTAAAACCTAATCTTTTAGGAATATTTTTACTTGGCGTATTTCCTACAGCACATTTTATTTGAATTCTATTCATTTGTAATTTCGTAAAGGCAAAATTGCATAATTCTTTTACTGATTTTGTCATAATACCTTTACCCTGCTCCTTTTCAGAAAGCCAATACCCTATTTCTGTTTTCTTATTTAAAACATTGGTATCTTTTAAACCAATTAACCCTATAAATTCGTTCTGTTTTCTGATTGTAAAAGTATGTTCTAGTTTTTCTACAGGAACATTAACAACCGAACTTACAAAGCATTCAGTATCTTTTAATTCTTTAGTATATGCCACAAATGGTAACCATGTACCTAAATATTCTCTTTCTTTATTAATTGTTTTGAAAATATCAGCTGCATCATTTAACTCAAGTTCTCTCAATGCTATATCAGAGTCTACTTTTAAAATCACTTTTTCTTTTTTAATAAATCACAAAAACTACTGATTCCCTAAAATAATAGGCATTCCACTTTTCCCAGAACCAATAATAACGACTTTACTATTGTTAGAGTTTGCTAACCTGTTGGTAGCTTCTATCCCTTTATCTTGTAAGATTTTATCTGTTAATGAAGCACTTAAAATTCTGTTAGCATCAGCTTTACCTTTTGCTTCAATAATTTGCTTTTCTGCTTCTTTTTGAGCGGTTACTAACCTAAATTCGTATTCTAACGATTCTTGTTCTTGTTTTAATTTTCGTTCAATTGCTTCTTTAATAGTTGATGGTAACGTTACATCTCTTACAAGAATTTCGTTTAATTGAACATATTGTTTTTCTAATATTTTCTTTGTCTCTATAAATATTTCATCTTGAATCGCATCTCGTTTACTAGAATACAACTGCTCTGGTGTATAACGACCTACAACGCTACGTGCTGCTGAACGGATTGCTGGCTGAATTACACGTTGTAAATAATTTTCACCTAGTGTTTGATGTAAGTTTCCTAAATCTTTATAAACTGGTTGGTACCAAGCCGAGGCATCTATTTGAATTTCTAATCCGTTAGACGATAATACTTTCATTTTTTCGAAAAGTTCTTGTTGTCTTACTTCATATACATGCACTTTATTCCAAGGAGCAACTACATGAAACCCTTCTCCTAATGGTGGTTCATCTGTTACGACTCCTCCTCCAAACGTTTTATACAATACTCCCGCTTCTCCTGAATTGATTGTTACCGTAGATTTTGCTATAAAAATTATCAAAACGATGGCTACTGGAATTAACAATCCGAATTTTGGAAACTTTAACTCTACTTGATTTCTTGTCATTTTTTATATGTTTTGTACTCAAATGTACAATTAAATTTATGAACCACAGTTTTCATAACCGCATTCTTGTGATGTAAACTCAAGCTCAAGAGTAATATGTTCTAAATGAAAATCATCGTGTAATACCTGTTTAATTTCTTGCTTTATTTCATGGCTTTTTTCCCAAGACATTTCTTTTTCTTCTAGTACTAAATGGGCTGTAAACACGTTGTATTCTCCATCCATAGTCCATAAATGACAATCATGAATACTCTCTACCCCCTCCATCGCAACTATTCTTTGTTGAATTTCTTCTACAGAAACATTTTCTGGAGTTCCTTGTAATATTACCCGAAGACTTTCTTTTATGTTTTTATACACATTATACAGTACAAATCCTGCAATAGCAATAGATAAAACAGGGTCTAATACTGGTACCTCCCAAAATTGCATTACTATACTTGCAATCAACACTACTCCCCAACCTAACACGTCTTCTAATAAATGCAATGAAACTACTCGTTCGTTAATTGAAGTTCCTTTTTTTAACTTCAATACAGCAGCACCATTTACTATAATTCCTAAAACAGCCAACCACATCATTCCTTTGGCATCTGCGTTTTCTGGATTGATAATTCTAGGAATTGCTTCTTTAATAATAAATACTGAACCTATCACTAATACTATCGAATTGATAATAGCACCTAAAAGAGAAAATCGTTTATATCCATAAGAATACTTCTTTGTTGCCTTTTTTGTCGATTTTTTTTGAAAATACCAAGACAGTCCTAAACTTAAGCTATCGCCTAAATCATGCAAGGCATCAGACATAATGGCCAAACTATTGGTATAAAAACCTCCAATAAATTCGATAATTGTAAATGCGAGATTAAGAAAAAATGCTACAGCTATATTTCCTGTAGAGTTTCCATGTGAATGATTATGGTTGTGTCCCATGTTTTTATTAATTGACTTTAAATGTATGAAAAAGATGCATTACAACTAAACAAGCGATTATAGATTAAATAATCGCTTGTTGTTTTATTAATGAGCATGGCCTTCCATTCCGCCTGCCATTTGTAATAGTTTTCCTTTTAAAAAGTGTGCTCCTTTAGTTACAATAGTTACATTGTAATTATTCTCTTGAATTGTTTTTATTGCGACAAATCCATTATCAGACCCTCCAACAGTCACCTCAACAGGTACGAATTCATCTGTTGACTTTTTAACAAAAACAAAATGCTCTCCTTCATTTTCTATGACTGCTTCTTCAGGAACAGCGTATACTTCCTCTCCTCCCAACAAAATTTGAGCATTGATAAACATTCCTGCTTTTAATCGGTTGTGTTCATCCTCAAAATGCCCATGCACATTTACCGTTTTCGTTTGGTCATCTACTTTCTGACTAATTAATTTAATATATCCTCTATAAGCTACATCAATTCCGGACGGTTGAAATTCAAACTCATCCCCCTTTTTTATTTTTGTTATATCCGTTCCAAAAACATTTAACTCCGCATGCATATGATCATTATCTATTATCTCCATCATCTCCGAGTTCGCTGCTAAAAACATTCCTTTGTTCAAATTGTTCTCTACAACATAACCAGAAATCGGAGCCTTTACATACACATATTGCTGAATTCCATTGGCTGCCACTGTAGTAGGCGATAATCCTGCCATTTTTAACTGTGCTGCATAGCTATTCGCTAAACTTTTTGCCGATTGATAACTTCCTTCTGCTATTTGAAATGATTTTTTGGAGGTAATATCGTTTTCTAACAACATTTTCTTTCTTTCATAATCTGCCTTAGTTACTTTTAATTTATTCACTGCTTCAAGGTAAGCATATTGTAACTCTATAAAGTTAGGGTGCTGTAATACCGCTACTGTTTGTCCTTTTTTCACCTTATCACCAGGCAACAAATCTGTTTTATAAACAAACGCTTCCAAAGGGGCATATATAGTGGCTTTGCTTTGTGGTGGCACCTCTATTGTTCCGGTTACTGCTACTTTTTCTCTAATCTTTCTCTTTTCGATTGCAGCTGTCTCTATTTTAGCTGTTACAATTTGCTGTTGAGTTAAATGAATTCCATTTTCATTATGCTCTCCATCATTTGTTACATTTTGTGTTGTTTTTTTTACTGTTGCATGATCGTGATCTGAATGATCTTCTTCCTTTTGTTTACAACTAACAACGATAATGATAGTTACTACTAATATTACTAATTTTTTCATGTGTATATTTTTATTCTTTTATATAAAACTCGTAGGCAATTACAGTTTGATTAAAATTATGAACCAGTGATAAATAGTTTTGCATTACCTGAAAATAAGCGGTAAAACTCTGATTATACTGATACGCATCAATCTCTCCTACTTTATAAGCTAGTGCTAGCTTTTTTATAAACTTTTGCGCTTGTGTAACTGTTGAATGAATACTTACTAACTCTTCATTTAAATACGTAAGTTGCTCTTGCAAACTTTTATAATCATTTTGAATTACCATAGCTTTGTTTTTATTTTCATAAGCTATTTCTTCTTGTATAATTTTTTGCTCTTTTATTTTTGCATTATTAGACCAGAAAGAAAGCGGAATATTTACCCCTACATTAAAACCTGTATAACTGTTCTCTTTTCCTGTTGTTCTATTAATTATACCAGCTGTTAATGCAGGAAAATAAGTTGATTTTGCTACAGACACACCTTTAGCAGCTACCTTATTTTGTTGCTCTAAACTTTTGATAAAGTCTTTTGACAACGAGTCTTTTTGAATTAAAAAGTCCTTTTTTTGAGGTAGTTTTTCAAACGGTTGTATCAAATAATCAATTTGTAATAACTGCTTTAGTTCATTCTCTACTTGAATAAAGTTCTTATATGTTTTATTTTTTTGTGACTGTACTCCTAAGGATTGTAATGAGGTTAAATCGTTTTCTAACCCTCCTATTTCTCCAGAGGCATGCAACTTACTCGCTATTTCTTTTATTTGATTGCTGCTAAGCTGTTGCTCTTCCATTAGCGATAACAATCCATATAAGTAATTCCATTGCTGATATAACCTTCTAGCCTTTCTTACTGTTTCTTTCTTTGCGATGTTATTATTAATCGTTGCTAAATTATTTTTCTCTTTAGCCAACTTCTTTTTTTGAATATGCGTTAAAATAGAACCGAAATTCTGATTCACAGACCATTCTTTTTCCGCTATACCATTGGCCACACCAACATCTTGATATTGAACTGTTGTCGGGTTCAATTCAATCGCTTTACTTATACCTGCTTTCGATTTTTCAATCGCTAAGGTTGACTTTTTCATCAACACCGATTTTTGCAACGCCAAATCAATAACTTGTTGTTCTGTTAACTTTTGAGGCACTTCTTGTGCTTGAACTCCAAAAACTCCAATTGCAAATACTACTACAGTTACTATACTCTTTTTCGCTTTTAAGTTTACTTTCTTTTCAAAAAGCATATACAACACAGGTAAAATAAGTAAGGTTAGCAAAGTTGCAGACACCAATCCTCCTATTACCACGGTAGCCAAAGGCTTTTGTACCTCTGCTCCCGCTGAGGAGGATAATGCCATAGGTAAAAACCCTAACGAAGCCACAGCTGCGGTCATAATTACAGGACGTAAACGCACTGACGTTCCTTTTTTTACAATCTCTGTAAGGTCAGATATTCCAATGGTTTTTAAACGATTAAACTCAGCAATTAAAACGATTCCGTTTAACACCGCTACACCAAATAAGGCTATAAAACCTACTCCTGCTGAAATTGAAAAAGGCATTCCACGTAACCACAACGCGAAAATTCCTCCAATAGCAGACATCGGTATGGCAGTAAATATCAATACACTTTGTTTAATCGATTTAAACGTAAAATACAGTAACAAAAAGATGAGTAATAACGCTACTGGTACTGCAACGCCTAATCTGGCACGAGCTTCTTCTAAATTTTTAAACGTTCCGCCATAGGTAATATAGTATCCTGGATCGAATGTTATTTCATCTGAGACCTTACCTTTTAGTTCTTTAACTATACTCGCTACATCGCGTTCTCTTACATTAAAACCAACCGTTATTCTACGTTTAGCATCATCTCTTTGAATTTGATTTGGACCCGTTTTAAAATCTACAGACGCTACTGCTGTTAACGGAATTTGTGCCCCAGTTGCAGTTGTTATGTATAGCTTACGAATATCTTCAATACTAGCTCTTCTATTTTTTGCTAAACGCACTACCAAATCGTAACGTTTTTCACCTTCATATACTGATCCTGCACTCTGACCTGCAAAAGCTGCATTAACAGTAGTGTTTACGTCTTCAATATTGAGTCCATAATAGGCTAACTGACTTCTGTTATACTCAATTACAATTTGCTGTAATCCCGTCATTTTTTCAACATACACATCTTCGGCTCCTGCTACATCTGGAATAATTCTACTTAATTGATTGGCATATTTTACCAATTTGTCTAAATCTTCTCCATAAATCTTAAGTACAACATCTTGCCTAGCACCTGTCATCAACTCATTAAATCGCATTTGAATAGGTTGTTGAAAACCGAAAGAAACACCTAGCATGTTTTCATCTAACAATTGCTGCATTTTTTCTGTGAGTTCATTCTTGGTGCTAGCTTTTGTCCATTCCTCTTTTTCTTTTAAAATAATGATGATGTCTGAAGCCTCTATGGGCATTGGGTCTGTAGGAATTTCTGAAGAACCTATTCTACTTACAATTTGCTCTATTTCGTCTGGAAACTCTTTCATTAATAATGCTGATGCTTGGTTGGAAACATCGATAGTATACGAAAGTGAACTTCCTGTTGATACAATAGCTTGCACTGCCAAATCTCCTTCATCTAACGAAGGAATAAACTCTGATCCCATTTTAGAAAAAGTTACTAAACTGAGTATAAAAATAGCGACTGAACCTATCACTACTTTTACTTTATGAGTTAGCACAAAGTTGAGTATTGGTGTATATACATTTTGTAATGCTGTGATGATTTTATCTGAAATATTCTTCTTGTTGTTGATTGTTTTCTTTAAAAACAACGAACTCATCATAGGTACATAAGTAAGCGATAGTAAAAAAGCTCCTAAAATTGCAAAACTTACGGTTAAGGCCATAGGCTTAAACATTTTTCCTTCAATACCTACTAAGGCAAGAATTGGTAAGTACACTATAAGAATGATAATTTCTCCAAATGCTGCACTTGTTCTTATTTTTGAAGCCGACTCATACACTTCATCATCCATTTGATCTTGAGTTAATTGGGTTCCTGATTTTTTTAACCCTAAATGATGTAATGTTGCTTCTACTATAATTACCGAACCATCTACGATAATACCAAAATCGATAGCTCCTAAACTCATTAAGTTTCCAGAAACGCCAAACACGTTCATTAAACTAATAGCAAACAGCATTGCTAACGGGATAACCGACGCTACAATTAACCCCGCTCGTAAGTTTCCTAACAGCAACACCAAAATAAAGATGACAATTAAAGCCCCTTCAACAAGGTTGGTTGATACCGTTTTTATGGCTTTGTCTACTAATTTAGTTCTATCTAAAAAGGGTTTTATAGCAACTCCTCCTGGCAAACTTTTTTCTATTTGTGCAATTCTTTCTTTTACATTTTCAATCACTTTTGAAGAATTGGCTCCTTTTAACATCATAACAATCGCACCTACCACTTCTCCATCGGTATTTCTTGTCATTGCGCCATATCGTACTGCATGCCCTAACTGAACTTTTCCTATATCTTTCATCAAGATAGGGGTTCCATTCACATTGTTTTTTATGACGATATTCTGAATGTCTTCTGGGGTTTTTATCAATCCCTCACTTCGAATAAAATACGCTTTGGGATTTTTATCTATATATGCTCCTCCTGTATTTTGATTGTTCTTAGACAGTGCCTCAAAAACCTCGTTTATACTAACATTTAACGATTGCAAGCGTTCTGGTTCAATAGCTACCTCGTATTGCTTTAAAAAACCTCCAAAGCTACTTACATCAGCTACTCCTTCAATTCCTAAGAGTTGGCGACGAACAATCCAATCTTGAATAGAGCGTAACTCCATTGCATCGTATTGCTTTTCATATCCTTTTTTAGCATACAGTGTATATTGATAAATCTCCCCCAATCCTGTAGTTACAGGTGCCATTTCAGGTGTTCCTACTCCCTCAGGAATTTGGTTTTTGGCTTCTATCAATCGTTCACTAATTTGCTGACGCGCCCAATAAATATCGGTACTTTCTTTAAAAACGATTGTAACGACACTTAATCCAAATCGAGAGAAAGAACGAATCTCTTCGATATCTGGAATGTTTGACATGGTAATTTCTATAGGAAACGTCACTAAACGTTCTATATCTTGGGCTGATTGTGAGGGTGCAGAGGTTATTATTTGCACCTGATTATTGGTAATATCTGGTACTGCATCAATAGGTAACTGTTTTAGAGAATAGATTCCCCAGCCTATTAATGCAACAACCAATGCTCCAATAATCAATTTATTTTTAATTGAAAATTTGATAATGTTATCTAACATTTTGTATTGATTTAATTCTATGTAACATAATTTTTACCGGTTATTATTAAATAATCGGTACAACAGTTTGTAGTTCTTGCTTACACAAGAGCTACCGCTGTTTTTAATAATAAAAATAGAATTAAGACTTGGGTGGCTGGAAAATAGCCGACAAGTATGAGTTGTAGTATGTGTTTTGATAGAAGTTAATCCTGTTTCTTATTTCAAAAAAAGGAATAATATCAAAACTATAATCAATCGGAATAAAATCTGCTGTAACAGTAATTACGTTACAATGATGGTGATGTTCTTTGTTTTTTTCTTCTTCAGTATCGTTTTCATGATGCTCATCTTGATGTTCTTCATTTAACTCATTGTGATGCACCTCTGATTCAGCTACAAAAACCACAGCATCCGTATGCGCCTGTAAAGGAGGCACAATTAACAGTAAGGTTAATAATATGATGATGCTTTTTTTCACTAATCTAATTTAGAGTTACAAAATTATAAAATTTTATGAATCTTCGTTATCCAATCTATCTTTAACGTATTCGATTTTTGTTTTACCATGCGCAAAAGGCTTTCCTTCTTCATCTAAACTCACCATGATAATTTTATCAATTGCGATAATTGTTTTTCGAGTTATTTTGTTACGAACCTCACAACTTAAGGTAATAGACGTTGTTCCGAACTTTACGACATCAATTCCTATTTCAACAATATCTCCTTGTTTTGCTGAACTAACAAAATTTATTTCAGACATAAACTTAGTTACTGTTTTTGGAATTTCTAACTGAATAATAGCATATAACGCTACTTCTTCATCAATCCATTGTAATAATCGTCCTCCGAAAAGTGTTCCGTTAGGATTTAAGTCTTCTGGTTTTACCCATTTACGTGTGTGAAATCTCATCGTATTTATTGTTCTATATTTTTAGCTTCAAAAGCTATTAAATCGTTATTTACAAAGGTAAACGTTATTTGTATAGGATTGCAACATACCTCACAATCTTCTACATAGGTTTCTGACGTACTGGTATCCAGCAACATGGAAATTTCTTCCCAACAATGCGGACATTGAAAAAAGTGTTCATACATCATATTTTACCATAGTATTTTCTAACAAACCACTCTATTGATAACAAAACTATAATTAGTAATAACAACCATTTCCAATCAACTAAACTTTGTTTTTTGGTAATAGACTTTTGAGTGGTATAAAAAGATGCATCTTCTTGTATCTTTTTTAATAAATCGTCAACTTTATCTGCATAAACTATAGCTCCGTCTGTTTTTAACGCCAGCTGTTCTAATTTTTTAAAATTGGCATTGGTAAACTGCTCTTCTATCTGATAATCTTCAATTTTAAACCTCCCTGAGCTACTTATATTTTGATTCTTTACAGTTACGGTATATGAATATTCTCCTGAGGCTAATCCTTCAACAGCAACTTGATATGAGTTATTAAATAGCGAAAACGGAATACTTTTTTTAGCCTTTGCTTCTAAATTAGTTATTGTCAACTCTAAAGATGCTCTGCTATCAAATTGGTAGTTTTTATCAACATAAAATGTACTTATAGTTATAGGTTCATTAGCTGCATACAAACGTTGCGCTTTTACCTCTAAACGTTTCCTCTTTTTAGTGGATGCTAAATACTGAACCAAATTTCCTACAAACGTATCAAAACTTTCAAAGTTTTTCTCTTTTAAATAACTGGCAGCTCTCCATTTCCAAATACCTTCACCAAATAGCACTGCATACTTTTTATCATTCTCTTCAAAGGTTGACAATAACGGTTGCGTGGTTTCTACCCCTGCATACTTCTGATACAACAAGCTTTGAGATTCTTTTTTAAGTTGTACTTCTCCAAACTTGTCTTTTAGTGGCGGAAATTGATCAAAACCGATATCTTCTTGGTAAAAAGTTAGAAAATCTGGATTGTAAATAGCGGTATATTCTTCTTTTTGATTGATAACTCTTTTTTGAACTCCCAAACCTTGACTATTCAAAAAGTTCCAATCTGTTTTAGTTCCTAAAACCAGTAAGAAATTAGAGGGTATTTTTTCTAAAGTGGTTTTAAAATAACTGTTAGGTTGATACAAAACAAAAAACTGATAGGCATCTAAATCTATGTTTCTATCTTGTATCAAAGCAATGTCTACTTTTCGTTGTTTATTGCTCTCAATCGCTTTTTTAAGTGCTCCTAAATCTGGATGTAAAAAAGAACTTAATAGTAAAACCTTGGTTTGCTCATCTAAAACTTCTACTGAAAAGCTTTTATAATTGTTCTTCGTGTTTTTTTCATTCGCTATACTACTTATCGACGCTGTGTAATAGTGTACTCCTTTGGTATTAGACACTAAGTTGGCTGTAACAGTTTGCACAGGGTTTTCTGGCGAAAAACGTACTCTTTTTGAAAAAACTCTGTTCCCTTTTTTTACGATTGAAAAAGTAGTGTTTACCGTTTCTTTTCCTTCATAATACAACAATGCTTCTACAGGAAACTTGTTCTTTACATAGCTGTACTTGTTCACATTTAACTGCGAAATTTGAATATCTTGATATTGAATGGTATCCCCTATAACTACGGGAAATACTTTATGCTTTGCTGATGAAAACTCGTAGTCATTCCCTTGGGTTTGGTTTCCATCGGTTATTAAAATGGTAGCTGCATTTTTATCTTTATTCAACTCATTAACAGCATCAATTGCTTTTGAAATATTGGTTTGTGTTTCAGCAAACGATAAACTATCCAACACCTTAATATCATTCCCAAACGAAAAGTACTGTACCTTAAATTTATCTTGAAGTTCTTCGTTGCTTTCTACTTTTGATATTACTTCTTGAACCTTTTTTTCTTCTTTAAAAAACTGAGTAGATAGTGAATTATCCACCAATACAGATAACACCGGTTGTATGTTCTCTGTTTCAAGAGTTGTTATCTTCGGATTGATCAATAACAATCCTATTAAAAAGAGACTTAGGGCTTTTAAGCTAAAAAGTAAGATGTGTACTTTCGGAGTGCTATTTACCTTATAGAAATATTGAAAAAAAGCAATGGCTACGCTTATGAATACGGCTAATACAATGTAAATTATAGTTATTGACTCCACTCAGCTTATTTTAGTATGTGAAGATAAAAATATCTAACAAATAAAAAGACCTTTTCTTCTTTTTCATTTATGACTTCAATCATAAAAAACTAATTATCAGTTACATAATTTTATCAGAAACTATTATATTATGGTAACTACTGAAAACGTAACCGCTGAAAAAACAATTCAAAAAACAAATAGCATGGGAATTAAGGCTTACATCAATAAAAAAATTGCTGAAGGAGAACGAAATAGCATTGGTGTATCTATTATATTAATTACCGTAGGTTCTATGATTGCTTCCATAACAGCTGCTTTATCCGTAAATGGTGCCGTTAATTTATTTGCCCTAATTTTTGCTTGTGTAACGGCTATGGGAGCTAATGCTGCTGCCATAAGTCAACGCCCATTTAAGATAATTGCATGGGCATTTATTATCAATATACTCGGTAATATTTCGTTGATCTTTTACCTGCTTATGTCGTAGTTTTAGGCTTCGGCTTTGCTTCAAACATTCTAAAAAAGAGCATAGAAGCTATGTTTCGTGCTCTTTCTTTGGCTTCATGTGCTTTTGTTCCGTCAAAAAGTTCATCAACCGTTTCAAACCATAGTTGTAACCAGCGTCCGAAGTGTTCCTGATAAATAGCATACTCAAAATCTCTATCTACATCTTTGTGTGCTTTCATTGGGTTTCCTTTAAACTTTCTAACAAAAAACAAATTCGTTTCCCAAAAATCGGTTAGTTTTTGTAAATGAGGTTCCCAGGTTTCTTCTGGTATTGTTTTCAAAAAGATAGGCCCTATAAAATCATCCTTTCTAATTTTATCATTATAAAAGGTTGATACCAACTTATACACATCTTCCCTATTTTCTATGTCTCTTTTATCCATTTACAAATCGTTGTTGAAATACGCTACAAAAGTATATCTTTATGCAATTGCAATTTATGACTTAAATCATAATGATTCCAGAAGAACTCTTATTAAAATACCACGCTGAAACCAAACGTTTTCAAAAAGATGAAATCATTTTCTCTGAAAAACAAACCGCGCATTACTACTACCAAATAGTAAGCGGAGTGGTTAAAATGAATAATTTTAATGATGATGGCAAGGAGTTTATTCAAGGGGTGTTTTATAAAAATCAAAGTTTTGGTGAACCTCCTTTGTTTATAGATGTAAAATATCCTGCTAATGCGGTGGCTATTTCTGATAGTACGATTTTAGCTTTATCTAAAAGCAACCTGTTTAAATTACTGCAAGACAATCCTGAAATTCACTTAAAAATCACCCAAAGTTTAGCAAAACGTTTGTATTACAAAGCTATTATTGCTTCCGAAATATCGAGTCAAGAACCTGCTCATAGAGTACTCCGCTTTATTGATTACTTAAAAGACGATGTATATAAAGTTGAAGGAAAGTACTCGTTTAAAGTAGCCTACACACGTCAACAAATAGCTGATATTTTAGGTTTACGCGTAGAAACGGTTATTCGGGTCATAAAATCCTTAGAAAAAAAGGGAGACCTAAAAATTAGCAAACGAAAGGTATATCGTTAAAACTTTCTTTAAAGTGACCTTTTAATAAAGTGTCTTACAAATCATATAAATTAATAGGTTTATGGAATTCCGTAAGATTTTGTACACACCTTGCAGTAAGTTTGTTGGAATTGTATAATTAGTTAACAAATAACAATAACTCGTTCATAACTTTATTTTAGGTAACCTATTGGTTTTGATATATTTGATAGCGTATAAAAATTGCTAAACTTTACGTTATCTCATGCTTTTGACGGGATAAAAGAACTAAAGTTTGACATATAACGAGTTGTGCTTAATGTTGATATGAACACTGAAAAAGAAAGTATTATGGAAAAATCAATTTTTAGAACTGAAAAAGTTCCATACATAGAGGAAACACCTCAAAAATATGAATTTGATTCTTCAACTGAATTTTTAATTAGAAACTACAGAACTCACGACAATGGAATTCCTCGTGGTAGAATATATTCCCTTGATACTGTAATTGAATTTTCCGTATTTAAAGGTTCCAATATCAAAAGTATAATGGAAGAGGATTTTGACTATTTTTTATGGTTTGCAAGAAAAATCGAAAACTTTACGTATGATGAAAAAGTCTTGGAATATGCAGAAAAATGTTTAAACACATTCATAAATTTGGATTATCCCAAAATAGAAAAGTTGCCTAAACTAAAGTATTCTTACGAACAAGTTTCTTTAATGTTGCAATATGAACACGAATTGGATTTCGGAAATGACCCTTTTCTGAGAGAAGCATACAAATCAATGGTCAATGTAAATTTCTACAAGACAATTTATGGAAAACCAATTGAAAAAATAATTAGACAAAGTTTGACCAATTTCAGTTACAGCAACGAATATAGAATGAAATATTTTAATGAAATAAAAAAAAACACTAAGCACAACAATGTATAACCGCAATTACGGCGGATTCGACTTCGTCCGAATCCACTCGGTAATTACTAATGCTAGTTATTAAACATAATAAGTAACTTTAGTCCCGTAACAACAGTTATACAAATACGTTGCCACACATTAAAACTAACTTTAAATTCTATGAAAGTTTTAGGAATTAGAAACAGTCCAACTGATATCAGATTTGCCATATCTGAAAAAATTAATGGTTCAATCTCTTTAGAAAATATTTCAGGAGAAAATAAGCTTGTCTTTCCAAAGCATCTTACTCTGTTGAGTGAAAAAGTTGGTTGGCTATATCAAGAATTTGACAATATTCTTTCAAATAATCCAGATATAAAGATTATCGCAGTGAAACAAAATGAAAATGTGAGTACAAAATATTCAAAAGTACAAGAGACTGCTTTTTATGATTCTATCGCGCACTTAATAGGAAATCACAAAGGAATTCCTGTGAATTCTTACGTATATAACAATATTGGAACTAAAAGCAAAGAAGTTCAATACTTCGCTGAAAGTTACACAGGGAAAACAACAAAATATTGGAATTCGAAAATGGCTGATGCAATAGCTGTAACAATTAAAGAACTTAAATAATGGCATTTTCAAAAGGAGACGTTATTTATAAATACAAACTACTTCAGACATTAGGAAGTGGAAATTTCAGTTCTGTATGGTTGGCAAAAGACAATTCCATAGATGCTGATACCGCATTAAAAATTCTAAATCCATCTTTTCAAACAGTAGCCCAACTTTTAGAGGAAGCCCGTATAGGTAATAAATTAAATCATAATAATTTATTGAAAATTCAATATGCAGATGTAGTTCCTTACAATGGTGGTCAACTTACTTTAATAGCTCAAGAATATCATCCAAATGGCTCAATTCTAGGACTATTAAATAGTGGTAATTTTTTGGATTTACCTATTGCGATTAGACTTTTTACAGATATTTTAAGAGGTCTAGAACATTTGCATTCACAAAGATTTTTTCATAACGATATAAAGCCTTCAAATATCTTAATTGGAAGTAATAACGAAGGAATTTTAGCTGATTATGGAATAACAGGAGCTTCGACTTCTTCTGGAACTGCTGTACCCAAAGATGCATATATCATTCATCGTGCACCAGAAACATTAAAAGGCAATTATATCAATGTTCAAACTGACATATATCAAACTGGAGTTACTTTTTTTAGATTAGTAAATGGTATTGGTAACATAAAAGATGATTTTCTAAAATATGGCGAGACTAAATTTGAAGATTTAAAGGCGAAGGGAAAGATTCCTGACACAAAAAACTATGAACCTTTTGTACCTCAAAGAATTAAGAAAATAATTAATACTGCTGTCAATCCTGACTATTCAAAGAGGTATTCTTCAGCTTTAGAAATGCGAAGAGAATTGGAAAAGTGTTTCTATCCTGGTTATTGGACTATGGATTCTAATGGAAATTTAATAGGCATAGGTGCCAAATATCATTATAGATTTGAGATAATTGCCAAGAAGAATTCAAAATTTGACTTTATCCCTTACAAGAAAAATATTCAAACTGGCAGAGAAACAAAAATAGGTGCATACACGTTAAAATTAGCTGAAAGTAAACCAATTGGAAAAGCAAAAGATACATTTATAAAATGGGTAATAGAAAATGCGAGCTGAAATAAATAACGTGTGGCAACAATATGTATAAGTAATAGCGGTTTAAGTGATAAAAAAGGTAGTATAAACATAAAGCAAAGGTTAGTGTAAAACCGAAATGTTGGTGAGTAGAAGTCCGCTACTACTCATACACTGGACCGTTTTGCAAGTCGGGAAAAAGCTGAACTATGGATAGAAAAATATTATTTGCTACATACCAAATAAGAATTAAAAATAATAAAAGAGACTATCAATTTTTAGATAGATTTAATGGAGAAGATGATTTTTTTAATACATTCAAAACATACACTGAACATATTTTCGAAAATACTAAAACATTAGTAAGTAAAAACATTAAAAAAAAATTTACCTTAAAAGAACCTTGTGAAGTTAATGAAACTAATAGAACTTTATTTGGTTATTTCAATGCAGGTTTAACCGGAGTCAAAAAAACAATTAAAAACGATGAAGTTCCTGAAGAAGGTGAATTTAATCAAGAAAAATATCATACTTCATATCAACCTATTTTTTTCTATTTATATATTCCAAAAGGAAAAAAAGAGGCACATTTAATACTTCAAAAAGAAGTTAACTTTGGAATAAAAACAACTTTATTTAATACTTTAAAAGATTATGTTCTCTCTCTGGGCTACCTTGACAATAGGATTGAGTTAAGTAGCACACTTCACCATTCTGTTTACAAAAAAATGATGAAGTATGGAAAATTAAAAAGTGTAGAACTTATTAAGAAAAGAATACCATCAACTCCAGAAGAATTAAATTCACCTGCTAAATATACAAAATCAGGGAAGTTCATAACTTCTTTATCGTCGTCTACAGATTTAGGAGATGTCTATAAGAAATGGATTATAGGATTAAATGTCTTAGGAGATAAGCATAAACAGGTAGAAATAAGGGAGATGGATGATACTGTAGATGAAGTAGAATTTGAGTTAGAATTAAATGGTTCAAAAAAGAAGTTTTACGTTGCAGATACAAAAAAGCCTATGCCATATGTAGATGTTACAGACAGTTTAAAGTTTGATAATTTTGAAGAACCTACAAAAGATTCTTTAATTAAAAAGGCAGAAGAATTAATTAAAGAAATGATTAATCCTCAAATCTAATTATGCCAAAAATTAAAATTGGAAAAATTATTAAGTCTCATTATAAGACTTTTTATTTTTTAGAAAATAAAAATGAAAAAATTTCTATTTCAAGTTATTTACTGTATATACTAATTCCTTTAATAGGTTCTATAATATTGACATATTTTGGATATACAATGGAATCAGAAATTAACAATCTTATTGCTGCTATTTCTATTTTTGGAGGTTTTTTATTTAATCTCCTAGCTATAATTTATACACAAATAGATAAAATTTTAATTGCAATTGAAAAAGATGAAATAAAAGCAGAAAAAGGAGAATTAGGTATTTTCGACACTACAAAAAGAGATTTAAATAATAAAAGAACCTTTGCAAAAGAAATAAATTCAAATATTTCATATTCAATAATTGTAGCTTTAACCATAATAATATTTTTACTTTTATTAAATGTAGATTTACCTAAAATTACACTTTTCAATTATGCTCGCTTCATGAAAATAATATTCATTGGAATTAATTACTTTTTATTAGGCCACTTCATATTAACGTTATTAATGATTTTAAGTAGAGTATACATTCTATTGAGTAGAGATATGGAATAAAAACTTTACCTAACTAAGAACTGAGGTAAAAACAAATAAACTTCCCAAAACCCTATACCAAAGTATTTCTACACACTTTATTGAATACTCCCCCAATGAAGGTCGCTGATACTACGGCACGCTCCATTAACATCACGGCATGGGGCGCTGATATTACGGCATGCTCCGTTAACATCACGGCACGGGTCGCTGATATTACGGCATGCTCCGTTAACACCACGGCACGGGTCGCTGATATTACGGCATAGTTCTTTGTCCCTAAATAAGATTGCTTTTATTTAGTGCTAAAATTCCTGTAGTTTATCTCTAAAAAAAGGGAAGTATTTTCTATTTTTGTGCCTTTCAACACAACAACAAAACATGAACTTAACAGAATTAAACGCCATCTCTCCTATTGATGGTAGATACCGTAACAAAGTAGCAAGCTTAGCGAACTATTTTTCAGAAGAAGCTTTAATAAAATATCGTGTAAAGGTAGAAATTGAATATTTCATTGCTTTATGTGAAATTCCATTACCTCAATTAGCCGATTTCAACAAAAATTTATACGCTGATTTACGTAAAATTTATGAAGATTTTTCTGCCGAAGACGCACAAAAAATCAAAGAAATTGAAAGCGTTACCAATCACGATGTAAAAGCTGTTGAGTACTTTATTAAAGAAAAGTTTGACAAGCTAAGTTTGAATAAGTATAAAGAGTTTATCCACTTCGGATTAACGTCTCAAGATATTAACAATACCGCTATTCCATTATCTATTAAAGATGCTATGGATGAAGTATACTACCCAACTTTAGATACCTTAGTTTGCAAATTAGCTGATGTATCTGAAGAATGGGAAAACGTACCAATGTTAGCAAGAACTCACGGACAACCAGCCTCTCCTACTCGTTTAGGAAAAGAGTTTTTTGTATTTGTAGAGCGTATTAACAATCAGGTTATTCACATCCAACATACACCACATGCTGCGAAGTTTGGTGGAGCTACTGGTAATTACAATGCCCACAAAGTAGCGTATCCAGATATCGACTGGAAAAACTTCGGAACTCATTTCGTAGAAGAAGTATTAGGTTTGCACCACTCCTTCCCTACTACGCAAATTGAGCACTACGATCACATGGCGGCTTTATACGACGGATTAAAGCGCGTAAATACGATTTTGATTGATTTAGATCGCGATGTTTGGACCTATGTTTCTAACGACTACTTCAAACAAAAAATTAAAAAAGGGGAAGTTGGTTCATCGGCAATGCCTCATAAAGTAAATCCGATTGATTTTGAAAACTCTGAAGGAAACTTAGGGGTTGCCAATGCTATTTTTGAGCATTTATCTGCTAAGTTACCCGTTTCAAGATTACAACGTGATTTAACGGATAGTACTGTATTACGTAACGTTGGAGTTCCTTTTGGACATACGTTAATTGGTTTTGCCTCTACCTTAAAAGGATTGAACAAGTTATTGTTGAATGAAGCTAAATTTGCTGAAGACCTAGAAAATAACTGGGCAGTAGTTGCTGAGGCTATTCAAACAATTTTACGTCGTGAAGCCTATCCTAATCCATACGAAGCCTTAAAAGGATTAACTCGTACGAACGAAAAAATAAACAAAGATTCTATCGCTAATTTTATTGATACTTTAGAAGTTTCTGAAGCGATTAAAAACGAGTTAAAACAAATTACACCATCTAATTACACAGGTATATAACCTATGAATATTATAATTTTTGGGCCTCCTTTAGCTGGTAAAGGAACCCAATCTAAAAAAATAATAAATGACTTTAACTTAACACATCTTTCTACCGGGGATGTGTTAAGAAAAGAAAAAGCTAAAAAAAGTGATTTAGGCTTAGAAGCTGAAGAATACAGTAGTAAAGGTCTACTTGCTCCAGACGATTTAGTTATGGAAATAGTAGAAAGCTTTTATTTCAATCAAAATGACAAAAATAATTTTCTTTTTGATGGCTACCCTAGAAATATTGAACAAGCTAAACATTTAATCAATTTTTTAGAGAAGGATAAAAATCTTATAGATTTCGTTATTTATTTAAAAGTTCCTAAAGATGTTTTGTTGGAAAGAGCTAAAATAAGAGCTATTGAAGAGGGCAGAAAAGATGATGCAGATCAAAACACAGTTTTAACTAGAATTGATGAATTTGTTAACCTCACAGCTCATGCTATCAGTTTTATAAAAGAACAGGGAGTAACAACTATTGAGGTAGATGGCAATCAATCTGTAGAAGAGATTTATAAAATAATTTATCAAAAACTAAATAATCCAGAAAGTGAAAAAAGCTAACTTTTTATTCCTATTTAAAGCATTGCTGTTTTCTTGCATGTTAATAGTAACATCGTGTACTCCAGAGAAAAAAGGAGATCCTACACGTTTTGTACACGGAACGTTTGAAATTCCTGCTGGTGATAACTACGGAAAAACAACTATTGTAAGGAAGGATAGCTTACAAATAGAAGAATACACTAAAAAAGTAAGTCTTTCAACGGACAGTTTAGTTACTGAAAAAGAAGTAAAACATATAGATACACTCTACATCAAATGGAAAAATAATTTTGCATATACCTTGCGAATGAAAAGTCCGAAAACTGATTTAGATAAAGATCCTATATTTGTTCAAATAACTAAAGTAACTGATAGCTCTTATAGTTTTACCGCAAAAATTGGCTATTCTAACTTTAAGCAAAAAGGAACTGTATATAAAGTAAAATAAACGATGGAAATTTTCTTACAAGCTGATACCTGGATTGCCTTGCTAACCCTAACTTTTTTAGAAGTTGTATTGGGTATTGATAACATTATCTTTATCTCTATTGCTTCTAACAAGTTACCAGAAAATCAGCAAAAAAAAGCTACTCGAATAGGTCTTCTATTAGCTATGATTTTTAGAATTCTTCTTTTACTAGGAGTTTCTTATTTAATTAGTATGAAAGACCCTATCTGGAATATTGATTTGTCTTGGTTAAAAGTAGGTGTTACAGGTCAAAGTTTGATTTTATTTGCTGGAGGTATATTTCTACTATACAAAAGTACTAGTGAGATTCACCATAAAGTTGAAGGAAGAGATGAAGCACACGCTTCTGGTAATCCTAAAAAGAGAGCTACTTTACTTAATGTTATAACTCAAATAGTATTAATTGATATTGTTTTCTCTTTTGATTCTGTTTTAACTGCTGTAGGTATGACAAATGGTATACAAGGAGCATTAATGATAATGATTATCGCCGTTATTGTCTCAATCTTAATTATGTTAATGTTTGCTACTCCTATTAGTAATTTTGTAAACAAACACCCTACAATTCAAATGTTAGCTTTATCCTTTTTAATTCTAATTGGGTTTATGCTAATTACAGAGAGTGCACATTTGTCTCATACAATCGTTTTTGGACAATCAGTTGGTGCTATTCCCAAAGGATATTTATATTTTGCCATTACATTTTCTCTACTTGTAGAAATGCTAAATATGAAAATGCGAGGGAACTCAAAAAAGCATTAAGAAAATATTAATATTATAAGCAAAAGACCTAGCAAACATTTATCTGTTAGGTCTTTGTTTTTTTCATACATTTGCAACATTACGCATGTTTAGATTAAAAAGACATATTGCACTTGTAAGTATACTTGTATTGCTGTTACCTTCAGTTATACTGCTAGTACATTCCTTTGAAAATCATAAACACCCAGTTTGTTCTTCTACTAGTGAACAACACTTTCATGAGCAAGAATTAAATTGTTCTTTATTGAATTTTAACTTTCAAGTTTTTTCGCTTGATTTTAATTCAAGTTATGATTTAATTCCAGTTACTTATTTTAAAACTAGACAAAACTTACAACCGCAATTTATTCCGGTTCATCATGTTGTAAAAATTCTACCTAGAGGGCCTCCTTTTAATTTAATTTAGTTATCACATAAATTAAATTAAAAATAAATCTTAAATGAAATCAAAACGTATCATTTTGATTCTTTTGCTATTACTAGGTTATAGTAATGTAAAAGGTCAAAATTGCAGCCATACATTCTCTGGTCTTGTTGAGGATTTTCACGATAAATCTCCTATAGTAGGTGCTACAGTTTTTATTAAAAATCAAAACAAATACGCCGTTACCGATTTTCAAGGAAAATTTTCAATTCCAAAGGTATGTTCTGGTAAAATTATAGTTGAAATATCTCATGTAGCTTGTAATCCACAAACTCTTGAATTAACTATTTCTACAGACATATATAAAATTATTGATTTAGAACATCACGAAGAAGAACTAAATGAAGTCAATGTAAAAGGAGCCATTGGTTTAAAAACTAAAACAGCCCAAGAAACTCTAATTAAAACACAAACATTAGAAAAATTTAGTGGTGCTTCTTTAGGTGATGCTTTAAAAAATATTACAGGAGTTTCTTCTATTAACACTGGTAATAGTATTGTTAAACCAGTAATTAATGGTTTAAACGGAAGTAGAGTTCTTGTTTCTTTTAACAATGTTAGACTTCAAGATCAAGAATGGGGAATTGAACACGCACCAAATATAGATGTTAATGCTGCTAAAACTATTTCAGTTGTTAAAGGAGCAAATGCATTACAATATGGAGGTGATGCTATTGGAGGTGTTGTTATAATAAACCCTGTGAAAAGTTTTATTGACAAAGATACTTTATATGGTAAAAGTATAATTTCTCAACAAACTAATGGTCGTTTATTTTCCGTTACTACAAGTTTAAATAAAAGCTATAAAAGTGGTTGGTTTGTTAATGGTCAAGCATCGTTTAAAAGAGCAGGTGATTTTGAAGCTGCAAACTATAATTTATCTAATACTGGGATTAACTCAAAAGCTTTTACTTTTAACATAGGGAAAAAGCAGTTTGAAAAAGGTTTTGAACTTTTTTACAGTTACCTAAGTAATGAAATAGGTATTTTAAGAGCATCTCATTTTGGTAATGTTGCCGATTTAGTTGATGCTATTGAAAGTCCAATCCCTCTTTTTATAAATGACTTTAGTTATGATATTGATAACCCAAAGCAAGATGTTACACATCATTTATTAAAAGCTGCTTATTACAAAAGGTTTAAAGGATTGGGTAAACTTTCATTACAATACGATTTCCAGTTTAATAACAGACTAGAGTTTGACAGAAGAATTGGTGATAATAAAAGTTTACAAGCTGTTGATTTAGACTTAACAACTCATAATTTTAAATCTGATTTTCAGTTAGACTCAAACCCTAATCATCTTTATAAGTTTGGATTAAGTGCATTATACCAAAATAATTTCCCTGACCCAATTACTAAAGTTAGAAGGTTAATTCCGGATTATAAAAGGTTTAGCTTTGGAAGCTATGCAATTGCTGACTTTAAATTTGATGATTTAGTCTTTTCCGCTGGAATTAGGTATGATCTAGAGCACATTGACGCAAAAAAGTTTTATCTGCAAAGTAGATGGGATAATTTGAATTATCAAGATGATTTTAGTCATATAATTATAGATCCTAATGCACCAGGTTCTCAACTTTTAACAAATCCAAAGTTTACATACCACAATGTTTCTACATCTCTTGGTTTAACCTATAACCTTGACGCTAAGAACTCATTCATTGTAAACTATGGACTAGCCAACAGAGCTCCTAACCCTTCTGAATTGTTTAGTGACGGTTTGCATCACTCTGCAGCAAGAATAGAAATAGGAGATTTACGTATGCAAACAGAGACATCAAATAGGTTTTCTGCTTCGTATATGTATAATAGCGATAAGTTGAATATTACTGTTGAAGGGTTTTACAATCATATAAAAGATTTCATTTATATAGAGCCTACAGGAGAGGAAACAACCAATAGAGGTGCTTTTCCAGTATGGTCTTATAAACAAGTTAATGCTCAATTATTTGGAGTTGATACAAATATCTCTTTTCAACCTACAAATAATATTGTGTTGACAAATAAAAGTTCTCTTTTAAAAGGTAAGGATTTATCAGGTAATAGACCGCTGATAGATATTCCTCCTTTTAAAACAGTTACTTCACTAGTTTTCAAGAAAGAAAACTGGAAAAACTTTTATGCTTCCATAGAAAGCGAATTTAATGCAGAACAAAACGAGTTTCCGAATAACAACTTTCAAGCTTACTTACCGCTTGAAGATCGTTTCGTAACCGTAGATGTTAGCACTCCACCATCAGCATATCATTTATTAAACTTTTCTACAGGATTTGATTTTAAATTATCAAAAACAACACTTAATTTAAACTTTTCAGTAGATAATATTTTAAATGAGAGCTATAGAAATTATTTAAATAGGTTAAGGTACTTTGCTGATGACCTAGGAAGGAATTTTAAAATTCAATTAAAAATTAATTATTAAAAAACAAAAAATGAAACATATTAAATTATTAGCCGTATTATTTATTTCTGCAATCACTATTACCTCTTGTTCAGATGATGATCCAGTAGTTATTAATGAAGACGAAGTTATTACTACAATGACTATTGAATTAACCCCAAATGGTGGTGGTGATAAAGTAACTTTACAAAGTAAAGATGCTGACGGAGATGGTCCTACAGCTCCTGTTGTTACTGGTGGTACTTTAGCTGCTAACACAACTTACAATGCTGTAATAACGTTGTTAAATGAATTGGAAAGCCCTGCTGAGGATATTACTGAAGAAGTTGCTGAAGAAGCAGATGAGCACCAGTTCTTTTATAGCCAAACAGGTTTAACAAGTACTTTCACTTATGCTGGGGCAAATGACTCAAATGGAAACCCTGTAGGTATTAAGTTTACCATTGCTACAGGAAGTGCTGGAACTGGTACTTATATTGTTACATTAAGACATGAACCAAATAAAGGAGCTTCTGGAGTAAAAGAAGGAGATATTACAAATGCTGGTGGAGAAACAGATATTCAGGTGAGCTTCCCTATTACTGTTGAGTAATAAAATTGAAACTAAAATATAAGAAACTCCCCAAACAGGGGAGTTTCCTTTTTATATAAACAAACTTTAACTTAATAAAGTTTTTAATGCTTTTCCTTTTTAAGCAATTCCGGAAACTTACGTTTAAACCGATTTAATCGAGGAATTGATACTTTTTGCACATACGGGTTCTCTGGGTGTAAACGCTCATAGTTTTGATGATACTCTTCCGCAGGATAAAACTTCTCCATCTTTTTAACCTCTGTAACTATTTTCCCTTGATACACTTCTTTATTTAATCTTCTAATAGTATTTTGTATGAGCTGCTTTTCTTCTTGTGTTTTATAGAACGCTATTGACCTATATTGTGAACCATAATCTGGATGTTGTCCATTTTTAGTCGTTGGATCGTGTGAACCAAAGAACACCGTTACTAATGTTTGGAAACTAACTTTTTTCGGATTGTAATATACTGCTACCGATTCTGCATGTCCTGTACGACCAGTTCCAATCGTTTTATAGGTCGGATTTGTAGTATGTCCTCCTGCATATCCTGATACTGCTTCCTCTACTCCACTCACACTTTCAAAAATTGCTTCTACACACCAAAAACAACCACTTGCAAAGTAAGCTACTTTTGTTTCTGAGTTTGTTTGTACTGATACCTCTTTTCGTTTTTCTTCTTTTTTTTGTGAGAAACTTAATAACGTTAGCACTAAAACAACAACTGTAAATACTGCTATTCCCTTGAATATCTTCATATAATTCCTATTATTTATATGTTGGTTGGTCGTACAAAAAATACATTTTTTACAATTGTTTACAACTTTAATATTTCCTTAAGAATTTTGTTTGCGTGTTGCCACTGTGTTTTCTATTTTTGTTCAAGTAAACAGTAAATTTTAATGGAACATTTTATAGTATCGGCACGTAAATATCGTCCTCAAAATTTTGAGGATGTGGTAGGGCAACAAGCCATTACCAACACGTTAGAAAATGCTATACAAAACAACCACTTAGCACAAGCTTTATTGTTTACAGGACCTCGTGGAGTTGGTAAAACATCGTGTGCTCGTATCTTGGCTAAACGCATTAATCAAGAAGATGCAACTACCGATGATGAAGATTTTGCTTTTAATATTTTTGAATTAGATGCGGCTTCTAACAACTCGGTTGATGATATTCGTAACTTAACAGACCAAGTTCGTATTCCGCCTCAAACAGGAAAATACAAAGTGTATATTATTGATGAGGTGCACATGCTTTCTCAAGCCGCTTTTAATGCGTTTTTAAAGACCTTAGAGGAACCACCTGCACACGCTATTTTTATTTTAGCAACTACCGAAAAACATAAAATTATACCAACGATATTATCTCGTTGTCAAATTTTTGATTTTAAACGTATTGGTGTTTTAGATGCTAAAGAGTATTTAAAAACAATTTGTGCTAAAGAAAACATTACTGCGGAAGATGATGCATTACATGTAATTGCCCAAAAAGCTGACGGTGCAATGCGCGACGCCCTTTCTATTTTTGATAGGGTTGTAAGTTTCTCTGGAAACAATTTAACACGTGAGGCGGTTACCCAAAACTTAAATGTGTTAGACTACGATGTGTATTTTAACATTACCGATTTATTACTTCAGAATAAAATTCCTGAAGTGTTAATGGCATTTAATGATGTGTTAGGAAAAGGTTTTGAGGGACATCATTTTATAAACGGTTTGGCTTCTCACTTTAGAGATTTATTAGTTGCAAAAGACCAAGCTACTATAGCTTTACTAGAGGTTGGTGATAATACTAAGAAAAAATATTTAGAGCAAGCTTCTAAAGCCAGTATGCAATTTTTACTCCCTGCCATAGACAAGGCGAATGATTGCGACTTAAAATATCGAGGAAGTAAAAACCAACGCTTATTGGTAGAACTTACTTTAATGCAAATTGCCTCTATCACTTTTGATGGAGCAAAAAAAAAATCTAGCAACTACATAATTCCTGCTACTTTTTTTACCTCTTTATCTCCTTCTGTTAAAAAGATCGAGGTAAAACCTGCTGTTGTAAAAACGCCTAAAAAAGCGGACCCCACCCCAACAACTACTACAGTTACAAAAGAAGAAGCTCCCGCTAAACCCGTTTTAAAAAATATTAAACGACGTACTTCTGCTTTGTCTTTAAAGAGTTTACAACAAAAGAAAGAAGTAAAAAACACTATTGATGTAGAAGAAAACTACGACAATCATCCTAGAACTCCTTTTACTCAAGATGAACTAAAAGATGCTTGGAAAAAATATTATTTCCAATTACAAGGTTTCGGAGAGCGAAGTATTGCTGCCATTCTAGCTTCTGACGAGCCTAAATTACAGGAAGATTTTACGATTGTTTTTTCGCTACCTAATGACTTAATGAAGTCTCAACTAGAAAAAGGAAAACCTAAATTATTACGCTTCTTACGTGAAAAGTTAAACAACTATGGTATTCAAATTAATGTTATTGTTAATGAAACTGTAGAAAAAAAGTTTGCCTATACGCCTCAAGAGAAGTATGACAAACTAAAGGAAAAAAATCCGTTAATTGAAAAGTTAAAAAGTACTTTTGGGTTAGATGTTTAAATTCTTCCCTACATAAACCAACTTCCAATCTTCTATTTTCTTGACGTTTTTCTCAAATTCTGAAATTAATAGAATTTCATTCTTTTGACTCTTAACAAAAATTGGAATTGATTTTTGATCTCGATTAATTTCTTCAATTTTCTTCTTATAATCATCAATAGAATTAACTACTGTTTCGTGAATTTCAGGGAATTCTCTTACAGCTTCCATTAAATTAATATAATCATCTTCTATTGTAAATAAATGATCTTCGTCTTCATAATCCTTTGTAATAACTTCCTGCGACGTTGCTAAACGATAAGCCCCTTGCTCTCCAAAAATAGAAGAGAAATTAGAGATTACAAATTTGTTGATAGAATCACTTCCTGTCATTGCAATTAAATACCCTACATCGTTTAATTCAATATTATCAGTTAACTCATCATCGTAAATATTAACTTCAATAGATTCCAGCCCTTCTTCTTTGGCTTTTTCCACATTTTCAATATTAGAATCAATTAATACTACTCTTCTTTGATTTTCTTTTAGGTATTTTGCAATCATTCTTGCCAAATCTGAAGCTCCAACAATCATAATTGCATTAGAACGCTTTAAAAACACTCCTACTAATTTCGCAAACAATCTTGCTGTAGTGGCGTTTAATAAAACAGTTCCTAGTACTACCATAAACACCAAAGGAGTTATGTATTCAGCTCCTTCAATTCCTTGTTTAAGCAATTTACTTCCAAATAACGAAGCAATACCTGCGGCAACAATACCTCTTGGTCCTACCCAACTAATAAACAGTTTTTCATTTGTTTTTAAATTCGACTTTGATGTACTTAAAAACACGGCTAACGGACGAATTACAAACACAATTAAAGCAAATAAAAGCAGTGTTTTCCACTCATATAGTAGTGTTAGTTCTTTATAATCAATATTTGCTGATAGTAAAATAAATAAGATTGAGATTAATAAGACACTTAATGATTCTTTAAAATATAAAATCTCTTTTAAGTTCTTCAGTTTACTATTTCCTAGCACCATTCCCATAACCACAACAGCTAATAGTCCTGATTCATGAGCAAACAATTCAGACTCCACAAACACTAATAAAACAGTAGATAAAGAAACTACATTTAACAAGTAATGTGGTACCCATTTTTTGTTAATTACAAATATTAAAGCATGGGCAAAAGTGAATCCGAAAGTGGTTCCGAAAAGGATGATTTTTAAAAACTCTAACAAGGCGGTTCCTGTAAACCCAGCACCACCGCCTACACTTATAAATTCAAAAACAAGTACGGCTACTAATGCTCCAATGGGATCTATTAATATTCCCTCCCATTTTAAAACTGCTGAAACATCTTTTTTCAGGGGTATATTTCTAAGAATTGGTGTTATTACGGTTGGTCCGGTAACGATTATCAATCCAGAAAATAAGAATGATAATTCCCAGTTTAATCCAAATACATAATGAGCGATTATAGCTCCTCCAAAAAAGGTGATTGCTGACCCTAAGGTTATCAACTTAGTAATAACTGGACCTATATTTTTTATTTCTCCGCGTCGTAAGGTTAATCCTCCTTCAAAAAGAATAATACTAATAGATAATGACACAAAATAATACAAACCATCACCAGGAAAGAGTCCTTTTTCACCATCCCAAATAGGTTCTATCCATTTACTTCCATCATCATTAAAAAATTCTGCTGCAATAGGTCCTACAAGTAACCCTATTAAGATTAAAGGTAAAATTGCTGGAATTTTAAATCTCCAAGCTACCCATTGCGCTAAAATTCCAAGTATAATTATCCCTGCTAGTTCTAACATATTTTATATTTAAAAAGACTAAAAATACAGCTTTTAATTAAACCGTATTTACATTTATTTAATTTTTTACCTCAATAACTCTCTTCAGCTCATTACCATAATCATCTATAGCCGTTATGGTATACATACCGCTTTTTGGCACAATAGCTTGCTCGTGATATTGCTCTGTTATTCCTATAAATTCTTTGTTTAAATACCAATACACTTTTGCTTCTGAATTAGCGTGTGTAAGCTTTAAAATTATAGGGTTTAACTTATTGTTTTCTCCTCTTGTTAAAGATATTTTTGAGGTGTATTTAGTAGGAAAAACAAAATCCATTGTATTACTTTCCAACTGATTACAATCTGATCTATACTTAGGAAGTGGCCTGTAATCTGCATTTTTCTGCTGATAATAATAAGCCATTAGAGGAGGTAATACAAACCACGGTTTTGTTACCATGTTTGAAATTGACTCGCAATTTGAATTTACTCTAAATTTTTCAGATATAGCTACCGTTATTTCTTGATGATACGGACATGATGTAGCCTTCATTGCACTTTTTTGAACTCTTTTGGTTACTGTTGAAGGACAAATTGTTTTGGCTAAAAACCCACTTTTCTCACAAATAGTTGCTTCTATTAAATCTTCATAGGGTTCTAAAAACCAATTAGATTTTGGCAATACATCAAAAACATTAAACATTAATGGAGCGGCACTTCCAACACCTGTAAGGTCTGGACGTCCTTCTCCATCGGAATTCCCTATCCATACTCCTACTACATATTTTGGGGTTACTCCAACTGCCCAGGCATCTTTATTTCCAAAACTAGTTCCTGTTTTCCACGCTATTTTTTGAGATGAATCATAATATTTCCAAGCTTGATCTGTATAAGGCCTGTTTACTTCTATCAAAGTATTTAGTGTTAAGAATGTAACTCCAGCATCTAACGTTGTATAGCCTTTTTGAACCTTACCAAAATTTGTGGTTCCGTCAGACAAAAAACTAGGTTCTATAAACTCATTTTCGTAATAATTATGTTTTAATTCCTCATAGTGATTTACAATTCCTGCATATCCTGCAAAGGTTTTACACAAATCCCATAAGCTAGCTTCCGCTCCTCCTAAAATCAAGGAGAGTCCGTAATAATCTGCTGATTTATTAATATCCTTAATACGGTATGCTCTTAAATCTTCTCTAAATTTTTCCAATCCATATCGCTGTAGCATACGTACGGAAGGAATGTTCAGCGAACGTGTCAATGCTTCATTGGCTGGAACTGCTCCATCAAAAGTTAAATTGAAATTTTTAGGAGTATATCCTGCTATTTCTGTTGGCACATCTGCTACCAATTGCTTGGGTAAAAGGTCTCCCGATTGTAGCATTTGTGCATATAAAAAAGGTTTTAGAGTACTTCCTGTACTTCTTGGGGCAATGATATTGTTCACATCTTTTTGATGTGCTTTATCGGTTGGAGAATTTCCTACATAAGACAGTACTTTTCTTGTTTTAACATCCAACACCAAGACTGCCATATTGTAAACTTCATTTTGTTTTTGACGGAAATAATGTTGCTTTACTAAGTTATTTACTTGCCGTTGTAAATGAACATCTATAGAGCTTTTTACACGTTGTCCACTATACTGTTGCGTTACTTCTTGTACAAAATGTGGTGCTATCATAGGTAGCGGATATGGTTTTTGTGGCAACTCTTCTTCAATAGCTAACTCATACGTTATTTGATCTATAACTCCTTCTTCATGTAATTTTTGTAATAATCTATTTCTTTTATTTTTTAGTTTTTGTTGATTTTTCCCTGGATAAATCAACGATGGAGCATTCGGCAATACCGCTAAAGTTGCTGTTTCTGCCCATGACAATTGATGTGGTTTTAATCCGAAGTAACGCCACGAAGCCATTTCTAACCCAACAACATTCCCTCCATAAGGAGCATGTGATGCATACAATTTTAAAATTTCTTTTTTAGAATGACGAAATTCTAATCGAGTTGCTAGGATTAACTCTTGAAATTTTTCAAAATAGGAACGCTTTTTATTTTTTCTTGACAAGCGAATTACTTGCTGTGTTAGCGTACTTCCGCCTCGTACCACTCTTTTTGCTTTGAGATTTTCTACCATTGCTTTTCCTATCGAAATAGGATTGAACCCAAAATGTTTATAGAAATAAGCGTCTTCAAATTGTAAAATACAATGCTCGAATTTATTAGGCACAGAGTCTAACTCAGGAAATCTCCATTGACCATCGCTAGCAATAACAGCTCCTAACAATTCGTTATTTTTTGCTGTTACGACTGTTGATGTTGGATTGTCAAATAATTTTTTAGGCAGACAGAAATAATAAGCTACCATAAAAACACTTATAATGATAACTTTAATTTTATGCTGTTTTAAAAAGTTAAAAACAATTTTCATAGACAACTTATATAGCTCAAAAGTATAAAGTTTATAGCAAACATTTAGTCGATAAGTCTGTTATATTTGCAACTCAAATTACACTATGAGTTTTACCTTACTTTCTTCACCTTTACAAGGGTTTACCGACTTTCGTTTTAGGAATGCCCAACAAAAATACTTTGGTGGTATCGATACTTTTTATGCTCCTTACATTCGATTAAACGGGAAATTTAAAATAAAATCGAGTTATGAACGTGATTTGCTCCCTGAAAATAACACAACTTTAACGGTTATTCCGCAAGTTATAACCAATGATGCTGAAGAATTTTTATTTGTTGCCAAATATGTACAAAGTTTAGGATATAAAGAGTTGAATTGGAATTTAGGGTGTCCCTACCCTATGGTTACAAAATCGGGTATGGGTTCTGGTTTAATTTGTAATCCTACAAGAATAGATGAAATACTACATCGCGCTCATAACGAAACTGATATTCTAGTATCCATGAAAATGAGAATGGGTTATGAAAACAGTGAAGAAATACTGCACACTTTTCCTATTTTAGATAAATATCCGTTAAAAAATGTGGCTATTCATGCCAGAATTGGAAAACAATTATACAAAGGAGGTGTTGATTTAGATGCTTTTCAAAAATGTATAGACGCTGCCAAACATCAATTATATTATAATGGCGATATCACTACAGTAGCAGGTTTTAAAGCTATGAAAGAACGTTTTCCTGGTATTACACATTTTATGATTGGACGTGGTTTAATTGCAGATCCGTTTTTACCACAAATGATTAAAGATAATACTACTGAATACCCAAAAGACAGGTGGAAAACATTTGAAGAGTTTCATGATGAAATATACCAGCAATATGATGCTGCCTTGTCAGGACCAACGCCTATAAAAATGAAAATGTTAGGCTTTTGGGAGTATTTTTCTCAATCATTTTCTGATCCTCGTAAAACTTATAAAAAAATAAAAAAAGCAACAAATCCTAAGAAATATCAGGCAGCTGTTAAGGAGATTTTGAATGGAGAAAGATAACCTTGAAACTTTAAATATAAAACTAATACTTATTACATTCTGTTTTCCCTTTTTTATACAATTAATGACATGTTTTATAGCTCGATTTTGCTATAAAGACTGTTGATGTTAGGCTGTCAAATAAGTTTTTGGACAGACAGAAAAAACAAACAACCACCGCAAATACTGTGATGATTGTTTTGATTTTATTATTCTTTATTAATTTATTTTTATAAAACACAATCAGCATGTACATCACTACACGCTTGATATTCTGGTGGTAGCGCCCAATACTCTTCACATTGTGTCTCGTCAAAAACTAAACCACATTCGTAACCACCACCTACAATAGATTTTTGTTCTTTTTTTGTTAAAGCTTTACCTGCTTTTAAAATTTCATTTTTCATGATACTACTAAGAAGTATTTAAAATATAATTAAATCCTTGAACATTTAAAGGCACTCAAGGTTTATGCCTATTCTTCGCGAAAGAATATTGTTATTAAATTATTTATTTTACTACTTCACTTCGTAACTCTAGCATAAATATGCTATTAATTTTAGTAATACTCTATAATTCTATTGACTTCTGCATAGGTTTTTTCTTCATCATTTAAATAGAAATAATATTTTTTTCTTTTACTAAGCTTACAATTCTAACTAATTAGTTTACACTAATGTAATACGAACTTTTTTATTTTTTAAGCGTGTATTATTTAACTCTTCCAATAATCTTTTTGACTCAGTAATAGGAACCGAAATAAAAGCACAGTCCTGTTTTAACTCAATAACTCCTACTTGTTCTTTGGTTAAATTTCCTTTTTTAAAGAATAAACCTGCTATATCTCCTTTAGATATTTTGTCTTTTCTTCCTCCTGAAATAAATAACGTCTCCCAATAACCAGGCTTTAATTTTTGTTTCTGAGAAATATCGGCATTGGGTATGTTTTTAAGAAATTCAGGAAGGCTTTCTTTTTGCCATTTTAAAATATAAGCTGTTCCTTTCGAATTTACCCTTGCTGTTCGTCCGTTTCTATGAGTAAACTCTTCTATTCTTTGTGGTAACTCATAATGAATAATGTATTTCATTTCTGGAATATCAATTCCTCTTGCAGCTAAATCAGTAGCTAATAATACTTGACTTGTTCCGTTTCTAAACTTTATTAAAGAACGTTCACGATCTCTTTGCTCCATTCCACCAGAAAAACAACTGTGTGCTATTTTGTTCTTCGTTAAAAACTCGCTTAGGTTAGCAATACTATCTTTTAAATTACAAAAAATAATTCCTTGTTGATTTCCTATGTGATGTAATAACTCCACTAAGGTTTGATTTTTATTTTTTGACGGTGAAACAACCGTTTTTAAAGTTAATTTCTTTGTTTTTTTATCTGTTAAATAGTTTAATACGGTAGGATTGTTTAAACGTACAAAGTCTGGAACTTCAGCTTCTTGAGTTGCTGAAGTTAAGATACGTTTATTAATATTTGGTAATTGATTAATAATTCCGCGCATTTCATACTCAAAACCAACTTCTAACGATTTATCAAACTCATCTAAAATTAAGGTTTTAATACTTTCTTTAGAAAAACGATCGTTGGCAAAATGATCAGAGATTCTACCAGGTGTACCTATTAATATACTTGGTGTATGTTTTAGTTCTATTTTATCTTTTGCCATTGAACGTCCACCGTATACAGCATTTACTTTTAAACCAGTTCCCATTTCACGTATCACTTGTTCTATTTGAATTGCTAATTCTCTTGAAGGTACTAAAATTAAAACCTGAATTTCTTTATTATCAGGGTCTATTAATTTTAATGTTGGTAATAAAAATCCTAATGTTTTACCTGTACCAGTAGGTGATAGTATTACTGTATTGGTTGTTTTATCAATGGTCGAAATGGCATTTTGTTGCATTTCATTTAACTCATAAATATTTAATTTTGCTAAAATATCTTCTTGTGTTTTAACTGTATTTACCATAATCTTTTTATATCTATGAATTTTATATTGATGGGCAAAGATAGGTAGTCTTACACAAGGAAAGATTAAGTATTTTAGAAATAAAAAAGCTTACTGAAATCAGTAAGCTTTTTTATTTCATTTAATTATTTATAAACTACTTCACCACTTTAATCCATTCTCCTTTGGTGCGAGCTATATAGTCATTATCATACATCGCTTCTACTTGTACTCCTGGCAAATAATATTCACCTAAATACGACGCATTTAACAACACTCTAAATGTTTTGGTTTCATATTTTTTCAAGGTAAAATAGTTACTGATACTTGCATCTCGTATATCTGTATAATCTACTTTTGAAGACGTTGTATTATTTCCAAAATCAGTAAAACGAGTATTTACAATTTCCCATCCTGAAGGAATGTATTGTGTCAATGCCACATTTTCAATAGTTTCACTTGTTGGGTTTTTCACCGTAACTTCTGCTACAAAGTTGGTTCCTTGTGACAAATTATCTGGGGTAATACGAGTCCCTTCTTTTGTTTTATATGTAATAGTAGTTTCTAAATTCTTTTGGAATACTTTTTCCTCACCTACAGGTAAAATTCCTTTGTTTAGCACACGTACATATAAAACTCCGTTGTTTTTGTTTGTTATTTTTAATGTATTCTCTTTTTGAATAGCTATCAACTCTTTTGCTAACAACGATTTTGAAGTACTTGCTTCTCCTGATGCCTTATTTAAAATATAGTTGACATTAATTCCATCACTACCTCCATTTTTTAGAGCATACTGGCTCATTGCTAATAAACTATAGGCTGTTGTTTGCGTACTCATCCAATTGTTACTAGATAAATCTTCAGCTATTTCTTTTGCTAATTTTATTGACTTCGTTTCATCATCCAGTAGCATATAGGTTTCTAAAGACATTGCTTTGTTTCTAGTTTCAGAACCATAGTTTGTATAATATCGTTTTGTATAGGTATAACCGGTTATTTCTTTTAAAATGGATTTTGCGATGGTCTTTTTACCTATTAAAGCATACGCACTTGCTAATCTCATTTTTGCTTCATCTGAAACTCCCATTGATTCGCGTAAACGGTTCATTGATGCTAAATCAGGGCTATTTGCTAAACTCAACGTATATAATCGATATGCTTGTGATAAAGAGTTGTTGTAATAACGTGAGTTATTTCTCCAATTACGTGCTTGTTGCTTTTGATATCCTATCCATTTTGATTTGAATCCAATAGGCAACACATATCCTTTCTTCTCTGCTGCTATCATAAAATGACCTGCATAAGACGTTCCCCAACTATCCGCGGTACTATTTCCTTGCCAGTACGACAATCCTCCATTAGATAATTGAAAATCAGATAAGCGTTGAATTGCTGCTTTGATGTTTCTTTCAGTTGAAGCTATCTTTTCTTTTGGCAATTCAAATAATTCTGGTAAAAATAACTGCGGAAAAGCCCCAGAGGTTGTTTGCTCTACACACCCATGTGGATAACGAATTAAGTATCCCAAACGCTTGGTAAAGTTCATGGGTGGTAAGGTTGATAATTCTAACGTAGCTGCATTCGTTCCTTTGGTTCCAAAGCTTGTAAAGTTAATCTCCCCTGCTTCATTAGATTTCAATACGACATCTTTTACTTCTGTGGTTACTGGATTTGGATTCAACACATCTATTTCCACTTCGTAAGACGCTTTTTCTCTTCCTGAACTTGCGTCTATTTTCACTTTACCAATTCCTTTAAAATCATTTACTTTTAAGGTAAAATACGCCATTTTCTCATCTGGCTGACTAAATGAAACAGTTTGTGTTTTATCTCCTTCAATAGTATATGCTTCGTTAGGTTGTACGGTAACTTTTACATTTTTAATGTTTGGTTTCATGGCAAAAACAGTAACTGGTAAGGTAACGGTTTCTTGTGGAGTAATCTTACGAGGTAATGATGCTAAAATCATAACTGGCTTGCGTACAAAAGCTGTTTTTTCATCACTCCCATACGCCTCTTTTTTAGTATCAGTCGCTACTACCATAGCACGAACAGATCCTACATATTTAGGAATTTTAATTTTATGCTCCTTAATATCTCCCATTTCTAAATCGAAAGGCCCTAAATAGGTAACCATTGATTTGAATCGATTCGCTTTTCGATTCTTACTTCCTGCTTCTGCTTCGTCTCCTCCAATACTTAATATCTGATTTACTTTTCCTCCATACGCACCAATTACATCATCAAAAATATCCCAAGTTTTTACTCCTAAAGATTGACGTGCATAGAACACTCCCCAAGGATTCGGAGTTTTAAAACGTGTTAAATCTAACAATCCTTCATCTACCAATGCAATGGTATAGGTCATAGCTCTACCTTTTTCCTCTTTTACTCGAATGGTAGCTGTTGATTCTGGTCGTAACTCGTCTGCTAACTGAATTTTTGGTTCTAATTTCGTTGCAGGATTATGTACCAACATTGGTATTGAACCATACATACGAATTGGTAAATCGTTTACTGTTTGGCTATGTTTTTGTAGCAACGATATATTTACAAACACATTTGGTGTATAACTCGCTTTTACAGGAAAACTAAACGTTGTTTGTTGTGCTTGTGTTGGTACCCAAAAGTGATCTAGTACTTCGGTTCCGTTTTCTATTGTTATAAATGCTTTTCCTCCTTCTGAAGATGGAAACTTCACTGTTGCTTTTTCATCTACTTCATACGATTCTTTATCGGTTGTAAATACCAACATCGTAGCATTGCTCTTATCTTGATTTCCTTTTTTCTTAGCATACCAAGAAGGCCAATCAAAATACACCACATTTGAGGTAACATGCTTACTTTTTGAGTCTTTTACTTTTATTAAATAACGCCCCCAATCATTTTCATCAACCTTTAATTTAAAAGTCCCTTTACCACTTGCGTTTGTTGTTACTTTCAGTTTTTTATAAGGTTCATGATAACGTGTACCGTCGTAACTAGACAATCCATTATCAGAGGTACTCCACCACCAACGCCATGATAGTTTATATACATTTACTTCTAAAGTATTTGCTATTCCTACTCCTTCTTCATTTACTGAAGCTGCATTAAAAGTATACTCTTCATCTGTAAATAAATAGTTTTTAGATTGTGGCTCTTCGGCATCTTGTAATCCTACATACGAGGTATACGGTGACACTTTGTTAGAAAATACATCGGTACTAAAGTCTCCTCCATTTTCATATACCTTGGTAATAAAACTTGCTTTCAACATCCCTGGAGCTTTACTATCTAATTTAGGCTTTACCGAAAATTTTGTCGTTCCTTCATTACTTAAACTTCCTTTTAGTACTTTAAACTCTTCTGTTCCAAATCGACGAGTAACATCATCAAAATTATAGTTTTTGAAGTTTGAAAATTCCGTATTGGTTTGTGAAAATTTTCCGTTGATATCTAACTTTAATCCTCTCGCTATTGCTCCGTGTAACCATTTTACTTCTACATTTCCTGTAATCGTTGAGTTTGCTTTAATGAATTCTGAATCTGTAGCTAGTTTAATCTTTAAACGATTCGGTTTTATAGTTTCAACTTTTACTATTTTGTTGAAAACAGCTCCTCCAACACTTACACGTACTTTCCAATTCCCAGTAATCGCTTCTTGGCTTGTTATTGGAGCATACCCGTATACATTATTTGATTTTTTTGGAAGTACTTTTCTATCGATTATCTTTCCTCGTGGATTAATTAATTCGAATTTTATAGGGTGTTCCTCTGGAATTGGATTCGCATTATCATTTAAAACAAAAGTTAAAAATAGTTGATCGCCTGGTCGCCAAACTCCACGTTCTCCATAAATATACCCTTTAATTCCTTCTTGTAATTTTACCCCAGAAACATCAAACTTACTCATAGACAGCGCTTCGCCATCTTTCAGCTTCACATAAGTTGTGCTGTTGTTTTTAGTAACTACTGCAAAAAAGGCATTAGCAACATCAGAAAAAGAAACAACACCTTCTTTATTGGTAACTGCTGATGCTACTGGTTGTTTTTGTAAGTTGTATAACGTTACTTTAGCCCCATCAATAACTTCAGTGGTAAGTATATCCGTAACTGCTACTACTATTTTAGCATTGTTTCCTTTTTTAACGATAACACCAATGTTTGTAGCTAAAATATTTGTGCTGATTTTTTTATTGTAGTAGTATGAAGTGGTACAAGGATTTTCTCTATCTCTCCAGCTATAATCGTAATAGTAATCGTCATAATAATTAGGGTTATCATAACTTTTTGTAGCTATTTCTTTTTTTCCGAAAACTATAGTTTTGGTTGCCCCCCCTTCTGCACATTTGTAATTTGAGTAATCTTGATTAAAAGAAAACTCAACTCTATACATTGCTCCATTTTCTATTTTTACGATATCTGCTAAATCAATTGCGAAAGCATTTTCTTTACTTAAATCCAATCCTTGATTACCAAGGTTTACTGTATATTTTGCTATTGGACGCCCTACGTAACGTAAGTTTCCTTGGTTACTTAACTCATTATACTGTAAAAACTGTAGTACATTCTCTTTATAAATTTTGTAAACAGTTGCATCAACCGCTTTTAAATTTACAGCATTAAAATTTATTTTTAAATTGTTAGAATTTGGGAGTATGGATCCACTTTTTATAAAGGTTACAGCAGGCTTTAACTCTTCAAAATAAATGGTTTTAATTGTATTTTCTTTTAAAGCATAACCATCTACACTCTTTATTCCTTTGAATATTTCTATCTCAACTTTTTGTGCAAATGATGATTTAGGATATACTGTTACTTTATTATTATTAACCTTATATGTAAAGGCTCTTTTTTGAGTATTTAAAAACTGGATAAGTCCTTTTAAGTTTTGAGTTTTTTGTATTGGGTCTGAAAAACTTATTTCAATATGTTGCTTATCGGTATCAACAACATCTACACTTAATACTTTAAAGTTATTTTTCCCTGTTATCGTTACTTCTCTACTCCCTTTAGATTCTGATTGTACTGGGGCTCCTGTCCATTCTACCTTTAATTGTTTATCGTCTTCAAAACGTTGTATGCTGTCTATTTTAAAATAAACCTTAGAACTTACTTCTCCAACAGTGCTAAACTTTATAGATTTTGTCTTTCCATTATAGGTTGCTTTGACCAAAGATGGTATTTTGTCTGTTTCAATAATATCGCTAGCTGTCAATTCACCCTCAACTGCGTATACATTTTTGGTATAAACACTTGGAGATTGTAGAGAAACATTAAATAATAATTCTTTCGTTTTTACTTTAACAGTAAAGTTCTCTAGGCTCTCATCAATATCCTCATATAATTTTGATAAATGAAGGGTTATTAAATATTCTTGATTGCTTTTTAATTTTTCAGCAGGTACAAAAACTAGCTCGTTATCGTTTACAACTACTTCTCCTTTTATGGCTGGCTTTGTCGTAATAACTTCAGCTGCATCAAAGTTTGCTGTTCCCTTCTTTTTTAAGACAAATTTTAAGTTTGGTGTTACTGATATCAGTTTATCTGGAAAAACACTAATGTACTCACTAAACGCGTTAACATTACTTTCTGTGATAACCGATTTTTTACATGAATTAGCAATAAGCATTAAAAAGGTCAATGCCAATACACTAAGAATCTTTTTCTTTTTTTTAAATAACTGTAGTTTCATTTCTTTTAGGAGTTTTGTCTTTCTCTATGGTACCTAAAACTACTGAAAAATATTTTTTATCTGCTTAGCTATTTAGAATTTGTAGTAATTCATTTAGTATTCGTCATTAAAACAATATTTTTGAGCAATTTTATTAAGAGTTTTTTTTAACAACAAATCTAGCTATTTTTAGACTATTTCATATACAATTAGCACTTATATTTTTTACTTTTACAGCCTCAATTACACATTATGCTTGGATTACAATTTGACACAGCAACTTCATGGGTTGAAGTTGCTAAAAACGGATTAGAACAACTTTTAACCGACCATGCTTTTGCTGAACAAAAAGCAGCTTCGAATGCCGTGTCAATTATTATCAATTACTCTGAAGAAACTGAACTTGTAAAGGATATGAGCGATATTGCTATTGAAGAAATGGAACATTTTAGAATGGTACATAATATAATGATAGAGCGAGGTATGGTTTTAGGGCAAGCTACTAAAAATGACTATGCTTTACGATTACAAAAGTTTTTTCCTCACACAGGCAACAGAACAGAAGCCCTAATTCATCGACTTTTGGTTGCTGCCTTGATAGAAGCACGTAGCTGTGAGCGTTTTAAAGTTTTTGCTGATAATATGGAAGATGAACAATTAGCTAAGTTTTATTTAGATTTAATGGTTTCGGAAGCAAATCACTATACTTTATTTTTGGGGTATGCTCGTAAGTATATGGATCGTGAAATAGTTGATAAAAAATGGGAGGGGTTGTTAGCTTTTGAAGCAGAAATGATGAAAGAGAGAGGTAAAACTGCTAAAGTTCACGGGTAAAGTTTCATGAGTTAATTACCCCGATAACTGATAACTGATAACTGATAACTGATAACTGATAACTGATAACTGATAACTAAAATAAATGTTCAGTAAAGAAGAATCTGCTCGTTTACGTAAAGAGTTTTGGACAAGCTTTGGAAAGTCTTTTCCTAGAAAATGGCTATTATACAATACCAAGATAAAAGGGGTTGCTTTTAAATTTCAAGCGGATAGAAAAAAAGCTTCTGTTTGTTTAGATTTTGAACATCCTGAAGACATAGCCAATGAATTACTTTATGATCAGCTACTTTCTTTAAAAAACATACTGGAAAGTGCGTATTTGTCTGAGGTTATTTTTGATGACAACTTTGAGCTAGACAATCACAAAATTATTCGTAGAATTTACGTCCCTTTTGATAAAAAATTCAGTATTCACAATAAAAATACGTGGCGAGATTGTTATGAGTTTTATGTTGAAACCATGACACAGTTTGAACTGTTTTTTTACGAGTATGAAGACTTTATAAAACAGGCTATCTAGTCACAGGAAAAAGCCCCTTTTTACCTCAAACACATACAATTAACTTGTTTTGTATTAAGTTTTCGTCATATCTTTACAACGTTTTTTGATTAACCCCTTAACCCCTATAATCATGAATAACTACCCCCTCCAGTTATTGGTGTTATTTTGTGCACTAATAATAACGTCTTGCTCTTCTAACGAAGCCGAGATAATTGACAGTACCCCAGAAGTGTCAACTAACATCAGTGAAAAACCGATTGAGGCAGACATTTTAAATCTCATTAACTCTTATAGGGTTAATAATGGCTTTTCTTCACTAAACAAGTTACAAACTATTAAGTCGCAAACAAGCAATCATACTAATTACATGATTGAAAAGGACGAAGTTTCACACGACTTTTTTTACCAACGTAAAGAGTATTTAGCTGAAAACGCTGATGCAATTAAGGTAGGTGAAAATGTGGCTTATGGTTATTCTACCGCTGAATCGGTAGTTAATGCTTGGATTAAAAGCAATGGACATAAAGAAAATATTGAAGGTGATTACACTCACTTTGAAGTTACCGCTGAAAAAAGTGCTAACGGCAAATGGTTTTTTACCAATATTTTTGTCAAGAAATAGAATAGTGAAGTAAATCAAAACCCCAATCCAATATGCGCATTGAATCGGGGCTAAAGAAAACTACTCTACGGGAGACTAATTACTTATTTTGCTATTTATAATCGTTAATGATTATAAATTTTGATCGTCGATTTTCTTGATGTTCTTCTTCTGTACAAGGAATACCGTTGGAACATTTATTTACCAACTGCTTTTCTCCATAACCAATAGCGCTTTCTATCCTATTGGTAGCTATCCCTCTTGAGAAAATATAATCTCTAGTAGATTTGGCTCTCTTATCCGACAAAATTTCGTTATAACGATCACTTCCCCTACTGTCAGTATGAGCTTCAATTTTAATAATCATTTTCGGGTGATTTTTTAACACGCCTACTATGTGTTCTAGCTCATAGGCTGCATCTGGACGAATATTCCACTTATCAAAGTCGAAAAATATCGGATCTATCACTATCTCATTACCTATAATTAAAGGAGTTAAATACAGGTCTAGCTCTATATTTTTATTGTCTTCGTTTGTCGTTAATACATCTTTTAAATCGTCTTTATAATCATTTTTTGAACCTCTAAGAACATACTTTTTTCCACAATTAACTTCAAAAAAGTATGAACCATCTTCTTTTGTAGTAATTGTTTCTAGCACTTTTCCTGTAGTATCAACTAATTCTACTAGCGCCTCTGCTAACAGCTCATTTGTTCTTTTGTCAAATACTTTTCCAGAAATAAACTGCTTACATTTTTCGAAACTATATATATCATCATGTCCTTTTCCTCCTGGCCTATTCGATGAAAAATACCCTGTTTTGTTATCTTCATTTAAAAAGAATGCAAAATCATCATATCCACTATTAAAAGGTGCTCCTAAATTTTTTACTTCTGATGAATTATTATTTAATAAATTAGATTTATAAATATCTAGCAGTCCTAAATTTGCATATCCATCTGAAGAAAAATATAACGTATAATCTTTAGCCACATATGGAAACATTTCCTTACCAGCAGTATTAATTTTATCTCCCATGTTTACAGGATCTCCATAAGTTCCATTTGGTAAAATGGCTACTTTATAAATATCTGTAAAACCATAGCCTCCAGGTCTGTCTGACGTAAAATACAGTGTTTTTTCATCTGGACTTAATGCTGGATGCCCGCTTGAATATACTTCATCATTAAACGAAGGCTCTTCAATATTGTCCCACTGTCCATTAACCAGTGTGGCTTTATATATTTTTAAGTGAGATGTTCCTTCTTTATCATAATCTAACTTATCTCTTTTGTTTAAGTTATTTCTGGTAAAGTACATAGTGGTTCCATCTTTTGTAATAGCCACACTTGATTCGTGAAAACTTGTATTAATTTTTGAGGAGGTAATTGGCACAACAGCTTCTATCGTTTTTATTCCATTTTCTACATTTATTTTTGCTTCATATAAGTCTAAATAAGGCTCATTATTCCATTCATAAATTTTGCCTTTATTATTTTTTGCTGATGAGAAAACAAATTTATTTCCTATTACATAAGGTCCGAAATCGGAATTTTTGGTATTAACTTCTAAATTGTAAATATTAATCGTATCGTTATTCAAAGTCATGAGTTTTTCATAACCTTCTTTTGATAAACTTCCTTTAGCATCAGGTAATTTTTGCAACCATTCATCTGCTTTTTCATATGCTCCAATACTTCGTAATGATTGTACGTACCTATGAATATTTTCATTACTTAAACCATCTTCACTTTTTGCTGCTAATTGATACCAATGAACTGCTTTTTTTGAATCTGAATTATTATAATAACAATCTCCAAGTCTTGCTAATGTATAGGTGGTACTGTCTCCTTTTTTCACTGCGCTTTCATAAAACTCAGCAGCTTTTACATAGGCATAATCTCTATAAAACTTATCCGCGACTCTCTTCTGAGAAAATGAATAGGAGAATGAAAAAATTAAGATTAAAAGTGTAATTTTTGTCTTCATAACTATGCTTTTTAAAAATATCTAGGAGATTTAACTCTATTTACTTTATGCAACTCGAACATTAATAATATTTCATGTGTTCCATTTGAATACTGATTAATGTCTGATAATGGATATTCATAAGCGTAACCAATTCTAAACTGACGAGATACCTGAAAATCTACTAAAGCTCCTAAAGCTCCTGTATCTTCATTTATCCTGTATGAACCTCCTAACCAAAACTTTTCATTGAATAAAAAGTTTGCTGTAATATCATATGATACTGGAGCTCCATTAGTTGCTTTTATTAATGTAGCTGGTTTAAACTTTACATTATCACTTAAGTCAAAAACATATCCTCCTGTTAAGTAATAACTTACCCTATCTACAACCCCATAATTAATTCCATTAATTTCTAAATCATTATGGTCTATATTTAATAACCTTGGGGCAGAAAGCCCCACATACCATTTGTTGGTATGTAGCAGCAATCCACTACCAATATTTGGTTCCCATCTATTTTGAATTCCAGAAATTCCTGGATCTGATCCTTCGGCTGCAATCAAAGCATCATCAATATTGTATTGAGTAACCCCTGCTTTAAGTCCAAAAGCCAATTTTATATCGTCATTAAGTTGAATGGTATACGAAAAATCTCCATATAAATAAGTGAAATTTTCATATCCTAGTTGATCATTTATAAAGGATAACCCCAACCCTATTTTATCATTTCTAAGTGGTGTGTGAATAGATAATGTTTGTGTTTCTGGTGCTCTATCTAGTCCCGCCCACTGACTTCTGTGCAATCCAACAATACTCAACACTTGTCTACTTCCTGCATAGGCAGGATTAATAGAAATTGTATTATACATATACTGAGTAAATTGTGGTAGCTGTTGTGATTGAACTGTTAAAACTGTTGCAAAAAACAGCACAATAACTGCCTGTAATAGTTTGTAATTATGGTTCATAGCTATAATATTATTTGGTTCCTAAGTAAATTGCTCCTGTAAATGGTTTTAAACCACTATTTTCTAATATTACAATGTAGTAATATGTACCGGCTGGTAGTCTTTCAGCTCCTCCAAACGTAGCTCCATCTGAAGTTCCGTTCCAATTATTTGCATAATTGTTTGATTCAAATACTTTTGCACCCCAACGGTTAAATATTTTTACATTGGCTACGAATCCACAGGATTCAACTCCTGTAATTTCAAAAAATTCATTCCATGAATCTCCATTAGGGGTTACTGCTTTAGATATGACCACATCTTCTTGTCCACATGGCAATACTATACAATCGTCGTTTATATTAATGGTAACTTTTGTTGCTATTAAACATCCATTATTTGGTGATGTATATGTAAAGATGTAATCTCCTAAGTTTAATCCTGACGGATCAAAACTTCCGTCATCAGATATTGTTACACTTCCTTGAGTTACTTCCCAAGTTCCATCTTCACTTTGATTTGCTAAATAGTCATTCAAATCAATCGTTCCGTCATCGATACATCTTGAGTCAGCTAGTTCAGTTACTGTTGTATTGACTGTTACTGTTATATTTTGCGTAAAGTCTGCTACATTACCACAGTCATCCGTAACTGTCCATGTTCTTGTGATTGTATAATCACTATCACTGCCATCAAACGTACTTGTTTCTTCAAAGTTTGTTTGTGTTACATTTGATGAGCAATTGTCTGTAAATTCTAATGTTGGAACTTCAGGAACATTATCACATGCAACTGTTATATCTTCTAATACTGACACTAAAGTTGGTGCTTCATTGTCTTCTACAGTAAGTATTTGCATATGCGAAGTTTCATTACCTGCACAATCTTGTACTCTCCATGCTCTTGTGATGGTATACTCTGAAGCACATCCTTCTTCTTGTCCAGAAAACTCTTCTGTATAATTAACTGTTACGGATGCATCACAATTGTCTGTTGCCGTTAAAACTACAGCTGTTGGAATAGCATCACAACTTACCGTTACATCTGTTGGTAATGCTTCTACAAATTCTGGAGCTACGGTGTCTTCTACTGTCACTACTTGAGTATGTGATGTAGTATTGCCTGCACAATCTTGCACTGTCCATGTTCTTGTGATGGTATATTCTGATGCACAGGCATCATCTTGCCCCGCAAACTCTTCAGCATAATTAACTGTTACGGATGCATCACAATTATCGGTTGCCGTTAAAACTACAGCTGTTGGAATGGCATCACAACTCACGGTTGTATCTGTTGGTAATGCTTCTACAAATTCTGGAGTTACAGTATCTTCTACTGTCACTACTTGAGTATGTGATGTAGTATTGCCTGCACAATCTTGCACTGTCCATGTTCTTGTGATGGTATATTCTGATGCACAGGCATCATCTTGCCCCGCAAACTCTTCAGCATAATTAACTGTTACGGATGCATCACAATTATCGGTTGCTGTTAAAACTACAGCTGTTGGAATGGCATCACAACTCACGGTTGTATCTGCTGGTAATGCTTCTACAAATTCTGGAGCTACAGTATCTTCTACCGTTACTACTTGAGTATGTGATGTACTATTTCCTGCACAATCTTGCACTGTCCATGTTCTTGTGATGGTATATTCTGATGCACAGGCATCATCTTGCCCCGCAAACTCTTCAGCATAATTAACTGTTACGGATGCATCACAATTATCGGTTGCCGTTAAAACTACAGCTGTTGGAATGGCATCACAACTCACGGTTGTATCTGCTGGTAATGCTTCTACAAATTCTGGAGCTACAGTATCTTCTACCGTTACTACTTGAGTATGTGATGTACTATTTCCTGCACAATCTTGCACTGTCCATGTTCTTGTGATGGTATATTCTGATGCACAGGCATCATCTTGCCCCGCAAACTCTTCAGCATAATTAACTGTTACGGATGCATCACAATTATCGGTTGCTGTTAAAGTTTCCATCACTGGAATGTTATCACAACTTACCGTGATTTCTGCTACTGGTAAAGTCTCTACAAATTCTGGGGCTACCGTGTCTTCTACTGTGAT